>DBEWTI010000106.1:0-32340 GCA_048205975.1 Collinsella sp.
CAGATGCTAAGACACAGACAGACAGATTTAGATCAAATGGAATTCGAGCAGAAAGCAGAGGAAAAGAAGATGAGCATGAGCAAGAACATCGCACGCTTGGCAGTAACCGCCGGCCTCACGGCGGCGTTGAGCTTCGGCGGCGTGATGGCCCCGGTGACCATGGCGTTTGCTGAGGGTGGATCGACTGTGACGTTCAGTGATTCCGATTACGCCAAGTCGTCTACCTACAAGGGCATTCAGATCTTCAAGGCGACGGTTACCAAGACCGGCGAGAACACCACGGTAAGCGGGATTGAGTGGGCCGGTGCCGATGCGACTGAGCAGCAAGCGATCCAGGAGGCTGTTGTTAATGCAATTCGCACTATAAAAAACGATTACAACAGCACGAACGCTCAGGATGCAGCCGAATGGCTGAACGCGAATGCTGGCGTGAACGGAACTGATTCGCGTGTCAAAAATGATAACGTTTTGAATACAATTGCAAAGAATCTTAGTGCAGATAGCTTCACTTGGAATTCGACTACGAAAGGAGATAGCACGCTCACTGGACTCGACGCTGGTTACTGGTTGTTCCTTACTGCGGGCGTCAACAAGCCTGCTGAAGGCTTAGCGGCCAGTCAATCGACCGATGTCTTTACATCGCCCATCTTTAAGCTCGTGGACGGCATAAATCCAGTGACTATTGTGCCGAAAAAGAACATCCCTACCGTCGAGAAGAAGATCGTGAGCGACGCGGATGGCAAAGAGCACGATGCCGCCGATTCTCAGATCGGTCAGGACGTGACGTACAACCTCTACGGCACCATCGCTGATAACTATGACTCGTACGACACATATTACTATCAGTTCTCCGACCAGATTTCCAAGGGTCTGACGCTGCAGAATGGTGCTCAGGTGTATTTGTATGCAAGCAAGGATGCTGCGCAGAAAGATCTTAAGCACGAGAAGCCGGCGTTGAACATCACGGACTCGTTTAAGCCGAGTAGCGGTGATGCAGATGCGAACGGCAACAAGACGATGAATTGGACTTGCAATAATCTGAAGGACATCAGTGGGGCGACAATTACTAAGGATTCTTGCATCGTTGTCTCTTATACAGCGCAGATTAATGAGAGTGCCGTTGTTGCCTCGGCTAAGTACAAAGTGGACAATCCCAACACCGTAACGCTTTACTACTCCAACAACCCCATGACCACGGACCATGGCCAGACCGTGCCCGACACTGTCAGGGACTACACCTACGGCCTCAAGGTCAACAAGGTCGACTTGGGTACCGAGCGCCCGCTCAATGGTGCCAAGTTCACAATCAAGGTTAACTCTGCGGACAATAAGGATGCAGAGGGAAAGTACGTTCAGTCTGATGGAAAACTCGGCAAAGATCCGTATCAGTTTGAGACCACCGACGACGGCACCTTTACGGTCAAGGGTCTCGATACCGGAACCTATACCGTTGATGAGGTTGTAGCTCCCCAGGGTGGCTACACGACCGTGAAGTCTTTCGACTTTACAATTGATCCTGTTATTGGTACCGATCCCGACGCCAAACTGGAAAATGTCAATTACGCGCTTCGAACAAAAGGACAAGGGGATCAAATTATCATCGGCACTCCAAATGATGTGAAGGATGACAACAAGCTTGAGGCCGAAAATGGCACAACCTTTAACGACGACGGCACCTTCAACATTACCGTTGGCGATACCAAGCAGGTTGGCCTCCCGCTCACTGGTCTCAACGGCGTGACCTTCACCTGGATCGCTGGTGGCGCGGTGCTGTGCATCGGCGTGGCGCACCTCATCCGCAGCCGTAAGCAGGCTGAGGAGTCCGAGCAGGAGTAACGCTCACTCACCCATCCCTTTGGCAGGTGGGATGTGATGGCCATGAGACTTGCGGACACTTTTCTCGTCCATTGACGTTCTTGCTTTGCCATTCTCTTTTCGGGGCAGACTCCGCACTGGAGTCTGCCCCGTATTTTTTGGGACAACGCAGCCAGCCTCCACCGTCCGATGCGGGTACGTTCGTCATCGCGTTTCTTGACTCGTATGAGGTTCGGATTAAGGTCCGTAGGCGCACGCGCGGTGCGGACGGTAGAAGGCATTTGCGCCGCAACAAGCGCAAATAAGAATGCCCGGGGGTCGGATCCCGAGCATTTAACAAAACCAGAAAACTAGGCCGCCCGCGCTCCTAAGTACTTACGCGGGATGCGTCGTTTCCTATTGACATTGTATCCCGAATCGCCCCGCCGATCCGGGATATTCTGAAAACGCAAATGCGGACCTATGCATGAGAAGAAGCTCGCTAATTCCGAAAATTATGTATAATTCCAATATAAACCGGAATCGAACGAAAACAATGGAAATGAACGAAGCGTTAATCTACTTACAAGAAGCACTAGGCCTCTCCGCCAAGACCAAAACTTGGCCTGGATCCGCACGCTTGCCGCTGCATCTGCGGGCGATTGAAGTCCGCGCTGTTGACGCAAACGGTTTTTCGTTTTTGCTTGCAAGTTTGCCTACTGGCGTCGGGCTTCCCGAGGCTAAGAGGGTCTATAGTCAGCTAGCCTTGCGTGCGGAGACTCCTGTTGTCGTTTCGTTTCCTGATGCCGATGCACGTCAGCGCAAAGCATTGGTCGCACAAGGGATTCCGTTTGTTTGCCCCGGCAGACAGGCTTTTCTTCCATTTATGGGCACGGCCTGCACGGAGAGGGGCAGTGTCCGGTTTCGCAATCACGCGACCAAGATGTCACCCAACGCGCAGGCTGCCGCAATCTGGGGAGCAGCCCAGGAGCCATATCGCCCCTATGACCTTTGCCGTGCGCTTGGGATTTCGGCAAGCCGCGCGAGCGAGGCTATAACCGAGCTTGTTGACAGGGGGCTCGCGAGGCGCGAGCGTCGCAAGCGACGTGTCGTCGTGTTCCCTGTTGCCGTTGATCTTCTGCTCAGCGAGCACATGGCAGAGCTCTCCTCGCCTGTCTCGAAGGTCTTTTTTGCAAGGAAGACGCAGCAGATCGACTATCTTGTTGACGCCGGGGAGACGGCGCTCGCTGCGCGTTCGATGCTCGCTGCGCCGGGCATGGAACAAAAGGCCGTCTTAAGAAGTGCATGGCGTCAACTGAGCGACCTCGAAGTCGCAGATGGGGAGTTGCCGGATAACGAAACGGCGATGATCCAAGTGTGGCGCTATGTGCCCGTGTTTGCCGGCTCCTCCCGTGTCGACGACATTTCGCTTGCGCTATCTTTGGCGGCAATCGACGATGAGCGAATTCAGCTCGAAGTCGATCGCATGTTTGGAAGGGAATATCCATGGCAAGAAGCGCTGTAGAAGGTCTCCAAGAATTCGGGCCGTAGGCGGTGTTTCGGTCCTAGCTGCGTTGTCCGGCGCATGAGCTCGCGAATCGGCTATTATTTGTTTAGACAACTTGAGTTGTAGAGGAGTGACCGGCGATGGTGCAGGGCGCCAAACACATGAAGAGCGATGACGCCGCGACCAGCGGCGGCTCAAGCCTGCAAACCAAGCCCAAGGGTGGTAAGCGTCGTCGCAAACGGCTGCCACGCTGGGCCGACCGGCTCATCACCATCGTCATCATCCTTATTGGCGTGGGCCTTATGACTTGGCCGTGGATCTTGGACCGGCTCGAGGCCTCGGGCGTGTTTAACCAGATCAGCACCGTGTCCAGCACCGTGGACGCGCTCTCCGAAGAGGAGCGCGAGCGCATTCTGCTTCAGGCGCGCTCCTTTAACGAGCAGCTAGCTGGCGAGGCCACCGAGCTCCCCGCCGACCAGATCGAGCCCTACGATCAGCAGCTCATCTTTGACCGCGACCCCATGATGAGCTGGGTCGAGATCCCCTCCATCGACGTGAGCATGCCCATCTACCACGGCACAAGCGAGGAAGTCCTTATGGCGGGCGTCGGCCACCTAGAGGGCACGAGCCTGCCGGTAGGCGGCACCTCGACGCATTGCGTGCTCACCGCGCACTCGGGCATGCGCAACCTGAGCATGTTCGACGACATTCACTCGCTGGAGCCCGGCGACCTGGTGCTGCTGCACACCATGAACAAGACGCTCGCCTACAAGATGGTGGACTCCGAGGTTGTGCTGCCCGAGGAGATGGAATCGCTGACCATCGAGCCCGGCGCCGACAAGGTGACGCTCGTCACCTGCACGCCCTACGGCGTGAACGATCATCGCCTGCTGGTGCATTGCGTGCGCACCAAGTACAGCAAGAAGGACGTCGACAAGCAAAAGTCGCTGGCCGGCCGCCACTGGGGCAAGCGTGAGTTCGCCGTGCTCATCGTGGTCGTGGCCATCCTGCTGTTACTGCTGGACATCGTCATCCACGCGATCCGAAAACGCCGCAAGGCCAAGGCCTCGGCATAGCCATTGTTCGGAACCACCACAATGGGGACAGGCAACTTTGTGGTGGTCGGGCTTCCAAACCGTCCCAACATTCGATGAAAATCGCGATTTTGCAGAAAAACGTCGAATGTTGGGACGGTTTTTGTTGTGGGCGGGACGGTTTTCGCCGCAGGTCCGCCGGGTCGCGCCCTGCCAACCCGCCGTCCTCGTTACGTTTTCGCTGCATTTGGGTAAAGCGCCTGCTCCAAGCCGGCGTTGCCCTGTATACTAGAGCGGTTTAACTGTTATGCGGAAGGGAGCGCCTATGGCACTCAGCGAGAAAGACGTGCGCGGCATCGCCGAGTACGCAAAGATCGCACTGACCGATGACGAGCTCACCCAGATGACGTCCTACATGAACGACGCCGTCCAGATGCTCGAGCCCGTCTTGCAATATGACTTGCCCGACGTGGAACCCACGTTCCATCCCATCGGTAGCCTGTCCAACGTGATGGGCGACGACCTGCGCGAGCCCGAGCGCGACCTGCCGCTCGACGTTGCGTTGGAAAACGCCGGCAGCGCGCGTGACCGCTACTTCCGCGTGCCGTCCATTTTGGGAGAGGGGGAGAGCGAGTAATGGCGCAGAGCTTCGATTCCCTTACCGCCGCCCAGATTGCCGCGGGCGTTGCCGCCGGCGACTTTACCGCTACCGAGGTGGCCCAGGCCTCCCTTGCCGCCATCGAGGCGCGCGAGGGCGGGGTCCAGGCATTCCTGCAGGTGGCGCCCGAGCTCGCGCTCGAGGCCGCCGCGCGCGTGGATGCCGACCGTGCCGCCGGAAAGCCGCTGCCCCCGCTCGCGGGCGTGCCGCTGGCCATCAAGGACAACATGAACCTCGTGGGCACGCGCACCACTTGCGCTTCCCGCATGCTCGGGGACTACCAGAGCGTCTACACCGCCACCTGCGTCCAGCGCATGCTCGATGCCGGCTGCCTGCCCATGGGCAAGGCCAACATGGACGAGTTTGCCTTTGGCAGCTCTACCGAGAGCTCGGCGTTCCACCGCACCAACAACCCCTGGGATACCGAGCGCGTGCCTGGCGGCTCCTCGGGCGGCTCCGCTGCAGCCGTCGCCGCGGGCGAGGTCGCGCTCTCGCTGGGCTCGGACACCGGCGGCTCCATTCGCCAGCCGGCGTCGCTGTGCGGCGTGGTGGGCTTTAAGCCCACGTATGGCGCCGTGAGCCGTTACGGCGTGGTTGCCTTTGGCTCGTCGCTCGACCAGGTGGGACCCTTCGGCCGCACGGTCGAGGATGTCGCGCTGGCCATGAACGCGCTTACCGGCGCGGGCCACGATCCGTACGACTGCACCAGCCAGGACTGCGCCGTCGACTTTACCGAGCACCTCAACGACAGCATCGAGGGCAAGCGCGTGGGCATCATCCCCGCGTTTATGGAGGCCGAGGGCCTAACGCCCGAGGTCAAGGCCGCTGTTCAGCGCGCTGCCCAGGAGCTGCAGAACCAGGGCGCCGAGCTGGTCGAGGTCGACCTGCCGCATCTGGACGCCGCCATCGCTGCCTACTACGTCATCGGCCCGGCCGAGGCGTTCTCCAACCTTGCCCGCTTCGACGGCATTCGCTACGGCTACCAGGAGGAGGGCTGCGCCAACCTGTCCGACCAGAGCTCGCTCTCGCGCGCCCACGGCTTTGGTGCCGAGGCCAAGCGCCGTCAGATGCTCGGCGCCTACCTGCTGAGCTCGGGCGTGTACGACAAGTATTACTACGCCGCGCAGAAGGCCCGCACGCTCATCACGCAGGACTACGACGCCGCGTATGCCAAGGTGGACACGATCCTGATGCCCGCCTCGCCGCGCACGGCCTTTAAGTTTGGCGAGATCAGCGACCCCACGCAGATGTACCTGTCCGACCTGTACACCATTTCGCTCAACATTTGCGGCAACGGTGGCATCTCGGTGCCGCTAGGCCTGGGCGAGGACAGCAAGCTGCCCGTTTCTGCTCAGCTGGTGGGACCTGCGTTTAAGGACCGTCAGCTGCTCACGTTTGCCCGCGCCCTGGAGCGCGGCTTTGCCGATGCCGCCACGGGTGCGCCGGCGCTTTCCGTCGCGCCCGATTTTGCCGGGAAGGGAGGCGAGCTGTAATGAAGGAGCTTTCCGAGGTCCTGCAGGATTGGGAGGCCGTGATTGGCCTGGAGATCCACACCGAGCTCACCGCACTCGACACCAAGATGTTCTGCAACTGCAAGCTCAGCCACGATGACGAGCCCAACGCCAACGTGTGCCCGGTGTGCCTGGGCCTGCCCGGCGCCCTGCCGGTGCCCAACAAGCGCGCCATCGAGAGCATCGTCAAGGCCGGTCTCGCCACCAACTGCGAGATCCAGCGCCACTCGATGTTCTACCGCAAGCACTACTTCTATCCCGATATGGCCAAGAACTTCCAGACCACGCAGGGTCCGGTCGCCTTTGCCATGTACGGTCATCTGGACCTGGACGTGACCGGTCGCGGTGCCGCCGAGCGCCCCGACTGCGCGTTTGGTGAGGCCGAGGCCCAGAGTCTGGCGAGCGCTTCGGCCAACGCCGAGGGCCTGTCCACGTCCATGACGTCGACCATGCGCGAGGGCAACCAGCGCGCCGGCCACCTGGCCAGCTACGATGCGTCCAGCCTGCAGATGCCCGAGCGTCGCGAGGACGGTTCCTACACGGTGCCCATTCGCATCCTGCGCATCCACATGGAGGAGGACGCCGCCAAGATGGTGCACGTGGGCGGTGCCGAGGGCCGCATTACCGCCGCGGCCGAGTCGCTCGTCGACTACAACCGCTGCGGCACGCCTTTGATTGAGCTCGTGACTGAGCCCGACTTGCGTACGCCCGAGGAGGCTCGCCTGTTTATGGAGAAGCTCCGTCGCATCTTTGTGACGCTGGGCATTTCGGATTGCTCCATGGAGAAGGGTTCGATGCGCTGCGATGGCAACGTGTCGCTGCGACGCCGCGGTGAGACCAAGCTGGGCACCAAGACCGAGCTCAAGAACCTCAACTCGTTCAAGAGCCTGCATGACGGCCTTGCCTATGAGATCTGCCGCCAGGCCGAGGTACTCGAGGAGGGCGGCATCATCTATCAGGAGACCCGCCACTGGGAGCCCAGCCGTAAGCGCACCGTGGTCATGCGTGTGAAGGAGACGGCCGACGACTATCGCCTGTTCCCGGATCCCGACCTGGCGCCGTTCGATCTGGACGACGAGTTTATCGACCGCTGCCGAGGCGAGATCCCCGAGCTGCCCGATGCCAAGCGCGCCCGTTTTGAGGCCGACTTTGGCATTAAGGCCGCCGATGCCGAGCAGATCGCCGGCGACCCGGAGTTTGCCGAGTTCTTTGAGGCCGCCGCTGCCGGTATGGCCGGCAAGGAGGCCCAGACGGTCGCAAACCTGCTGGTGAACGAGATGATCGCCTACCTTAAGGGCGCAGGCGTGTCGCTCGCCGAGTCCGGCATCGTGCCGGCTCAGGTGGCAGCTCTTGCTAAGCTGCTGGCGACCGATGCCATCAGCTCCAACCAGGCTCACGAGGTCTTTGAGGCCATGGCCCAGACCGGCGACGACCCCAACAAGATCGTCGACGAGCGCGGCATGCGTCAGGTGAGCGATGCCGGCGCGCTGCAGCCGATCGTGGACGAGGTGCTGGCAAACTGTGCCGATCAGGCGCAGCAGTATCGTGATGGCAACCAGAAGGTCATCGGCTTTTTGGTGGGTCAGTGCATGAAGGCGAGCCGCGGCAAGGGCAACCCGAAGCTCTTCAACGAGTTGCTGAGAACGTCGCTCTCGTAAGCGGGAACCGAGAGCCCCGGCAGGGCGGGTGCTTCCTCAAAATTTCAAACAGTCCTGCGCAAGACGAAGGCCACATTAAGTGGCCTTCTTTGCGTGCGGAACTCATTTTGAGCAAGCACCCGCCCTGCCGGGGCTCCCGGGTTCCGTGACGACTCGGCCGTTCGGGTCAGGCGGGCTGAATGGAATAGAGTGAATGGGCGCGCCGTTGGCGCGCCCATTGTTTTGAAGGGAACTCATTGAGAGGTAAGGCCCTGCGCCCGGCCCCTCGGTTCCGTGACGACTCGGCCGTTCGGGGTCAGGCGGGCTGAATGGAATTTGGTGAATGAGGGCGCCGTTGGCACCCTCATTTTTTGTGGATGTGGTGCAGGGACGGTCCTCTTGGTCACATCGCGCCCCAAGATTTCCAAAAAGTTAACCTTTGTTGACCTCAATAGTTAGATAAACTAAACTATTTTTCAAAAGTGTGCTCGAGCAAACTTATTTACTCGGGTGCTGAGGCACCGTGCCGCGTCCGATGCGGCAAAAGGGAGAAGCAACATGAAGAAGTCGACGTTCAATACCCTGCTTGTCGGTGGCGGTTTTCTGCTTGGCACGGCCGGCATCAAGCTGCTTACCAGCGCTCCGGTCAAGAATGCCTGCGTGCAGGGTATCGCGTGCGGCATGCGCATCAAGAACGGCTACCAGGACATGGTCGAGCAGGCAAAGGCCAATGTCGACGACATGGTTGCCGAGGCTGCCTACATCACCCAAAGCGAGGCCGCTGTTGACGAGGCAGCCGAGTAACGCTCCCAGGCACAAACTATGAGATTCTCGATTATTAGCGAGATCCCCGGCAGGACCCGTCTTCAGTTGGCGGGTCCTGTGCCAGAGAGCGATCTCGATGCGCTTCTTAAGCTTGGCGGCGAAATCGATGGTGTGCGCAAGGTGCGCGTCTATGGCCGTATTGGCCAGATGGCGCTCGAATATGACGAGCAGCGTCGCACGGCCGTGCTGGCCGCCGTCGGTGAGCTCGACGCTCAGGCCATTGCCGACGCAAAGACGGGTTACGTGATGCAGCTTGAGCCACGCAAGCACAAGCTCGTCATGGACCTTGCCACACTTGTCGGCGCCCACTATGCGCGCCGATGGTTTTTGCCCACGCCCCTGCGTGCGGTGTTTGTCGTGGCCGGTTACATGACCTTTTTGCGCGCCGCCCTCCGTGAGCTCGCGCAGCCGCGCCTGACCGTTCCCGTGCTCGACGCTTCGGCCATCGGCATTTCGTTCGTCAAACGTGATGTCGACACCGCGGGCCAGACGATGTTCCTGCTCAACGTGGGCGAGCTGCTCGAGGACTACACCCGCGCCATGAGCGAAAACGAGCTCATCAACTCGCTGCTCGATGTGCCCGATAAGGCACAAAAAGTGGTCGGTGACACCGAGGTAAGCGTTGCCGCCACCGAGCTTGAGCCCGGCGATCTGGTCGCCGTGCGCACTGGCATGTCCATTTGCATCGACGGTGTTGTCGAGCAGGGGAGCGCTATGGTCAACCAGGCGACCCTGACCGGCGAGCCGCTGGCCGTCGAGCGCAGCGTGGGCGACGACGTGTTCGCCGGTACCGTCGTGGAAGACGGCAGCATCTTGGTGCGCGTGCGCGCCAACACGGCGCAGACCAAACTGCGCTCGATCGTCTCGCTCGTGCAGACCGCCGACTCACTCAAGTCCGAGGGCCAGTCGCACATGGAAGACCTCGCCAACAAGATCGTCCCGTGGAACTTCCTGCTCGCGGGCCTTGTCGCTCTCACCACACGTAGCCTTATCAAGACCTCGGCGGCGCTGATGGTCGACTACTCGTGCGCGCTCAAGCTTACGGGCTCGGTCGCCGTCATGACCGCCATGAGCGATGCTGCCAAGATGGGCGTCATGGTCAAGGGCGCCAAGTACTTTGAGTCGTTCGCCAAGGCCGATACCATTGTGTTTGATAAGACCGGCACGCTCACCGAGGCGCAGCCGCGTCTTGCCTGCGTGCTCACCACCGATGGCTGGAGCGAGGACGAGATCCTGCGCCTTTCCGCTTGCTTGGAGGAGCATTTTCCGCATCCGGTGGCGCGTGCCGTGGTCAATGCGGCACGCGAGCGCGGGCTCGAGCACCGCGAGCGCCATGCCGCCGTCGAGTACATCGTGGCGCACGGCATCGCTTCGTCCATCGAAGGGCGCCGCGCCATCATCGGTTCCGCGCACTTTGTATTCGAGGACGAGGGCGCACAGCTCGAATCCGACATCAAGGAGCGCATCGAGTCCCAGATGCAGGGTCTGTCGCCGCTGTACCTGGCGGTCGACGGCGCGGTCGTCGGCGTGCTCGGTATCGAGGACCCGCTCAAACCCGGCGTGCGCGAGGCCATTGCCGACCTGCATGCGCTGGGCGTCAAGCACGTGGTTATGCTCACGGGCGATTCCGAGCGCACGGCCGAGCGCATCGCGCGCGAGGCGGGCGTTGATGAGTTTAAGGCCGAACTGCTGCCCGAGGACAAGTACGCCTATGTGGAGCGCATTAAGAGCGAGGGGCGCCATGTTGCCATGGTGGGCGACGGCGTCAACGATTCGCCGGCGCTGGGCCTGGCCGACGTGGGGCTGGCCATGGGCGGCGGAAGCGACATCGCCAAGGAGATCGCCGATATCATCCTGACCGATACGGATCTGGCCGCGATCGTGCGTCTGCGCCGCATGAGCCAGGGCCTCATCGACCGTCTGACGAGCTCCTATTCTAAGGTGATGCTCACCAACTCGGCGCTCCTGGCGCTGGGCATTACCGGCATGATCACTCCGCAGACGTCGTCACTGCTGCACAACGGCTCGACGATTGCCTACAGCCTGAGCAACGCGAAGGCGTACCTGCGTTAGCAGGCGTGTTCGCCCACGTTATCTGGCCTGCGCCCAGACGGCATCGGTGTCGTCTGGGCGCAGGTCTTTTGCGTTTGACCAAGTGCTAGCTTCTCTATATAGTGGTGCTAGCATGGCTAGCAATTGAAGGGGGCGGGATCGACGTGGGTGCTGTTAGTGGCATGGCACAGGTGAACGTTCGCGTGGATCGCTCGGTTAAAGAACGCGCCGAGGAGGCGCTGCGGCTTTCGGGCGGAACGCTGCCCGAACTCATCAAAAAGGTGGTGGCCAAGGTCGCGCAGGGTGGCGGGCAGTGCGAGGAAGTGCTTGCGGCCGTTGATGGCCGGCAACAGACCATCGCGCACGATACTCCGTTCGCCGTATCATGGGCGGCGGCGGATCAGCTTTACGCGGACCTGGGTGTCGATACATCGTCTACATCCGATGACCGCGATTGGGACACAATCTATTCCGAGGCCATGGACGATCGCTATCGCCAAAAGGGGATGATCCTGTGAGCGGAGCCCCTCTTAAGATCATGGTGGATGCCAACGTTTGGGTCGATTCGTTTTGCGCCGACCATGCCGAGTCGATTGCCGCGCGTGCGTTTATTGGGCAGGCGACGGAGATGGGGGCGTTGCTGTTCTTTCCGGTGCATATCGCCAAGGACGTGCTGTACGTTGTCCAGCACGAACTGAAGCGTAGCGTTCTTGCCAGCGGGGGAGCGCTCGACGAGGCATCTGCCCGTGCAATTGGCGATGCGGCGTTGGCGTTTGTTCGGAACATGACCGAAAACGCCACGGCCGTGGGTGCAGATTCGTCGGACCTTTGGCTGGCCGACAAATACTTAGCGCTCCATCGCGATTACGAGGACAACTTGGTGCTCGCCGCGTGCAAGCGTGCACAGGTCGATTACTTGGTGACCAACGATCGCAAGCTGCTCGAACATGCCGATCTTGCAGCAAAGACCCCGCGCCAAATGATGCCGATTCTTGCTTTGGCCGAACGCGGTGGCGCGGCTATCGGTTGACGCGAACTGTTTGCGGGCCTCTTGGACGACGATGCGCCAAGGGGCCCGCGTCTGCTATTTACAAAAGCTCGGCCTTAATGGCGGGACTTTCTGCGAGCTGCTCGGCTGCCTTTTCGTCGGAGCTATCGAGTGCTGCCAGGCTTCGGTAGACCCACTCGTTGACCTGGGTGTTCTTGACGCCTGCGGTCTGCATAAGGGCGCCTACCTCGCGGATTGCTGCGAACAGATCGGCCTTGGGACCCGCGAGCTCGACCTCGATACCGTGGTAGGCGGCCACGCCGCGGTTCTCACTCACGTGGTCGATAAAGCCCTCGACGGTCTCAAGCTGCTGAGTGAGAGCTGCATCATCGTCAACGTCCAGCGCGACGAGTGCGTTCGATACCGTGAGGGCGGGATGTCCGCAGGGGACAAAGCCCTCGATGACATCCATAGCTTCGGTAATGGTTGAGCCCAGGCCTGCGAGGGCATTGACGAGTTGCTGCTTGGTATCCATAACGGTCCTTTCGACGGGTCAATTTTGCTTGGCGAAAATATACGTGACGCGATCGGTAACAAAAGTGCGAAGTGCGGCGCACATTGGGGTCTTCACAGCTCGTGCATAGAACAGCTGTCCGCTTTCAGAACGTGGTAAGATAACACTCCACAAGCGGGGCTCGCCCCGTATGTTCCTTGAAAAGTCGACGGTTATCGGGTGTTTGCAGGCCTGATACCATCCAGACTTTCCCGACATTCGGGGGCGACTGGTTTCGACACGATAGCTCTGAGAGAGGAAGCAAGCCGAGGTCTCCTCGCCTCGTTAAACAGGGGTACCGTCAAATTGAATTGACAACAACTCTTCTTTTGAGCCTATGGCTCTCGCTGCTTAGTTTATAGCGGCGCGTCAACCCGGTGATTTCCCCGACACCGGCGCGACGTCATTTTAGGGGAATGCTCCTGCGCACGTAATCGGTATGGTGCAGGCTAAGACCGAACCGGTTAGGACGCCGCGAGCGTGTCGCTGCGCGCAAAGCGTCCGAGACTAAACCAGCGACTGAGCTTGGAGATGCCAATCAGGGGGCTTTCGTGGACCGGAGTTCGATTCTCCGCGCCTCCACCATAAGTAACAGGCAGGTAGATATTCGAATCTACCTGCCTTTTTATTCCTAGTCCGTATCGCGGAGAATCGAACTCTATGCAGGGCGCAAGCGTTAAGCAAACGCGAAGCGTTTGTAGCGAGCGGGCGAGGACGCCGGCAGGCGGCCGAAGCCGGTGCGGATTTGCGAAGCAAATACGCGGATTCTCCGCGCAAAGCCCCAGCCAGATATAGATGCGATGTTATCGAATCTCAGCCGGCCATGCGTCGCATCAACGGATCCCCTCCGTACCGCGGAGAATCGAACTCTGCTCCAAAACCCATGCGCTCGCTATCCCAAAACTGGGTAGAAGAAAGTCAAAACGCAATCGCAGGAGGTCAATATGACTGCAGAAGATAAGGCAAAGAACGCCGGCAAGGTCGCGCTCGTCCTGGAGGGTGGCAGTTTTCGTGGGCAGCTTACCGCCGGCGTGCTCGACGTTCTCATGGAGGCCGGTGTCGAAATTCCGGCGGTGTACGGCGTTTCGGCCGGTGCGCTCAACGGCGTCAACTACAAGTCGCACCAGATCGGTCGCACCAACCGAGTCAATTTGACCTTCTGCAACGACAGCCGCTACATGGGCGCCGCGTCGTTTGCGTCCACGGGTTCCATCGTGGGTTACGACTTTATCTTCAACGACGTCCAGGACCGCTTGGATCCTTTTGATAACGAGACGTTCGACGCCAGCCCTATCGAGATGTACGCCGTCGCGACGGACATGCTCTTTGGAACCGCCACGTACCTCCCGGTCAAAAGCGCCGTGCTCGATCTCGACGCCGTGCGCGCCTCGACCTCGCTGCCGCTGGTGACGCCGCCGGTCGAGATTGACGGGCACAAATACGTCGACGGCGGCGTGGCCGATTCGGTTCCTATTGAGCATGTGCTCGAGGAGGCGGGCTTCGACCGTGCGGTCGTCATCGTCACCCAGGACCGCTCGTATGAGAAAAAGCCCTACGAGTTTTTGCCTGCCGCGCGTGCGCGTTATGCCGACTACCCCTATCTGCTCGAGGCTATCGAGACGCGCCACGACCGTTACAACATCCAGCGCATGCACCTGTGGAAGTATGAACGCGAGGGCCGTGCGCTGGTCATCGCTCCGCAAAAGCCGGTCGAGGTCGGCCATGTCGAACACGATCCAGCAAAGCTTTTGGACCTGTATATCCAGGGCCGTCAGGAGGCGAAGCGCCTGCTCGCGGAAATCCAAGAGTTCGTTGAGCGCTAGCGACGGCGAACCCTCAAAAAATGACAACAGCTAAAGAGCTGGAAAATCACGGCTCGTGGACGACATGTGCAGAAACTCTGGTCGGAGCCAAAATACCTGTTGACTCGTACGGCGAGCGGGGTAATATGGACGGGTTACTTGCAGAGCCCCGTGAATCTCTGTAACAACACGTACTGTACATGGAGGAGTCTAAGTGATTTCGAAATCGACTCACTACGCCAAGCAGGGCGAGGTCCAGCGCAACTGGGTTCTCGTCGACGCCGATGGTGCTGTCCTGGGCCGTCTTGCCACCCAGATCGCAATGATCCTGCGCGGTAAGAACAAGCCCCAGTTCACGCCCAACAGCGACTGCGGCGACTTCGTTGTCGTCATCAACGCCGATAAGGTCCAGCTTACCGGTAACAAGGCCGACACGAAGACCTATTATCGCCACAGCGGCTACAACGGCGGCCTCAAGGCTGAGAGCTTCCGCCAGGCTATGGAGAAGCACCCGGAGAAGGTCATCGAGCGCGCCGTTCGCGGTATGCTGCCCAAGACCACCCTCGGCCGTGCCCAGATGACCAAGCTTAAGGTCTACGCTGGTGCCGAGCATCCGCATGCTGCCCAGAACCCCACGAAGATTGAGCTGGAGGCTTAAAGATGGCTGAGAACACCGTTGTCTACCAGGGTACCGGCCGTCGTAAGAACGCCGTCGCCCGCGTCCGTCTCGTCCCCGGCACCGGCAAGGTGACCATCAACAAGCGTGACGCCGAGCAGTATTTCGGCCGTCATCAGCTCGTTGAGAACGCCCTTGCTCCCTTCAAGGTGACCGACACCGCCGGTCAGTTCGACGTTATCGCTCTGTGCGATGGCGGCGGCATCTCCGGTCAGTCCGGCGCTCTGCGCCTGGGCATCGCTCGCGCTCTTCTGAACGCTGGCGATTACCGTGCTGACCTCAAGAAGGCCGGTTTCCTTACGCGCGATGCTCGCGTGGTCGAGCGCAAGAAGTACGGCCTCAAGAAGGCCCGCCGCGCTCCCCAGTTCTCCAAGCGCTAAGGTTTTATCTCCTTTCGAGATACAATGTACAAGCGGGGCCTGCCGATTCCTCGGCGGGTCCCGCTTTTCTTTTTCGACTAGGGTGGGCGGTTGCATATCGCCTGCTAGGGAAGGAGCGATCCTATGCCCCAGAACATCTTCGGTACCGACGGCGTCCGTGGCGTCGCCAATGCCGACCTCTCGTGCGACCTCGCGTTTCGCCTGGGCCGCGCGGCGACCAAGTTCCTTGGTCCGGATATCTGTGTCGGCCGCGACACGCGTCTTTCGGGCACCATGCTCGAGAGCGCTCTGACCGCCGGCATCATGGCCGAGGGCGGCCGCCCGCATTGCTGCGGCGTCATCCCCACGCCCGCCGTGGCGCTGCTCACTGTTCAGAACGAGCTCGATGGCGGCATCGTCATCTCCGCTTCGCACAATCCGCCGGAGTTCAACGGCATCAAGTTCTTTAGCCGCAAGGGCATGAAGCTTCCCGACGCTGTCGAGGAGGAGATCAGCGCCTGGGTCATGTCCGAGGAGGCCATGGCTGCCGATACGCTGCCGACCGGCGCCGGCGTGGGCCACATTATCAAGATGAAGGACGCCCGCAAGGCATACGTCGACCATGCCATCGATACGCTTGATGGTCTTAGGCTCGATGGCCTGGTCGTTGCCGTCGACTGCGGTCACGGTGCTTCCTGCCAGACTACGCCCGCCGCGCTGCAGCGCCTGGGTGCCACGGTCCATGCCATCAACACCGATTACTGCGGCACCGACATTAACGTTGAGTGTGGTTCTACGCACCTCGAGCCCCTGCGCGAGCTCGTGCTGCGCACCCATGCCGATATCGGTCTGGCCCACGACGGCGACGCCGACCGCGTACTGTTCGTGGACAGCGAGGGCAATGAGATCGACGGTGACTACATCCTGGCTATCTGCGGTTCTGACCTCGCCGCTCGCGGCAAGCTCGCCAACTCCGAGATCGTCTCGACCGTCATGTGCAACCTGGGCTTCTCCATCGCTATGAAGGAGCAGGGCTTCGAGATGGTTCAGACCGCCGTGGGCGACCGCTACGTTCTGGAGCGCATGCTCGCGGACGGCGCCGTCATCGGCGGCGAACAGTCCGGCCACATCATCTTCCTGGAGCACAACACCACCGGTGATGGCCTGGTGACGGCTCTGCAGCTGCTGGCCGTGCTCAAGCGTACCGGTCGTACCCTCACCGATCTTGCCGGCATCATGAAGAAGTACCCGCAGGTACTCGTCAACGTGCATTCCGACAACAAGGCTGGTCTGGACGATTGCCAGCCCATCTGGGATGCCGTTGCTGCTGCCGAGAAGGAGCTTGACGGCCGCGGCCGCATTCTGGTGCGCCCGAGCGGTACCGAGCCGCTGGTCCGCGTGATGGCCGAGGCCGAGACGCACGAGCTGACCCAGCGCGTTGTTGACGACATCGTCGAGGTTGTCAAGCGCGAACTTCCCTAATGGTCAAAAACGAGTGCCAAGTGGTAAACTGTTAAGGCTATTTTGGTCGATTGGTATGTCCGAGGGGGAGCATGTTCACTAAAGTCCTGAGGTCTTTTGGTATGCGTGGTCGAGTCCTTACGCTGGATGCTCCCATCTCGGGCGACGTCATTCCGCTTTCCGAGGTAAACGACCAGACATTTGCCACCGGCCTTTTGGGCCAGGGCGTGGCGATTCAGCCTACCGGCACGCGTGTGATTGCACCGGCTGATGCCAAGGTCGAGGCCATTTTTCCCACGGGACACGCTGTTGCGCTTAACACGGTCGATGGCTTGGACGTGCTCATCCACGTTGGTTTGGACACTGTTCAGCTTGAGGGCAAGCACTTTACCGTACATGCGCAAGTGGGTGACATCGTCCATAAGGGCGATGTGCTCATTGAGTTCGATCGCGAGGCAATTGCTGCCGAGGGCTACGATGTGACGGTTCCCATCTTGGTGTGCAACTCTGTTGAGTTCTCGAGCATCAAGGGCTCCGTTGGCGTGCATGTCGAAGAGATGGACCAGCTCATCGTTGCTCGCGAGCGCTAGCAAGTGCACGTGGCCATTAGCCTACAATTCAAACACGTTTACGGAGGGCGCCCTTGAAAGAGGGCGCCCTCCGTGGCAAGATGGGACTTGTTCGAAGCTAAAAGGCTTCGGGTCACCGTGGACGGGCAGGGGCCTCGACGCGGGTAGACACGAGACACATACATTACGCGACCTCGCCCTGGTGGCCGCACACGTTGGTTGCGGCCGACGCGGGCCGCGGGCAAGTGCTTGTAAGGGGAGCCTTGCCTCTCTTGTACGAGAAAGGACGCGTAATGAAGATCATTAAAGCTAAAGACTACGAGGATATGAGCCGCAAGGCCGCCAATATTATCTCGGCGCAGGTTATCCTCAAGCCCGACTGTGTGCTGGGCCTTGCCACCGGCTCCACCCCGATCGGTGCCTACAAGCAGCTCGCTGCTTGGTACGAGAAGGGCGACGTCGACTTCGCCGAGGTTAGCACCTATAACCTGGACGAGTATCGCGGCCTTTCGCACGACGATCCCCAGAGCTATCACTACTTCATGCGTGAGAACTTCTTCGATCACATCAACATCGACCTGAACAACACGCATGTGCCCGACGGTTCCAACCCCGACGCCGCCGCTGCCTGCTCCGAGTACGACAAGATCGTCGCCGCCGCCGGTTACCCGGATCTGCAGCTGCTCGGCATTGGCAACAACGGCCACATCGGTTTCAACGAGCCCGATGACCACTTCTCCAAGGGCACGCACTGCGTCGACCTCACCGAGAGCACCATTCAGGCCAACAGCCGCCTATTCGACAGCATCGACGATGTTCCCCGTCAGGCCTACACCATGGGTACCCAGACCATCATGTATGCCCGCATGATCCTGGTCGTCGCCAACGGCGAGGCCAAGGCTCAAGCCGTGCATGACATGTGCTATGGTCCGGTTACGCCCGCGTGCCCGGCTTCGATTCTGCAGCTGCACACCAACTGCGTTGTCGTTGCCGACGAGGCCGCCCTTTCGCTCTGCGAGTAGCGCGAATCCTGCACCTCGACATAGCCTTGCCTAAGGCCTCCGCTTTGCGGGGGCCTTTTTGCTATCCCTTTCCGCCCGCTTGACCAAAATCTTGCCGCAAGCTTGACGAATGCCGGATGCCTAACAGTTTGATTCATTCCATACCAGATTCTATGCAAAAATGCCACTAAAAGGTCGTAGACGGTAGCGGGTGCTAGGCGAGTTGAATGACATAGCTGAACCTTGTTCACTTGCGTTACACTGCCGCTTAGATGGGACAAGCTGACAAGCTCATTTACCTGCTTAAAGACCGATTAGTCGGGGGATTAATAACAATCGGCCCTCGCTGTACAAAAACTTGCCGCTTGCGTACCAAAAGACAACCTAAAACACAAGGTCGCTCTATTCATAGCGTGGCTTGTATGGTCTTGCGGTTACAGTGTCCATACGGTCGAGTTGAGGAGCGGGCATGGTAAACGATTTGGGCAGTATAGACGACCTCGAGCTGATGCCGTTGGGCGGAGGCTATATGGTGCGACGCGAACGCTTGATGAATGAGCTTATCGCCAAGGGCCGAAAGGCCGGCATCGTGGTTCTTTATGCGCCCGACGGGTTTGGGAAGACCTCGGTGCTGCTGCAGTACACCCATGAGGTTAAATGCGACCCGACGCGAGGCCCCGTGCGGATTATCGAGGCCGATTGTGCCATTGGGCGCGAGTTGTTTATGCAGCTCGAGGTGGTTACCGAAGAACTCAAAGACAAACCGCACTCCCTTATCGCGATTGATAATGTGCCAAACCTCGATCAGCACGATACCGAAGACCTCATCGACAGGATTCGCGGCCTGCGCGCTATGGGGGTAGGGGTCTTTATCTCCTGCCGTCCTTCAAATCGTCAGCTGATTCATGGGCTGGGCGATTCGGTTAAGATCAACGCGCAGATGCTCAAGGTGCATGCCTATGAGTATTCGGCGTGGGCATCGGCGTTTTCGATCAGCACGTCGCTCGACTTTTATCAGCTTACGCAGGGCGTGCCCGAGCTCGTCTCGGCATTGCAGACGGGTCTGTATGGCCAAGGCGACGTAGCCGGTCTGCTCGAAAACGAGATTGTCAACGTCTACGGCGCGGCACTTGTCGATCTGGCTTCGCTCGACAATAATGCGCTGTTTTGCGTGGCATGTCTCATGATTTTGATGGGCGAGGGCAATATCGCAGAACTCGAAGCTTGTGGGGTGAGGCTGTCGATGGTCGACCAGTCCTACTTTATACGCGACTACCCGATCTTTGGCTTGGACCCCGCCGAGCGGAGTTTTACGTGTCTGGGCACGGAGGATAACGGACGCTTGCGTTTGCGTAAGTTGGTAGCCGAGGTTCGCCCCGAACTTGTTCCGAGGGCGACCCGGATTTTGCTTAAGGCGGGCCGATGCGATGCGGCGATGGGCCTGGCGGACGCCTTTTTGGACCGTGAAGCGGTCCTTGAACTTGCTGGGCAGTATGGGGTCGATTTGGCTCTGGCGGGGCACGGGGCCGATATCTGCCGAACAGCGCTGGGCAGGATCGATGCCGACAATCCGGCTCCAGAGCCAACGCCTGCCGAGGCACTTGGCGTATATCTGGCAGCGGTCAGCGTGTCCAATACAAAGCTCGCTCGCTATATGGCATCGGTCATCGAGCGCGGGGGCGAACGGGCGGCCTGCGAAATAGACCCTGTTTCATGGAGGGTGGCCCAGACACTGACGGCTGTTTGCTATGGGGACAACGGGCTTGGGCTTCCTACGAACCTGACCGTGCCAGAAATCGAGACATCCCATACCGCACTCGATATGTTGTCCGCGCATATCGAGGTCAAGCGCTGCCTGACCGAGCGGGGAGATGACGGCGGCGTTCTACAGCAGCTCAAAACGAGCAAGGCCTACGACTGCGAGCTCGACATCGCGGGGATTGTTATACGGGCCGACAGCATGCTGGTGGAGCTTTTTGACGGGTCGTTTGCGGGAACCGACGAGCGCGACGACGAGATGACGGTGGTGCGGGAGGCGCTCGACGTACGTGGGCTTAAGGCGATGGCTATCTGGGTGCGCATGGTGTTGGCGGCACGGCGGCTCCTTTCCGGCCTGCCGGTAACCGACGACGCGGCATTCAACGAGCTCGATCGTTTTGCCGTGCGCATGCGCGACAACCAGATTCAGCTGTTTGGCCTGTTGCTAGAAGGCTGGCAGTCGCTGGCAGAGGGACGGCCGGTTAATGCAAAGTTCCGTGCGGTCCAAGTGCTCAAACTTGCCGAGGAGTCGATTGCGTACATGCGCGATAACGCATTGCTGTTGGAGCGCGCGGCGTATCTGCGTAACACCTCGATGGTTTCGGTGCGCGAGGAAGCGGAGTTGCTCGATATAAGCCAGACGCAGGTTGGTGGAGCGGAGGCCTGGATGGTGGCGCTGCATTTGGCCTGTGCGGGCCGAGACAGCGATCTTGCGGCCTGGATGTCCATGAATCGTGCGGGGATTCTAGAGCCATCGTATCGGCTCTTTGCGCGCCTTGCCATGCATTGTCTGGGCGAGCCGGCGACCAGGATTCGCAAGAAGCTTCCCGTGCGCGAGTTATCGCGGTATTCGCTGCGCGACGATCTGGAAGGGGAGGGCGAGCGCCTGTTCCAGGCCGGCGAGGTTGAAGCCGTTGATACCATCGACCATATCGAGATTCGTATGTTTGGGGCGTTTCGCGCCGAGCGCGACGGGTTTCCCATCACGGACAAAATGTGGCGCCGCAAGAAGGCGGCGACACTTGCCGAGCGGCTTGCGCTGGGCATGGATGCGCTCGTCGATCGTGAGACGCTGGCCATGGAGCTGTGGCCCCATGCCGAGTTCAATAGCGCCCGCAACAACCTGTACTCGACGATATCGCGCTTGCGGTCGGCTTTGGGGCCGACGCCGGATGGCAAGTCGTGTGTGCTCATCCAAAATGAATGCATCGGACTCAACGGCGACTACGTCAAGACCGATGTACGGCTGTTTGACCAGATAAGCCGCGAGGTTTTGGGAAATCGCACGGGTGCGCGCGGGCCCCATTTAGTTGAGCTGTGCCTTAAGATTGAGCAGCTTTATGCCGGACCGCTGTATGTTCCCAATGGCTGTAATCCAACCTACTTTTTGCGCATGCGGCGCATCATGCAGTCAAAGTACATCGATTGCATGATTAAGGGAGCAAATGCCGCTCTAGAAGAAAACGACCTGCAGTCGGCGATTTGGCTGGCGGAGTCGGGGCTTCGGCAGGAAACAGCGCGTGAGGATATGGTGCGCTGCGCCATGCGCGTCTACAGCGCGGCGGGGCGGCGGCGCGATATCGTCGAGCTATACAGTGGGCATATGCACCATCTGAGGGAGCAGGTCAATGGCGTGCCCGAGCCCGAGACGCGGCGTCTATACGAGCGCTTGGTGGAGGGGCGGCTCAATCGCGTGCTGGTCGAGCGATAAAAAACGGGCGCCCGAAGTACTTGGGCACCCGTAAGCTTGCTATGTGTTGGCTCGCCGGATCATTGGCTCTTAGACGAGCTCGATCTTCTCGATGTCCTTGCGCGAGGACTCGCGATACAGCGAGAACTTGCGGCCGATGACCTGGACGACATCGGCGTGGCAGCGATCGGCGAGCTCTTCGGCGGCCTCGCGGACAGAAAGGCTGGAGCCATCGAGCACGGAGCACTTAACGAGCTCATGCTTCTCCAGGTAGGCGACCGTCTGCTCGACGGTGCCTTCGTTGACATCGGACTTGCCGATGATGATGGCGGGGTTGAGGTGATGGGCCATGCTGCGAAGCTGCTTGACCTGGGCTCCTGTCAGTGCCATGGGTTCTCGCTTTCTATGTTATGGGGCGCCCCGCGATGGGGCCTTAATCTACGTGAGCTGTCCCACGATAGCGCAGGAACGGCGCGGTGTGGAGCGCGTTTGCCCAGTTCAAAAAGAATGCGGATGCCGAGGTGATGGGCAGTGCGGGCTGTGAACGGGCTACGAGCGGGATTCAGAGACCGGCTCCCATGCAATAAACGCCCAACGAACCTTGCGGACGTGATCGAGCATGTAGTGCCCCTGCGGCACGCCCTTGGACCCTGGCTCGCCGGCATGGGGATTCTCAATCATGTGTTGAGCGATGTAGTCGCGCAGACGGTCGACCTTATCCTCGTTGCCATGCTCAAGCATGCGGGAAAAGTCCGCCACGCCCGCTTCAAGGCTGTCGAAGGTATCGCGACGAGGCGATTCAAAGTATGTAACCTGCGGCAGGGCACCCATCTGAATGAGGATGTTGAAGGCGTACACAAAGCCATTACTGCAGGTAACCGAGGCGCCGATAGCGTTCATCAAGTGCAGATCATAGCGCGGGCTGGAGTTGGCGACCATCGTGACAGCACAACGCCGACGAGCCGTACGATCAAGCTTGGCAAGCGCACCTTTTAGGTCATTTGTGGTGACGGAACGACTGGCAAAGGCAACATCCACAGTCTTGGCAATCGGCCCAACCAAATCCCAATCATCGTCCCAAGCAAGCTCAAGCGGCGTAATAAGGTCCTCGAGCCCATAGTACTCAATACCAGCATCAAGCGTGCCCAACATAGCAGGGGAAAAGTCAGCAGCAATCACAGGATGCCCAGCCTGAGCAAGCGGAATAGCAATCGACCCAGCTCCACACCCCATATCAAGCACGGATTCACCAGGCTTTAACGCCAACAGCTTCATAAAGTCCCGGGCATACGGGGCAGTCTCCAGCGGCCGAAAATGCCGAGCCCGCTTATCCCATTCAAAAGAATCATCAGCCCGCCGCCGACCAGCCTGCAAGCGCATCCATTCCTCATTCCAATCCGCAGAAAGCAGCTCGGAACGAATCAAATCATCAGCCACGGGCTATCCCCCTCACAACAAAAAAGCGGCTCCTCCCAAAAGAAGAGCCGCAACCAGCATATATCAGAAAATGAACCGTTCCAACGCCACACCGCCATACCAGCAAAGTAGGGCAGAAGCGAAGCGACTGCCAAAGGGATAGAACCCAACCGAGGGCCCGTTGTGCGGGAGCCCCGGGGAGGGCCAATATATAAGGTCGATCGCGAGTTCCGCCCGAGCCCGCGAGTACTTAATGTGCTCTCCGTGCGAGCCAGGACTGTCCGAGCAGGCGACCTTATATATTTGCCCTCCCCGGGGCTCCTCGCCAGTCCCCCTCAGCTAGTTCTTCAGCGAGTTCAGCGGCGCCGGGAAGCGTCCACCACGGTGGGCAAGCACGGTGCCGGCGTTGGGGTTCACCGGCATGATGGGCGCACGGCCGAACAGGCCGCCGTACTCGACGCAGTCGCCCACGCCCTTGCCGATGGCGGGAATCACGCGGACGGCCGTGGTCTTGTTGTTGATGACGCCGATGGCCATCTCGTCGGCGATGATGCCGGCGATGGTCTCGACCGGGGTGTCGCCGGGGATGGCGATCATGTCCAGGCCAACGGAGCACACGCAGGTCATGGCCTCGAGCTTCTCGAGGGAAAGTGCGCCGGCCTCGACGGCAGCGATCATGCCGGCATCCTCGGACACGGGGATAAAGGCGCCCGAGAGACCGCCCACGCTGGAGCTGGCCATAACGCCGCCCTTCTTGACGGCATCGTTGAGCATGGCGAGCGCGCAGGTCGTGCCGGGGCCACCGCAGGTGCCCACGCCGATGATCTCGAGGATGCGCGCGACGGAGTCGCCGACAGCAGGCGTAGGTGCCAGCGACAGGTCGACAATGCCCTTCTCGACACCCAGGCGATGGGCGGCCTCGCGGCTCATGAGCTCGCCGGCACGGGTGATCTTAAAGGCGGTCTGCTTAATCTTCTCGGCGACTTCCATCATCGATGCGGAATCGGGCAGCGTCTCCAGGGCTGCGGCCATAACGCCGGGGCCCGAGACGCCTACGTTGATGACGGCGTCGGCCTCGCCACCGCCGTGGACGGCGCCCGCCATAAACGGGGAGTCCTCGACCATGTTGGCAAAGCAGACAAACTTGGAAGCGCCGACGGAATCCTGGTCGGCCGTGAGTTTAGCGGCATCGATGATGGTCTGGGCGGCCATGAGCACGGCATCCATGTTGATGCCGGCGCGCAGGCTGGCGACGTTGACGCTGGAGCAGACGCGGCTGGTGGTAGCGAGCGCCTGCGGGATGGACTGGATGACGCGGCGGTCGGCGTCGCCGATGCCCTTCTGGACGAGCGCGGAGAAGCCGCCCAGGTAGTCGATGCCGAGGGTCTCGGCCGCGCGGTCGAGGGCGTGCGCGATGGGGGTGAGGTCCTCATCCTTGCAGCATGCGGCGATCTGCGCCACCGGGGTGACGGAAACGCGCTTGTTGACAATGGGGATACCGTACTCGCGCTCGAGGTTCTCGGCGGTCTCGACCAAGTGCTCAGCCGTGTGCGTCACGTGGTCGTAGATCTTCGTGCACATGCGGTCGAGGTTCTCGTCACCGCAACCCATGAGCGAAACACCCATGGTGATGGTCCTGATGTCGAGGTTCTGTTCCTCAACCATGCCGCGGGTTTCCGCGATTTCTGCGGGCGTGATCGCCATCCTTGCGCTCCTATCTGCCAAAACGAGCATAGTCTTATCTATTCTAACGTGCCGCACGTGCCAAGTGGCGCATGCGGCACGTTTTGGTGCACGGTTGTTTCCGTTGTGTTACTGCCCAAAGACCTCTTCGGCGATGCGCGCGCTTTCGGCGGCATCCTTGGCGTAGTAGTCCGCGCCAATCTGCTTGGCGTATTCGGGGGTGAGCACGGCGCCACCTACGATGATCTTGACGCCTGGCACCTCGGCATGGAGCAGCTTGATGGTCTCCTCCATGGCGACGACCGTGGTGGTCATAAGCGCCGAGAGGCCGACGAGCTTAATGTCGCGCTCCTTGACGGTCTTGAGTACCTCCTGCGGATCGACGTCGCGGCCCAGGTCAAAGACGGTGTAGCCGTAGTTGTCGAGCAACATTTTGACGATGTTCTTGCCAATATCGTGGATGTCGCCCTTGACGGTGGCCACGCAGATCTTGCCCTTGTCGGCAATCTCACCGGCGGGCATCAGGCGCTTGATGGTGTCGAAGCCCACGCGCGCGGCCTCGGCCGAGGCCATAAGCTGCGGCAAGAAGAACTTGCCCTGGTCAAAGAGGACGCCAACCTCGTCGAGGGCGGGGATAAAGTGATTGTTGATGAGGTCCATGGCGTCGTGGTCTGCCAGCAGACGCTCGGTCTCGGCAGCGATCTCGCCTTTGCGGCCCGAGACGACCATGCGACGAATCGGGTCGTCGTTGCCGTCGGTGCCGGCGGTGCCAGCAGCGGGCGCGGCGTCACTCGATGCGGCCTGAGCTGCTGCCGGGTTGGCGGCGATCTTATACGGATCGGTCCAACCGGCATAGCGCTCGATGTATCCGGTCGAGCCCTCGTCCTCAACGCTCAGGACGCGATAGCTGTAGACGGTATCCATAAAGCGCTTGGAGCCCGGGTTCATGATGGGGGCGTCCAGGCCCGCGCCAAAGGCGGCGGCCAAAAAGACCGAGCCCAGCAGCGGGCGGGCAGGCAGGCCAAAGCTGATGTTCGACACGCCGAGCGCGCATTTGACGCCCAGGCGCTCCTTGCACAGGGACATGGCGCGCAGGATCTGCTCGGCCTGGCGTTGATTGGTCGAGGCGGTCATGACCAGGCAGTCGATGAGGATACGGTCCGGGCCGATGCCGTAGCGGGCGGCCTCGGCCACGATGCGCTCGGCGATGGCGAAGCGGGCCTCGGCGGTATCGGGGATGCCGCCTTCGTCGAGCGTAAGGCCGACAACGTTGGTGCCGTAGTGGGCGACCAGCGGGAAGATCTCGTCCATGATCTGCTGCTTGCCATTGACCGAGTTGATGATGGGCTTGCCGGCGTAGCGGCGCACGGCGGCCTCGACGGCGGCGGGATCGGTGGAGTCGATCTGCAGCGGCAGGAGCGTGGAGCCCTGGAGCTGCTCGGTCGCCTGCTGGATAATCTTGACCTCGTCGATCTCGGGCAGGCCCACGTTGACGTCCAAGATATCGGCGCCCTGTTCTTGCTGGCTGATGCCCTGACTTACGACGTAGTTCAGATCGCCGTCGCGCAGGGCCTGCTGCAGGCGCTTTTTGCCGGTGGGATTGATGCGCTCGCCGATGACGGCAATCTTGTGGCCGTCGCAGGGAAGGTCCACCACGGTCTGGGCACTTGTGACCGACATGCTGGGCTTGCGGTGGCGCGGACTGGGCGTGTGGTTATCGATAAGCGTGCGCAAGGCGGCCATGTGCGCCGGCGTGGTGCCGCAGCAGCCGCCCACGACGCTCACGCCGTCCTCAATCATGCCGGCGACGGCCTTGGCGTATTCGGGGGCCTGGATGTCAAAGACGGTGTTGCCGTCGTCGTCCACGCGGGGAAGGCCCGCATTGGCCTGCACCATAACGGGCTTGTCGGTGACGGTGAGCATACGCGCGGCGAGTCCTCGGAGCTCGGCCGGGCCCTGGCTGCAGTTGATGCCCAGGACGTCGGCGCCGATGGCGTCGAGGGTGATGGCGGCGACCTCGGGGCTCGTGCCCAAGAAGGTGCGGCCGTCTTCCTCAAAGGTCATGGTGGCAAAGACGGGCAGGTCGGAGTTCTCGCGACAGGCGAGGACGGCCGCCTTGATCTCGGCAAGGTCGGTCATGGTCTCGATAATAAAGAGGTCCACACCCGCGGCGACGCCAGCGCGCACCTCCTCGGCAAAGAGGTCGTAGGCCTCGTCAAAGCTGAGGGTGCCCAGGGGGCGAAGCAGCGCACCGATGGGGCCGATGTCGCCGGCGACGTAATGGGCACCGGCCGCGCGGGCGCAAGAGACCGCGGCGGCAAAGACATCTGCCACGGTGGCGGCGCCATCGAGCTTGTGGGCGTTGGCGCCAAAGGTGTTGGAGGTGATCACGTCGCAGCCAGCCTCGACATATTGACGTTGGATATCGGTGATAACCTGGGGCTCCTCAAAGTTGAGCAGCTCGGGCAGGGCGCCCGCCTTCATGCCAGCGGTCTGCAACATGGTGCCCATGCCGCCGTCGAACAGCAGGTGTCCCGTGCCCTCGATGGCGGCACGCAGGCGATCGTCCTTAATGCGCAGATCGTCGATCGTGCGCGTCTTGTACGTGGCACCGTTGCGACGTGCGGCATCAACGGGTGCCGCCAATGCTGTGCCGTCAGAATCATGAGTGATAAGCGGAGTAAACATCGAGGGCTCCTAATGGCTGGAATAGCAGGTGGTGTGGGCGGCGCGGAAGCGGCAGTTCTCGCGCATACGGCAGATATTGCAGGTGGGGCGGGTCTGGGCGTCGTGGACCTCGCCGTCGAACAGGCCGATCACCGCGGTCACGCTCTTGGTGGGCATGAGCAGGCTGGTGGGCGTGACGGTCAGGCCGATGAGCCGCGTGGCGTTGAGCGCGTTGACGATCGAGCGCTGGGCCGAGAGCGGGCAGTCGCCGTAGCCGGGACTGAAGCGCCAGTTACCGGCGAGTCCGTGTGCGGCGGCCGCAGCCTTGACCTGCTGGTCCATCTGCTCGACAGCGGCTTCTACATAGGCAGAGCATGCGGCGTCGAGCACGGCGCCCTCCAGGGGATGTTGGGCTCCCGTGGTGCGCAGGCGACGCTCGGCGTCCATGCCGAGGGTGCATGCCATGAGTGCGGCAAAGCGGGCGTCCTTAAGATGTCGATAGATATCGCGACCGCGCAGCTCAACGTTGGTGCCGACCAAGCGAATGCAAGGCTCACTTTGTTCGTCCACGCCCGTGGCATCGACGGCAAACACGCGTCGCACGCCACGGGGCTCAATGTCCAGTTCTAGGCGCTCGACCACAAGCTCAATACGTCGTGACAGCTCGGGCTCAATCTGCTGGCCGCCGTAACCCAGATACCGCAGCATCTCGGCACGGTCGACACGGGGATGGTGCGCAGCATCGACACGGTAAAGCGCCGGCGACGCAAGGTCGGCCGGCACTTCGACAGCGGTTGTATCGATGTGCGGTTTTTCCATTACCCTAGGCGCTCCATGATGGTCGCGGCGATCGCAGGACGATTCATAGTGTACAGGTGCAGGCCGTCGGCGCCGTGCTCCTTGAGGTCGCAAAGCTGGCGGGCGGCATAATCTACACCGGCTGCCTGCAGGCTCTCGGGGTCGTTCTCGTACTTGGCGAGAATCTTGATGACGGGGGAGGGCAGCGACGCGCCGCACATAAAGACCATGCGGCTGATCTGCGACTTGCCCATAAACGGCATGATGCCCGCGGTAATGGGCACGGTGATACCGGCCTTGTCGGCAAGCTCGCGGAAACGGTAGAAGCACTCGTTATCAAAGAAGAGCTGCGTCACAAAGAAGCTCGCGCCGGCGTCTTGCTTTTGCTTGAGGTGCTCGACCGAGAGGTTGAGATCCTCGCAGGCAATGTGGCCCTCGGGGTAGGCTGCGGCGCCCACGCAAAAGCCGGCGTCGACGAGCTCGGGGATGAGGTCACGGGCGTAGGCGTAGTCGGAGGCGGGCTTGTCGTCCTCGGTCGCGCCAGCGGGCAGGTCGCCGCGCAGGGCCAGCACGTTTTCCACGCCGGCCGAGCGATACTCGTCAATCTTGGCGGCGATATCGGCATGTGTGCGGCCAACGCAGGTGAGGTGCGCTACCGAGGGCGTATCGAATTCGCTCGTAATCATATGTGCGATGGGGGCGGTGGTGGCACCGTTACCCGAGCCGCCAGCGGAACAAGTGACCGAGACAAAGCTCGGCGAAAGCTTGCACAGGTTGCCCGCCACTTCGCGAGCCGTATCGAGGGTAAGCTCACCCTTGGGCGGGAACATCTCAAACGAAACGGGCGTGGTGCCTCGGGATGCTGCCTGCTTAAAAACCTCGTCGACGCGCATATCGTGCTCCTTTAGATATTTAGTGCGATGTGTTGTAAGGATTCTACAGCACCACTGTGCCACGGTGGAGTTTCACTCACTATTTGGGGGATACCAATCAAAGATGCCTTGCTATCGACATTCCCTATAGCAGAGCAGTCAATCTAGGATGGGGCTATAAAGACTGGTATCTGATGCGAAATACCAGTTAATAGAGTCCCATCCCAAATTGACTACCCTTAAACCATGGGGAGAGGTCTGCAATTTATACAGTTGATTGACTGTTGAGGGCGGCAACGCCGCCGCGATGCGGTAACCTCATTGATTGGTTTCGCGACAGCAACATAACGGTAATGTCGCGGAAACACGGCGAGTCTAAGCTATGACTCGTTCGTTAGTAATCAACACCGCATCTCACGCGGTGCCGATACGAAGGGAGTTCCGTATGGCCGATCTTACTGACCGCTTCGGGACCATGGTGTTCTCTGAGGAAGTCATGAAGGACTACCTCCCCAAGGACATTTGGAAGCGCCTTGCTGCAACCCTCGAGGACGGTGAGCCGCTCGACCTGGATGTGGCCAACGCCGTTGCCCACGCCATGAAGGTCTGGGCCATCTCCAAGGGCGCGACGCACTACGCGCACTGGTTCCAGCCGCTTTCGGGCATTACTTCCGAGAAGCACGACAGCTTCCTCGAGCCCAACCACGACGGCACCGCCATTACCAAGTTTACGGGCAAGAACCTCATCCAGGGCGAGCCGGACGCCTCCAGCTTCCCCAACGGTGGCCTGCGTGCCACCTTCGAAGCCCGTGGCTACACCGCTTGGGATCCCACCAGCCCCGCCTTTATCAAGGACGATGTCCTGTGCATCCCCACGGCTTTCTGCTCCTACACGGGCGAGGCCCTGGACAAGAAGACCCCGCTGCTGCGCTCCATGACCGCGCTCTCGCGTGAGTCAAAGCGCGTTTTGGCGCTGTTTGGTAAGACCCCCAAGAAGGTTGTTCCTTCCGTGGGCGATGAGCAGGAGTACTTCCTGATCAAGAAGGACGCTTACCGCAAGCGCAAGGACCTGGTCATCACCGGCCGCACCCTCTTTGGCGCTGCTCCCTGCAAGGGCCAGGAGCTCGAGGAGCACTACTTTGGCGCTATCCGCCCCACCGTCTCGTCCTATATGAAGGATCTGGACGACGAGCTGTGGGCGCTCGGTATTCCCGCCAAGACCAAACACAACGAGGTCGCTCCCTGCCAGCATGAGCTCGCACCGGTCTATGGCGAGGTCAACGAGGCCATCGACCAGAATCTGGTCATGATGGAGAAGATGAAGCTCATTGCCTCCCGCCACGACTTGGTCTGCCTGCTGCACGAGAAACCCTTCGAGGGCATCAACGGTTCGGGCAAGCACAACAACTGGTCGCTTGGCACCGAGTCCGAGAATCTGCTCGATCCGGGCGACACCCCGCTCGACAACCTGCAGTTCATCGTCTTCCTCACCGCGGTGATCGAGGCCGTCGATAACTATCAGGAGCTCTTGCGTGCCTCCGTTGCCTCGGCCGGCAACGATCATCGTCTGGGCGCCAATGAGGCTCCTCCGGCGATTATGTCCATCTTCCTGGGCGACCAGCTTACCGAGGTCGTCGAGAAGATCATCGATGGCAAGGCTTCCGTCCATGCCACGCGCGGCGTGCTCGACCTGGGCGCCGATACCCTGCCCAAGCTGATGCAGGACAACACCGACCGCAACCGCACCTCCCCGTTTGCCTTCACTGGCAACAAGTTCGAGTTCCGTGCCTGCGGCTCCGAGCAGAACGTCTCCGACTCCAACCTGGTGCTCGATGCCGCCGTGGCCAAGTCGCTCAAGTCCTTCGCCGATGCCCTTGAGGGTACGCCCGAGGATGATTTCCAGGACGCCGCGCTCGAGTACTGCAAGAAGGTCCTGACCGACCACCAGCGCATCCTGTTCTCCGGCGACGGTTACTCCGACGAGTGGCCCATCGAGGCCGAGAAGCGCGGCCTTGCCAACAACAAGACCACGGCCGACGCTCTTCCCGCCTTTGTTTCCGATAAGGCCATTGCGCTCTTTGAGGAGACGGGCGTCCTGACCAAGGCCGAGGCTCAGTGCCGCTATGACTGCAAGCTCGAGAAGTACAACAAGCTCATGAACATCGAGGCTACCACGATGATTCGCGAGGCACGTCGTACCTATCGCCCGGTCATCACCGCCTATGCCACCAAGGTCGCTAAGGGCCTGGAGGCAATCCGCGCTGCCGGTGCCGATGCTGCCATGCAGTGCGAGCAGAACACGCTCAACAAGCTCTGCAACGGCATCACCGCCATCAACGACTCCATCAAGGCGCTCGACGCCGTACATCAGAAGGCCGAGGCTCTCGATGGCCAGGAGCAGGCCAACGTGTATGCACACGAGGTCGTTCCCGCTATGGATACGCTGCGTGCCGCCGTGGACGCCATGGAGGAGATCGTGGCTGCCGACTACTGGCCGGTCCCGACCTACGACGACATCCTGTTCTACGTGTAGAACGTAACTGACATATCGTCACGGTATTGAGCCGGGGTCCGCATCGTGCGGACCCCGGCTTTTTGTTTGCGAAGGACGCTTTGGATCCCGCTTTGCAACTGATTCGCCCACGCAATAAGGGGTCGTGGGCAAAAAACGTCAAATATGAGTACTGTCACAAGCCCTGTAGCATTATCTTTTTGCAAAATATGCAGTGTTACGCAACATATGTCCAAGTACTTAGCTGATAAACGCTTGCAATTTCTCCGCTGTAGGACGCCTTGCGGTCGCGCACGCAGACGTGGTGTAAGAGCGTCCTGAGGTCCGTCGCTGCAAGTCCCGATGGTACACCTTCTTGAGGCCGTGTCTCTCGACGATCTCGTCCACGATCTCCCTGGCGCGCCGCCCGAGCGCGCGGCGCCTCCCCTCTGCCGGCGCCGGCCTGTCCGCGGGCTCGGCGAAGCCCTCGGCGGCCGAGGCCTCGGAGAACACGCGCTGCTGGCTCCACTGCCCCTCG
>DBEWTI010000114.1:0-12888 GCA_048205975.1 Collinsella sp.
AGAGGCTCGAGGCGGTCAGGCTGGCCGCGCACGAGGTCATAAGGGAGGTCCTTGACCGCCACGGCGTGGCGGAATAGCCTTAGGCGCAAGGGGCGCTGACGCGGCCCTCCCTCTTACACCACAAAAATGCGCGCCATCCAATAAGGTATGTCCGGCGCGTATGCAGCCACCCTTGGCCTGCTGAATACTCCCAAAAATGCACGGTGCTCCCCAGGGGACCCGTGCGCGCAGCGAAAACCATGCACATGTCGCTATCCGCATCGCCATTTTGCTGCACTGACTTTTCTGAATGCCGGGCCCGAATTAGTTAACCTGCCTCCCGTGTGGCTCCGGCGGGGCGGGGCATAAGGTTTATCGCGAGTTCTGCACGAGCCGAAGGCCACTTAATGTGGCCTTCGTGCGAGCAGGACTGCCCGAGCAGGAAACCTTATGCCCCGCCCCGCCGGAGCCACACGGGAGCCACCGCTAAGTTATCCCCCGGCATTCAGAAAATCTAAGTGCCAAAAAACAAGATTTTTTGACTCCGTGTTGTATAACCCGCCATTCGTGGGTACCATTCAACGCGTACGCAAACAAAAAGGGTTAATTCGCGTGGCATAACCGCGCGGCCCAAAAAGGAGGAGACAAGCATGTCGTCTTTGAAGCCGCTTGCAGATCGTGTTCTGGTCAAGCCCGACGAGGCCGAGCAGAAGACCGCTTCTGGTCTGTATATCGCCAGCAACGCTCAGGAGAAGCCGCAGCGCGGCACCATCGTTGCCGTTGGCGCCGGCAAGGTCAACGAAAAGGGTGAGCGCATCCCCATGGACGTCAAGGTCGGTGACGTTGTCATCTACGGTAAGTTCGGTGGCAACGAGGTCAAGGTCGACGGCGAGAAGTATCTGCTGATGCGCGCCGACGACATCTACGCCGTCGTCGAGGCCTAGCCTCGTCAGAATCTCTGATTCGTCTTTGAACGCGATCGTCGCATAGGACTCGGAAGCGGCGACGCGAGTCACATTTCTTTTGGAGGATTACCTACCATGGCAAAGAACATTACGTTCAACACCGATGCCCGCGCTAAGCTTGCCAAGGGCGTCAACACTCTGGCCGACGCCGTTACCGTCACCATGGGCCCCAAGGGTCGCTATGTCGCGCTGCAGCGCACGTTCGGTGCCCCGACCATCACCAACGACGGCGTTTCTGTCGCCAAGGAGATTGAGCTCGAGGACAACATCGAGAACATGGGTGCCCAGCTGGTGAAGGAGGTCGCCACCAAGACCAACGACACCGTGGGTGACGGTACCACCACCGCAACCCTGCTCGCTCAAGCCATCGTCAACGACGGTCTGCGCAACGTCGCCGCTGGCGCCAACCCGCTGGCCATCCGTCGCGGCATCGACAAGGCCGTCAACGCCGCCGTCGCCGAGATGAAGAAGCAGGCCAAGCCGGTCGAGACCAAGGAGCAGATTGCTTCTGTCGGTACCATCTCTGCCGGTGACCCCGAGGTCGGCGAGAAGATCGCCGAGGCCATGGAAGTCGTGGGCAAGGACGGCGTCATTACCGTCGAGGATTCCCAGACGTTCGACATCACCATCGACACCGTCGAGGGCATGCAGTTCGACAAGGGCTATGTCTCCGCTTACTTCGTCACGGACAACGACCGCATGGAGGCCGTGATGAAGGATCCGTACATCCTCATCACCGACCAGAAGATCTCCAGCGTCCAGGACATCATGCCTGTTCTCGAGGCTGTCCAGCGCGCTGGTCGTGGCCTGCTCATCATCGCTGAGGACATCGATGGCGAGGCTCTGCCTACCCTGGTCCTCAACAAGATCCGCGGCGCCCTCAACGTCTGCGCCGTCAAGGCTCCGGGCTACGGCGATCGCCGCAAGCGCATCCTCGAGGACATCGCCGTCCTCACCGGTGGTCAGGCTGCTCTGGACGAGCTGGGCGTGAAGGTCGCTGACATCACCGCCGATATGCTCGGTACCGCTAAGTCCGTTACCATCTCTAAGGACAACACCGTCGTCGTCGGCGGCGCTGGCTCCAAGGAGGCCATCGACGCTCGTATCGCTCAGATCAAGGGTGAGATGGAGAACACCACCTCTGACTTCGACCGCGAGAAGCTCCAGGAGCGCCTGGCCAAGCTCTCCGGTGGCGTTGCCGTCATCAAGGTCGGCGCTGCTACCGAGTCCGAGCTCAAGGAGATCAAGCACCGCGTCGAGGACGCCCTGCAGGCTACCCGCGCTGCTGTCGAGGAGGGCATCGTCGCCGGTGGCGGCGTCGCCTTCATGGACGCTGCTCCTGCACTCGACGCCGTTGAGCTCGACGACCCTGAGGAGAAGATCGGTGTCGACATCGTCAAGAAGGCTCTGACCGCTCCGGTTGCTACCATCGCCAAGAACGCTGGCTTTGAGGGCGCCGTCGTAGTCGACAAGGTTGCCGAGCTGCCCGCCGGCCAGGGTCTCAACTCTGCCAACGGCGAGTGGGGCGACATGATCGAGATGGGCGTCCTCGACCCCGTCAAGGTCAGCCGCGTCACCCTGCAGAACGCTGCTTCTGTCGCCAGCTTGATTCTCATCACCGAGGCCACCGTCTCCGATGTGCCCAAGAACACTCAGCTTGAGGATGCTATCGCTGCTGCCACCGCTGGTCAGCAGGGCGGCGGTATGTACTAAGGCCGACAAGGTCTAGAACTCCCACCGGGAATCCGGGGGCGGGACGGGGCTTCTCTCCGGAACGTCCTCGGACATGCAAAGAGGCTCCGCATCGCGCTTCGCGCTGCGGAGCCTCTTTGCGTCCTGCGGAGTGTTCCGGAGAGAAGCCCCGTCCCGCCCCCGGATTCCCTGCGTTTACGGCCTTGAGGTCGGCGTGGGCGGAGGACTTGGTTGTTGGGAATACGTGTCCCGGTCGCTGTTTCGCGGCTTTGCCGCGAAAGGCGCGCCACTTTGGGGCGAGTGGAGGATGTGGTTGTTGCAGCGGCTTGTCCCTTTCGTTGTTTCGCGCTTTGCGCGAAAGGCGCGTTACTTTGGGATGGGTGGGGAACGTGGTTGTTGCGGCAACTGATCCCCGCCACAAATTACCCTCGGCATACTTGCGCGAACGATTGCTCGTGCTACACTTGCAATTGCTGTTTCAGGGCGGGGTGGAATTCCCCACTGGCGGTAAATCGGGCGGTGCCAAAGGGGTGCCGTGGCGCAGGCGAGGCGTCTGCGACCGAGCCGATGAGTCCGCGACCCGTGCGTGTGTTGGTTCGCATGTCGGCTGAACTGGTGAGATCCCAGTACCAACGGTTAGAGTCCGGATGAAAGAGGCAGGTGATCTTATGTCTGAACAGTCGCAGCATATCCATTTTGAGAACACGAATAGGTGGAGCACCAAACAGCTCGTTACCATGGCGCTGATGTGCGCCTTGGGTGCCCTGTTTATGTATGTGCAGCTGCCCATTCTTCCCTCGGCGCCGTTTTTGACGTATGACCCGTCGCTGGTGCCGGCGATGGTGTGCGGTTTTGCGTATGGCCCTGGCGCCGGCACTGCTGTTGCCGCCATGGCGATCGTTATCCATGCGCTCACCACGGGTGACTGGGTCGGTGCGCTTATGAACCTGGTGGCTACGCTGGGTTATATTCTGCCCGCGGCTATCGTCTACCAAAAGATGCACACCTATAAGGGTGCCGTGATTGGCCTAGTGCTCGGCGTCATTGCCGCTACGGCGCTGTCCATGGTTGCGAACCTGACCATTGGTGTTTGGTTCTGGTATGGCTCGGTCGATGTGATCGCCCCGCTCATGATTCCCGCCGTGCTGCCGTTCAATCTCATCAAGACCGTGCTTAACTCGGTGTTGACGCTGGCGGTGTATAAGGCAGTCTCCAACCTCATCACGCCTAAAAAGGATCAGGTCAAAGGCCGCGCATGATTGAGTGTCGGGGCATCTCATTTAGCTACGACGGCGCTGCGAAAGCGCTCGACGGCATCGATCTGAACATCGAGGATGGCGAGTTTTTCTGCATCCTTGGTGGCAATGGGTCGGGCAAGTCGACGTTTGCCAAGCATCTGAATGCACTGTTGCAGCCCGATGCCGGCACGGTGCGCATCGATGGCATGGATGCGTCCGACCCCGAGCTGGTCTACGACATTCGTTCGACTGCGGGCATGGTATTCCAAAATCCCGATGACCAGCTGGTGGCAACGCTTGTCGAAGATGACGTTGCGTTTGGTCCCGAAAACCTTGGCGTGCCATCGGCACAAATTGCGCAGCGTGTACGCGAGGCGCTGAAGGGCGTGGGGCTGGTGGGCTTTGAGCGCCATGAGACCCATGCACTTTCGGGTGGTCAAAAGCAGCGCGTGGCGCTTGCCGGTGTGCTCGCCATGGAACCGCGCGTGCTCATTTTGGACGAGGCGTCCTCGATGCTCGATCCGCGCGGGCGCAAGGGCCTTATGAAGGCCTGTCACGTGCTGCACGAACGCGGCATGACCATAGTGATGATTACGCACTTTATGGAAGAGGCCGCCGAGGCCGATCGCGTCGCGGTGTTTCGGGCGGGGCGCGTTGCCATGCTCGGTACGCCCGAGGAGATTCTGACACGGGCAGATGAGCTTGCGCAGCTGAACTTGGACATGCCGGAGTCGTGCCGTTTGGGCATGGCACTTCGTGCGAAGGGTGCGCCCGTTCACACGCAGGTGCGCGAGGCGGATATGGTTGCCGAGATTGCGCAGGCTTATGCCGAGCGAAGTGGGGCAGGCACCGCGGGGCAGTCTTCCGCATCCCAGTTGGAAATCGCTGACGGCACTGTTCCGGTAGACAACGAGGGCAAAGCGTCGGAGCCCGTCATCGAGATTTCGCACCTCTCGCATAGTTACTCGCTGAGTGCTCGCGAGCGCCGTCGATGGCGCAAGCGCTCGGCCACTGCGGGCAAATCGAATAAACAGGCTCTCTGGGGAAACGACCCCAGCAGCCCGTGGGCGCTGCGCGATGTATCTCTGACGGTGCGTCGCGGCGAGTTCCTGGGCTTAGCAGGTCATACCGGTTCGGGTAAGTCGACGCTGGTCCAGCATCTCAACGGTTTGATTCGCCCCCAGGAGGGATTCGTTCGCGCGCTGGGGCTCGATCTGTCAAACAAGAAAGACGCCGCCGCGGTTAAGGCCAAGGTCGGCGTGGTGTTTCAATATCCCGAGCGTCAGCTGTTTGCCGAAACCGTGACGCAGGACGTGGCGTTTGGCCCGCACAACCTTGGCTTGCCGCAAGATGAAGTCGACCGTCGCGTCGAGTCGTCGCTCTCGCGCGTGGGCCTCGACCTTTCCACGGTCGGCGACAAGAGTCCCTTTGAGCTTTCGGGCGGTCAGCAACGGCGTGTGGCGTTTGCCGGCGTGCTTGCTATGGAGCCCGAGGTCCTGGTACTCGATGAACCCATGGCGGGGCTCGATCCGGCTGCGCGCAGGGATTTCCTTGAGCTTATCGATCGACTTCACCGCGATGGCCTGACCGTTGTCATGGTTTCACACAGCATGGATGACCTGGCCAATTGCTGCGACCGTATCGTCGTAATGAACGAAGGTGCGGTGTTTGCCGAGGGAACCCCCGCGCAGGTGTTTGCGCATGCCGATGAGCTCAAGTCGATCGGCTTGGGCGTACCTGCTGCTCAGCGCATGGCGTTGGCGCTCGCGGAGGCGGGCGTGCCGCTGCGTTGCGGCGGGCTCTATACGGTTGAGTCGCTGGCCGACGAGTTGGTGGACCTGCTGATCGGTCGCTCAGACGGTCTTTCTAACGTCGCGGACATTGCTAAATCCAAGACGGTCGCGCGAGAGGAGGGCTGCTAATGGAGGCGTTTTCGTTTGGCAGCTACTATCCCGGCGATAGTGCAATCCACCGCCTGGACCCGCGAACTAAGTTGCTCTTGGGCTTTGTGTTTCTGATCACGACGCTCACGGTCGGCAGCTTCCGCGGACTGGCCCCGGTCGCAATCTTCGTTGTCCTGATCTATACCGTGTCCCGGGTGCCGGCTCGTCGCGTCCTGTCATCGATGGCGCCGCTGCTGGCGATCGTCGCGGTGGTCGCGGTGCTCAACTTGTTTACCGATCAGAGTGGGCGCATCCTGTGGCAGCTCGGCTTTCTGCAGATAAGCGAGGGCTCACTGCGTTCTGCGGCGTTTATGGCGTGCCGTCTGACCCTGATGATGGCCGGCATGAGCGCCATTACGCTCACCACGCCTACGCTCGACCTCACCGCGGGCTTTGAGCGTCTGCTCGCACCGTTTGCGCGCGTGGGGCTCCCTGCGCATGAGCTCGGCATGATCATGGGCATCGCGTTGCGCTTTATGCCGCAGTTCGCCACCGAGATGAAGCAGACGGCGGACGCGCAGGCAAGCCGCGGTGCGCGCGTAACGGGTGGCCCGCTCGGCGGCGTGCGCATGCTCGGTAGCGTGGCGATTCCGCTGTTTGCGGGTGTGTTCCGTCATGCCGAGACGCTGTCTGCTGCCATGGATGCACGCTGCTATCACGGCGAGCAGGGCCGCACGCGCCTGCATGCGCTTGCATTTCGCCGCGGGGATGCGCTGGCTACGGTGGTGACGACGCTGCTGCTTGCGTGTGTCATCGTCGTCAACCTTCAACTTGTTTAGGCGCGATTCAAGCGCAAGAAAGGGGTCCCTATGACCGACAACGACCGCACGGCTCAGCTTGAGCGCGCCTGTTCGTATCTCAGGCGCATTCCGGCGTGGTATCTGGCCACGATCGATGTGGCCGATGGACATCAGCCCCGCGTGAGGCCGTTTTCGTTTGCCATGGTCGATGACGGTAAGCTGTGGTTTTGCACGTCGCGCGACAAGGATGTGTGGGCGGAGCTGAGTGCGAATCCCAAGTTTGAGGTATCGGGCTGGAAGCCGGGGGAATGTTGGATCGTATTGACCGGCGAAGCCGCACTTGAGGACGACACAGTTGCGAGCGACAAGGTGCGTCAAGCGGGTTTTAAACACATGGTGGGCATTGGCGAGCAACACGATAGCGCCAACGACGGTCGCCTTGCATTCTTCTCGGTCCGCAACATCGCCGCGCGATTCTGCGATATCGACGGCAGCGAAGAGCTCCTTGAGCTCTAATTTCCCAAATTGACTACCCATTCCAAAAAGACTGATCGAGCGACAGGAGGAAACGTGGACGGATTGAATACGGTGCTGGAGTATCTGACGTCGGTGCCGGCGTGGTATCTGGCGACGAGCGTGGACGGGCAGCCACATGTGCGTCCGTTCTCGTTTGCACAGATTCAGGACGGCAAGCTGTGGTTTGTGACAGCGCGCACTAAAGATGTGTGGCAGGAGCTGCTGCAAAACCAGCGCTTTGAGGCCACGAGTTGGTGGCCGGGCCATGGCTGGCTCATCTTGCGCGGGCGCGCTGGCTTGGATGACCGGGCTTTAGACGAAATGCGCGAAGCCGGGTGGAAGCATCTAGAGCGCCTGGGCGAGCACTATGAGGGGCCTAACGACCCCACGCTCGTCTTCTTTAGCGTCGAGGATCCCGAGGCTTTTATCTGCAATCACGACGAATGGGTGCCGGTCGAGCTCTAGCCAACCGGCTCATCCTAACAACTTGGTTTTCGCATGGGCGGGCCCCGTATTGCCCGGCGCCGTTAGGAGCGTCGGTCAATACGGGGCCCGCTCTATTTGTCAATTCCTTCAAGCGAATGTGTCGGGAATGTTTCAATGCATGAATATGCAAGCCATTTACGTGTTAATGCATCTTTTGGTGCTACAGTTTCAACCCACTTCATAACGACCGCTGCGAAATGCGCATCGGTGCATAAATCGCAGACAAGGAGTCTGATATGTCTTTGAAGGTTGGAATCGTCGGCGCGGCTGGATATGCCGGAGCCGAGCTCATTCGCCTCGTGCTCGGTCATCCCGAGTTTGAACTTGTTGCCATTACGTCCAACGCCGATGCCGGCCAGCCGCTGTCCGCGGTGTATCCGAGCTTTGCTGGCGTGAGCGATCTTGTCTTCACGACGCACGATGCTCCCGAGCTTAAATCCTGCGACGCTGTCTTTTTGGCCGTGCCGCACACCGCCGCCATGGCACAGGTGCCTGCACTGCTTGCCGCAGGCGTTTCCTGCTTCGACTTGTCTGCCGACTACCGCCTGAGCGATCCGGCCGTGTTCGAGGCGTGGTATGCCGCCGAGCATACGAGCCCCGAGCTGCTCAAGACCCGCGCTTTCGGCCTGCCCGAGCTGTTCTGCCAGGACTTGGAGACCGCCGCATCCGACCATGCCGACGGCAAACCCGTGCTGGTCGCCTGCGCCGGTTGCTATCCCACCGCAACGAGCCTTGCCGCCGCGCCCGCCATGCGCGCCGGCTGGGTGGCCGAGAACGGTCCTGTGATTGTCGATGCCATTAGCGGCGTGACGGGCGCCGGTAAGTCCTGCAACGCCCGCACCCATTTTTGCAGCGCCGACGAGAACCTGGAGGCCTATGGCGTAGGCAAGCATCGTCATACGCCCGAGATTGAGCAAATCCTTGGCCTGACCGATCGCGTCGTCTTTACCCCGCACCTGGCACCGCTCAAGCGTGGTCTGCTCTCCACGGTGACGCTGCCGCTCGCGCCGCAGGCTATCGATACCTTGACCCTTGAGGATGTCGTCGACCATTACAAGCAGTTCTACGCCGGTCGCACCTTCGTGCGCGTACTCGATGTCGGTCAGCAGCCCAAGACGGCTTCGGTCGTCGGCACCAACGCCGCCCAGATTGGCGTCGCGCTCAACAAGCGCGCGGGTGTGCTTGTGGCGACGGGCGCCATCGACAATCTGTGCAAGGGCGCTGCGGGCCAAGCGGTCCAGTGCGCCAACATCGTCTTTGGTTTTGATGAGCGACGAGGCTTGCCCACAGTGGCGTGCCCGGTGTAGCACATTCGATTGTTAACGATTTGGTAGTCGGGCATCGAGTGGGGCGCCACTCTTAAGCTGGTCTCATGATCACGACTGGCATGGCGCACCAATCGATGTCCGTTTTTTGTTTGACATAAGGAGTCATAAAGACGATGAATACCGAGCTGTTTGATATCAAGATTCGCGCCGTCGAGGGTGGCGTTACGGCTGCGGCTGGTTTTAAGGCTGCAGGCATCCACGCTGGGTTCCGCAAGAATCCCGAGCGCCTGGATTACGCGCTCGTCGTGCCCGATAAACCCTGTCCCGGTGCCGGCGTGTTTACCACCAATCGCTTTTGCGCGGCGCCCGTGCAGGTGAGCCGTGCCAACCTGGGCGGTGCCGACAAGGGCTACGGTATCATCGCCGGCGTTTCGGTCAACTCTGGCAATGCCAACGCCGCCACGGGTGAGACCGGCCTTGCATGCGCGCGCGAGACGTGCAGCATCGCATCGCAGGTCATCGGCTGCGAGCCCCAGCAGATTCTGGTTGCCTCCACGGGTGTGATTGGCCAGATTCTGCCGATCGACACGTTTGAGACCGCCATTCCCGCTGCCTGCGAGGCGCTCTCCGCCCACGGTGGCGCCGATGCCGCTCGCGCCATCATGACGACCGACACGCACTCCAAGGAGTACGCCGTATCCTACGTCAGTGAGGCTGCGGGTCATGCGGGCAATGTCTATACGGTAGGCGGAATGTGCAAGGGCTCGGGCATGATCATGCCCAACATGGCCACCATGATCGCAGTTATCACCACCGATGCCCCCGTCGAGCCTGCGGCACTTCATGCCCTGCTGCTCTCGACCGTCAAGCAAACCTTTAACAAGGTAACGGTCGATTCCGACACCTCGACCAACGACACCTGCATCATGCTTGCCTCCGGCGCCGCTGCCGCAGATGCCGAACCTATCGTCGAGGGCTCCGATGCCTTTGACGAGTTGGCGTTTGCCGTACACGAGGTGTGCGAGAGCCTGGCGCGCAATATCGCCGCCGATGGTGAGGGCGCATCTAAGCTTGTTACGGTCAACGTTACCGGCGCCGTGAACGACGAGGAGGCCGATATCGCCGCCCGTGCCGTTGCCAACTCGCCGCTCGTTAAGACCTGCATCGCCGGCCACGACTGCAACTGGGGCCGCGTTGCCATGGCGCTCGGCAAGTGCGGCGTGAAGTTTAATCAGGAAGACGTTTCCATCGACATGATGGGCATGCCTGTCTGTCGCGACGGCCTGACTGTTCCCTTTGACGAGGACGAGGCTCTGCGACGTTTTGAGGCGTCCGAGATTGTGATCTCGGCAGACCTGGGCGCGGGCGATGCGGCGACCACCGTGTGGACTTGCGACCTCACGCACGAGTACATCTCCATTAACGGCGACTACCGTTCCTAGATTCCAGGCACGCTGCGCATCTTGCCGCGATTGCGGACAGCGGAGCACGGCGCGATAACGATACGAAAGACGAGGCAGATTATGAAATTCGCACGCGATTGTCGTTCGAGCGAATCCAACGAAGCAACCGCGCAGCTGCTGTTCGAAGCGCTGCCATGGATTAAGAACCTGACCGGCAAGACGGTTGTTATCAAATATGGCGGAGCCGCCATGGTCGACGAGCAGCTGCGCCGCGACGTGATGAGCGACATCGTGCTGCTCAAGATCATCGGTATGCGCCCCGTCATCGTGCACGGCGGCGGCAAGGCTATCAACGAGGCGCTTAGCCATTACGATATTCCCGTCGAGTTTAAGAACGGCCAGCGCGTGACCACGCCGGCGACTATGGATATCGTGCGCGAGGTGCTGGGCGGCAAGGTTAACCAGGAGCTGGTTGCTGCCATCAACCACCACGGCAACCTGGCCGTGGGCGTGTCGGGCAGCGATGCCGGCACGCTCATCGCCGAGCCGCTCGACCCCGAGCTCGGTCGCGTGGGCAAAGTGACGCACGTCAACACCGACTATATCGAGCGCTTACTCGATAGCGAGTACATCCCCGTTATCGCTACCGTCGCGGCGGGGGAGGACGGCGGTTTCTTCAACATCAACGCCGATACCGCCGCCGGTGCCGTTGCGGCAGCGCTCCACGCGCACAAGGCGATCTTTTTGACCGACGTCGACGGCCTGTACAAGGACTTTAGCGATAAAGACTCACTCATCTCCAACCTAACGCTCGACGAGGTTAACGAAATGCTCTACGGCGGCGAGGTCGATAAGGGCATGATTCCCAAGCTGCGTGCGGCCGTCGATGCGCTTACCGGCGGCGTATTTCGTGCCCACATCATTAACGGTACTACGCCGCATTCGCTGCTCCTGGAGCTACTGACCGATGCCGGCGTCGGCACCGTGATCCATTCCACTGAGACGGCTTACGAGTTCGATACGCATCCGCATCCGCTTTCGACGTTTGCTGCGCGTCTGACCGAGAACCTTGACGAGGTCGAGAAGCTTCAGACGGTCTAGCTGACCCGCAGCCGCCCCATTCCTGCACCCATAGCCCCGCGCCGTCTGGCGCCCAACGAAAGGCATCCCATGTCACTTGCAGCTCAGCAATCGCTTGAATCCCATTACGTTATGCATACCTTTGGCCGCTCTCCGGTCGAGTTTGTCGAGGGCCACGGCATGAAACTCACCGGCGACGATGGCCGTGAGTACCTCGACTTTCTTGCCGGCATCGGCGTGTGCAGCCTGGGTCATGGCGACCCGGCTGTGCTCTCGGCGCTCGAGGCACAGACCAAAAAGCTCATGCATGTCTCCAATTACTTCTACATCGAGCAGCGTGGACAGGTCGCGGCGCTGCTGTCCAAGCTTGCTAACGACGACGTAGATGGTGCGCGCGTGCTTGCCGATGCCATTGCCGCCGGCGATGAGACCACGGCAGCTGCTCTTGGTGCCCCGGCTGCGGACGAGCAGGTGTGGGAGACCTTCTTTGCCAACTCCGGCGCCGAGGCCAACGAGGGCTCGATGAAGCTCGCGCGCCTGTACGCCAAGCGTGCCGGTAACGGCGGCAACACTATCGTGTGCATGCGCGGCGGCTTCCACGGCCGTACGCTCGAGACCATTGCCGCCACCATGCAGGATTGGCTGCAGGATAGTTTCCGCCCGCTGCCGGGTGGCTTTGTGGCCTGCACGCCCAACGATATCGATGAACTGCGTGCGATCTTTAAGCAGCTGGGGAGCGAAATTTGTGCCGTGATGCTCGAGCCGATCCAGGGTGAGAGTGGCGTGCACCCCATGACCGAGGAGTTTATGGCAGCGGCGCGCGACTTGGCGCACGAGGTGGGCGCCGTGCTTATCGTCGACGAGGTCCAGTGCGGCATCTTCCGCTCCGGCAAGCCGTTTGCATTCCAAACCTATGGCGTGGAACCCGACATCATGAGCCTTGCCAAGGGCATTGCTGATGGCGTGCCCATGGGTGCCGTCGTGGCAAAGAAGGAGATTGCCGACGTGTTTAAGCCGGGCGACCACGGCTCGACCTTTGGCGGTAGCTGCTTGGCCGTCGCGGCGTGTGCCGCGACGCTCTCCGCGCTCGTGCGCGGCGATTATGCCGACCACGCTGCCAAGGTAGGCGCCTATATGGAGGCAAAACTCGCCAAGTTACCGCATGTTACCGATGTGCGCGGTCGCGGCTTGATGCTCGGCTGCGACCTGGATGAGGCAGCGGGCGACGCGCATGATATTGTTGCCCGCGCGCTGGCCGCCGGTGCCGTGATTAACGCTACGGGTGCCCATACGCTGCGTTTCCTGCCGCCGCTCGTCTGCGAGGAATCCGACGTGGACAGTCTGATCGAGATCCTGTCGGGTGTCTTGGGCTAACGCGGCGCAATAACTCAATTTTGACCGGGTTCCGGACTGCGGACGTGCCATATGGGTCGCGCACGCAGACGTGGTGTAAGAGCGTCCTGAGGTCCGTCGCTGCAAGTCCCGATGTTACTCCTTCTTGAGGCCGTGTCTCTCGACTATCTCGTCCACGATCTCCCTGGCGCGCCGCCCGAGCGCGCGGCGCCTCCCCTCTGCCGG
>DBEWTI010000117.1:0-54616 GCA_048205975.1 Collinsella sp.
AGAGGCTCGAGGCGGTCAGGCTGGCCGCGCACGAGGTCATAAGGGAGGTCCTTGACCGCCACGGCGTGGCGGAATAGCCTTAGGCGCAAGGGGCGCTGACGCGGCCCTCCCTCTTACACCACAAAAATGCGCGCCATCCAAAATAGCCCCCGGGCCAAGAAAATCATAACCAACGTAGTCAAAAAAGCCCCGCGGGCAGGAGGCTGCTCGCGGGGCGAAGAAGAGGGGCTTATTTGTGACGGGCCGAGGGGTCCGGCTTAGGTGTTTGCCGCGGCCCGCTCGGGCTTTACAGCTCGACGAGGTTGCCGGTCTCGGCGGCTTCCTTGACGGCGTTGAGCAGCGTGAGCGTCTTGACGTTGTCGGCGGGGGTCACGACGGGCTCGACCTCGCGGCGGACGACCTTCACAAAGTGCTTGAGCTGCATCTTGTGCGGCAGCGCCGGATCCACAGCCGGGATCTCCATCTGCAGCGGCTTGTGCCAGTTGGAGGCGCCGTCATAGGAGAACTGGTGCAGGCGGGGCAGCGAAAGGGCGCCCAAGGTTCCGCCGATAAAGTAAGCGTCGGCGACGAAGGGACGGTACTGCGGGTCCTCGCGAGCGGTGGCCTCCCAGTTCCAGGGGCTGGCGGTGGCGTCGGAGATGGTCATGCTCGCAAGCGCGCCATCGGCAAAGCGGACGTTGACCACGGCGGAGTCCTCGGTCTCAAAACCGCGGGCGGCGCTGGACTGCATGCCCTGGACGGCGACGGGCTCGCCCAGCAGGTAACGGAGCAGGTCGACATCGTGCACCAGGTTGACCAGGATCGGGCCGGCACCCTTCTTGCGGCGCCACTCGACGTCGAAGTACTCGTCGTTCTTATAGATCATGTAGTGGAAGCTCGACACGGTGAGCTTGCCCAGCTCGCCGGACTCGATGATCTCCTTGGCCTTGTTGACGAAGGGGTTGTGGCGACGGTGCTGGCCCACGAGCACGGGCACGCCGGCGGTCTCGGCCTCGGCGGCGAAGGCCTGGGCGTCCTCGAGGTCGTTGGAGATCGGCTTTTCGACCAGCGGCACGATGTTGCGCTTGACGGCCTCGCGGGCAACGCCCAGGTGCAGGTCGTTGGGCGTGGCGATGATGACGGCCTCGGGCTTGACCTCGTCCATCATCTGGGCGGGATCGGTAAAGAACGGCACGCCGGCGGCCTCGGCCGTGGCGCGGGCGCCCTCAAAGGCGTCGGCGATGGCGACGAGCTCGGCCTCGGGCTCCTCGGTGACAAAGCGGATGTGGTTGCGGCCCATGGCGCCGGCGCCGATGACGGCAATGCGGACGGGGTTGAGCTCAGACATTTCGACTCCTTAATGGTGGTGGCGGTGGAATGCGGCAAGGGGGCGGCCCTTGCCGCATCAAGCAAAACTAAGCGGACTTCTTCTTGCTGTCGGAGACCATCATGTAGACGGTGAGCACGACGGCGATGGCGGCGATCACGATGGCGCCGTAGAAGGACTGCTGGTAGGCGGCGCTGCCGGCCTCGGCGTGATACAGCACGGCGGTGATGGGCTGGCTGATCCAGGTGGAAGCGGCGTAGCCCAGGAACATGATGCCGTAGTTGACGCCGATGTTGCTGGTGCCGAAGGCGCCACCGGTGAGCGGCGGGTAGATGACGAGCAGGGCGCCAAAGCTAAAGCCGAGCAGGGCGAGCGCCACGAAGAACATGCTCTGCGTAAAGCTCATCGACATGATGACGAGCGCGACGATGGTGACGATAAGGCTGATGAGCAGCGACTTGTAGGCACCGAGCTTGTCGATGATCTGACCAAAGGACAGACGACCGACCAGGTTGGCGCAGGTGTTGACGGAGACGACCACACCGCCGAGGGCGACGGCTGCGGCGCTCGTGGGGTCGGCGAAGAGCTGGACGGCGGCGATGGAGGCAACCTTGCCGACGAGCAGGGTGCCGGCGGTGGCGGCGAAGGCGAAGGTGATGATGAGGACCCAGAAGCGCGGGGTCTTGACCATCTCGCCCGGGGTGAGGTCGCCGAAGGTGCCGGCGTGGGCGCCGCCCTTGGGGGCCTCGAAGCCCTCGGGCAGCCAACCGGCCTCGGGGGCCTTCAGGAACAGGGCGGAAGCGGCGATCATCACAAAGAAGATGACGCCGAGCGCCTTCAACGCGCCGAAGATGCCAAGGCTCGGGATGAGCAGCGAGGCGAGCACCGGGGACAGCACAGCGGGGCCGGCGGTCGAAGCGGCCAGGGTGATGCCGGAGGCGAGGCCCTTCTTGTCGATGAACCACTTCTGACCCGTGGTGAGTGCCGGGTTGTAGCCCAGGCCGTTGCCGACGGCGGCGACGAGCGAGAACCACAGGTAGAACTGCCACGGCTCGGTGACGGTGCCGGACATGAACCAGCCCACGCCGTAGCACACGGCGGCGGCGATCACGACGTTGCGGGGGCCGATTTTATCGGAGATGCGGCCGGCGAAGATGCCCGTCACGGCCATGATGGTCTGAAAGACCGGGAAGGCCCAGGTAAGGGCGCTGGACCACTCGGGGTAGACGGCGAGCAGATTTTTGCTCACGACGGAATACAGCGCGATGGAGCTGATGAAGAACATGGTGACGCACGCGGCGGAAAGCACGACGGCGCGACCCTTGTTGGAGTTGGTGGAAGCCATTGGACACTTTCTAATCGATGTGGGGAGGGGGGGGGGATTGTCCCGTGCCCCTTTCTACCGGGTTGGTTTACTGGTCGGTCGGCTTGGCGACGCCGGACTCATCGGACCAGAGCTCGACACCCTTGTTCTTAAGGTAGTTGTCGGCGTATGCGCGACGGCCGCCGGGCTTGGCGGTGAGGTCGCCCATCATGTTGGAGAAACCGCCATCGACCTTGATGGCGTCGCCGGTGGTAAAGTCCGAGCGCCTGGACGCCAGGAACATGACGGCGTTGGCGATATCGCTGACCTCGCCGATGCGACGCGTGGCGATCAGGCGGCTGCGGCTCTTCTCGACCTCGGGGTCGGCGTAGAAGTTGGCCGACATGGGGGTCTTGACGAAGCAGGGCTCGACGCAGTTGGAGCGCACGCCGTAGGGACCCCACTCGGCAGCGAGCATCTTGGACATCATGTTGACGCCGGCCTTGGTGGAGCTGTACACGCCCGAGAACGTCTCGGGGGAGTGGCTGGCGACGGTGGAGATGTGCACCAGGCGGCCCTGGCCGGCCTTGATCATCTCGCGACCAAAGCGCTGCGAGGTGATGAAGTAGCCGGTGAGGTTGACGTTGAGCACCTGCTCCCAGTCGCTCAGCGGCAGGTCCTCCATAGCGGCGAAGCGCAGGATGCCGGCGGTGTTGACGAGGACGTCGACGCGGCCGAAGTTGGCGATGGTAGCGTCGACGGCGGCCTGAACCTCGGCCTCGTCGGTGGCGTTCATCTTGTAACCTTCAGCGTGGATGCCAAACTCGGCGGCGAGGTCGGCGGCAGCGGCCTTGACCTTCTCCTCGTCCAAGTCGAGCATGACGACGTTGGCGCCATTGCGGGCGAACTCGCGGCAGATCTCGGCGCCCATACCGCCGAGTGCGCCGGTCACGGCGCAGACATCGCCCTCGAGCTTAAGCCAATTGCTCATAGGAACTTCCCTTCTTGTGCCTCCCGGTGGGTCGCTCTCATTAACCGACCCACGTGGTTTTCGCTGGTTATCGTATGCTTTGCGTTTGCGCAGGTGAATTGCATATTTGTTAGAATGGCGTTAACCGTAGGTTTACACCATATGCCGCAGTTTGCCTGTGCTGAGCGTGTGACCTGCGAAAATGACCCCCTGCGGCACCGTGTGGCCGTACGTGCGAAAACGGAGAGATGACGTGTACGATCGACGACTTGAGGCCATATCGGCCGCCGCGGAGCTGGGAAGCTTCTCGCGCGCTGCGGCAAAGCTGCGCGTGTCGACCCCGGCGCTCGTCAAACAGGTATCGGGGTTCGAGGCCGAGTTTGGCATCACGCTGTTCGAGCGCTCACATTCGGGCGTTAAGGTGACGCCGGCGGGCGCTTTGCTGGTGGACGATGCGCGCTCGATCATGCGCCAGTCCGAGGATGCCCTGCGCCGTGCCCGACGCGCGGCGGGCGATGGCGGTGCGGTGCGCTTGGGCGTGTCGATGATGTGCCCGGGGCGCCAGACGCTGTCGATGTGGCCGAGTGTGCACGAGCTGGAGCCGTCGCTGCGATTTGAGATTGTGCCGGTGAGTGACCTCTACGATGAGCGCGAGACCGTCATGCGCAGCTTGGGCCGCGAGGTCGATGTGGTGCAGTCGAGTTTTTCGACCCCGCGCTGGGGCGACGCGTGCCAAAAGCTCCTTATCGTCAACGTGCCGTTTTATATCGATGTGCCGCGCACGAGCCCGCTTGCGCGCAAGAGCCGTATCACGGTTTCCGACCTGGAGGGCATGCGCCTGCGCGTGCTGCGCCACGGCAACGACGCCATGGACGGTCTTCGTATCGACCTTTTGGCCGACGGCGGTGTGGATGTCATCGACGTCGATAGCTTCGACTTCGCGCTCTTTAACGATGCCGAGGAAAAGGGCGACGCGGTGCTCACCTGCGGCGCATGGTCGGGCGTGCATCCAGCCTTTGTGGGCGTGCCGTTCCTGTGCGGCCGCGAAGTGCCGGTCTTTCTACACTACCCGCTCGAGCCAACCCTCCAAGTACAAAAATTCGTCAACGCCATGGCCCAACTCCTCAACTAGCTCATTTGGGACGGGGCTTTTTAGCTACTTACAAAACGCGGCCCTGGCCAAACGGCCAGGGCCTCACTAACCTTTATTCCGTTTTAAACAACGGGCTGATTGCGCGCAGGAGGGTTCCCCGGGGCGTCGGGGTATTTCCTCCGCGCGCAGTTTCGCAGCGCAGCGAGAATGTTTGAGCACGGAGGAATTACCCCGACGCCCCGGGGAACCCTCCGTCAGTAACCGTTCCTACTCCAGCTCAAACGCACCCGTGTACAGCTGGTAGTAGTACCCGCGCTTGGCGATGAGCTCGTCGTGGTTGCCGCGCTCGATGATGCGGCCGTGGTCCAGGCAGATAATCGCGTCGGAGTTGCGCACGGTGCTCAAGCGGTGTGCGATGACAAACGTCGTGCGGCCTTCCATGAGCTTGTCCATGCCCGCCTGCACGATAGCCTCGGTGCGGGTGTCGATGGAGCTTGTGGCCTCGTCCAGAATCATCGCCGGCGGGTCGGCGACGGCAGCGCGGGCGATCGAGACCAGCTGGCGCTGGCCCTGCGACAGCTGCGCGCCGTTGCCGGTGAGCATGGTGTCGTAGCCGTCGGGCAGGCGGGTGATAAAGTCGTCCGCTCCCGCGAGCTTGGCCGCCTTGATGCACTCCTCGTCGGTGGCGTCGAGGTTGCCGTAGCGGATGTTGTCCATCACGGTGCCGGTGAACAGGTTCACGTCCTGCAGCACCACGCCGAGCGAGCGACGCAGATCGGACTTGCGAATCTTGTTGACGTTGATGCCGTCGTAGCGGATCTTGCCGTCGGCAATGTCGTAGAAGCGGTTGATGAGGTTGGTGATGGTCGTCTTACCGGCACCGGTGGCACCGACAAACGCGACCTTCTGGCCCGGCTTGGCGAACACGGACACGCCGTGCAGCACCTCGTGGTCGGGCGTATAGCCAAAGTCCACGTTGTCCATGACCAGGTCGCCACGCAGCGGCACGTACTCGATCTCGCCGGTCGCGCGGTGCGGATGCTTCCATGCCCACATGCCGGTGCGGTGGTCGGCCTCCTCGAGCTGCCAGGTGTCGGGATCCACCTGTGCGTTGACGAGCGTCACGTAGCCCTCGTCGGCCTCGGGCTCCTCGTCGAGTAGCTCAAAGATACGCTCGGCGCCGGCAAGGCCCATGACCACGGCGTTGATCTGCTGCGAGATCTGGCCAATCTGGCCGCAGAACTGCTTGGTCATGTTGAGGAACGGCACCACGACGGCAATGGAGAGCGCCATGCCCGAGAGGCTCAGGTTGGGCACGCCCAGCGCCAGGAAGATGCCGCCGGTCAGCGCGACCAGCACGTAGAGCAAGTCGCCCAGGTTCCCGAGGATCGGCATGAGGATGTTGGCGTACATGTTGGCCTTCTGCGAGACCTCGAAGAGCTTCTCGTTGCGCTCGTCAAAATCGGCCTCGGCAGCGGCCTCGTGGCAGAACGCCTTGACGACCTTCTGGCCGTTCATGACCTCCTCGATATGGCCCTCGACTACGCCGAGCTCAGTCTGCTGCGCGATAAAGAAGCGCGCGGAGTTGGAGCCGAGCAGCTTGGTCATAAAGGTCATAAAGGCGACGCCGGCAATGATGACCAGGCACATCCACGCGCTGTAGTACAGCATGATGAAGAACACCGTGACGATGACGATGATCGTCATGAGCAGGTTGGGCAGCGACTGGCTGATCATCTGGCGCAGCGTGTCGATGTCGTTGGTGTAGTGGCTCATGATGTCGCCGCGCTGGTGCGTGTCGAAGTAGCGGATCGGCAGGTCCTGCATGCGGTTGAACATCTTCTCGCGCAGCTTCTCGAGCGAGCCCTGCGTGATGACGGCCATGGCGCGGTTCCAGAAGAGCGAGGAGGCGACGCCCACGGCATAGATGCAACCGAGGGTGGTCACAAGCTTCAAGATCTTGGGCTGCGCGGCCGTCCAGTCGCCCGACTGCCACGATTCGCTAATGACCTGCAGCGCGCTCTGGAGAAACGTCGCGCCGATGGAATTGATGATGGCGCAGAGCACCACGCCGGCGACGACGAGGGGCAAAAGCACCGGGTAGAAGCCAAAGAGCATCTTGATCAGGCGCGTCATGGTGCCGCCCTTGCGGTTGCGTGCGCGCTCGGCGGTGGCAGCCTTACTCATGTGCCTCGCCTCCTTCCTGGGTCTGAGCTTGCGGTGCGGATGCCTCGGTGTTGGCTGCGACGGTCTCGGCCGCCTCCTCGCCCTCGGCACTCATCTTGTTTTGCGAGGTAAAGGTCTCGCGGTAGATCTCGCTCGTCTTGAGCAGCTCGTCATGGTTGCCGATGTCCTTGATGCGGCCACCCTCCATGACGATGATGCGGTCAGCATCCTGCACGGAGCTAATACGCTGGGCGATGATGAGTTTGGTCGTGTTGGGCAGGTAGCTCGCCAGGCCCTCGCGGATCTTGGCGTCGGTCTTGGTGTCGACGGCGCTCGTGGAGTCGTCCAGGATCAGAATCTTGGGGCGACGCAGCAGGGCGCGCGCGATGCACAGGCGCTGCTTCTGGCCGCCGGAGACGTTGGAGCCGCCCTGCTCAATCCAGGTGTCGTAGCCCTTGGGGAAGCCATCGACAAACTCGTCGGCGCAGGCCAGATGTGCGGCCTCGCGGACTTCCTCGTCGGTGGCGTTCGGGTCGCCCCAACGCAGGTTCTCGGCAATCGTGCCGCTAAACAGCACATTTTTCTGCAGCACCATGGCTACCTGGTGGCGCAGCGCGTCCAGGTCGTAGTCGCGCACGTCCACGCCGCCGACGCGCACGGTGCCCTCCGTGACATCGTACAGGCGGGCGATCAGGTTCACGAGCGTCGACTTGGCCGAGCCGGTGCCACCGATAATGCCGATGGTCTCGCCGCTCTTAATATGCAGGTCGATATCGTCGAGCGCCTGGCGGCGGGCATGCTCGGAATACTTAAAGCTCACGTGATCGAAGTCGATGGAGCCGTCGGCAACCTCGTGCACGGGCTCGGTCGGGTTGGCGATCGTGGGCTCGGCGGCCAGCACCTCGGTAATGCGGTGCGCCGACTCGTCTGCCATGGTTACCATGACAAAGATCATCGACAGCTGCATTAGGCTCATCAGAATCTGGAAGCCGTAGGTAAAGATGGAGGAGAGCTGGCCCACGTCGAACAGGGTGCCCTGGCTCGTGATGATGAGCTCGGAACCCAGGTAGATGATGACGACGAACGCGCCGTTGACGCAAATGTTCATCATGGGGTTGTTGAAGGCGAGCAGCTTCTCGGCGCGGGTGAAGTCCATCTGGACGTCGCGCGCGGCGGTGGCGAACTTCTCCTTCTCAAAGTCTTCGCGCACGTAACTCTTGACCACGCGCATGCCGGTGACGTTTTCCTCAACGGATTCGTTGAGCGCGTCGTACTTGTGGAAGACGCGGGCAAAGATCGGGCGCACCTTATGGATGATGAAGAACAGGCCAAAGCCCAGCAGCGGAATGATGACCAGGTAGACCATGGCGACGCTGCCGCCCATGGCGTATGCCATGGTAAAGGCAAAGACCAGCACCAGCGGCGAGCGCACGGCGATGCGAATGAGCATCATAAAGGCCTGCTGCACGTTGTTGATATCGGTGGTGAGGCGGGTGACGAGCGAGGAGCTCGAGAACTCGTCGATGTTGGCGAAGCTGAACGTCTGGATCTTGTAGAACAGGTCGCGACGCAGGTTCTTGGCAAAGCCGCAGCTGGCATGGCTGCAGGTGATGCCCGCGGCGGCGCCAAAGGCGAGTGACGTCAGCGCGATGAGTATGAGAAGGCCGGCGGTGGGCAGCATCTCGGTAACGGCGGTGCCGTCCTTGATGGCGTCGATCATGTCGGCGGTGATAAACGGGATCATCATCTGGCAGATTACCTCGCCAAGCACCAGCAGCGGCGTGGCGATCGTGACCTTCATGTAATCGCGGATGCTGCCCATAAGGGTTTTAATCATCCAGTTCCTCCCAGGTTACGCGGATTTTCTCGAGCATCTCGGCAAGCTGTTCGCACTCGTCGTGAGTGAGGGCACTAAAGGCCTGCTCCCTAAAGCGGATGCGGGCGGCCTGGTCGATGCGGGCCTTCTCCCAGCCGATCTCGGTCAGGCGAATGGTGAGCTGCCGGCGATCTTTTGGATTGCGGCTGCGCTCGATGATGCCGGCGCACTCGAGCTTGGATAAGATCTCGGAGAGCGACCCCGGCTTAAGGTCGAAGTGCATGCCGAGCTCCTGCTGCGACATCTCGCCGTTTTCCTGCTTGGCAAGCAGGCAGACGATGGGCGCCTTGCCGGACACGCCGCCGCCGTGAAAGTGCATGTAGTGGCCGCAAAAGCCTAGGCCGCTCAGGATGCGCTTGGCGAGCTTGTCTTCGCCGTTAACTGCTTCGGGCACGTCTGCCGGCTGCGACGGGTCGCCGCCGGGTTCGTGCGGGCGAAGGTTAAGGGGTTCATCGCACATGAATTCGTATCGCTCCTTTCTTTAGTTAGGTAGTGGAATTGTTTTGTGCCTAACTAATCTAGGAGTGCCACACGAGAATGTCAAGGTACCAAACTGATTGTTACGCGGTTTTACCAAACCGCGTAACGGCTCGACGCTGCAAACGCCCCTAAGCGGCAATCTGGCGTTCAATCGTCGGGCATGGCCACAAGGCCTATGCCCTCCTCTTTCACGCCACCTTGCTCGCTTAGGAGCGTTTTCGCTGTCCGTCCTCAACCTGCAGCGTTGTCCTTGTTGGCACTTGGGTGGCACTTGGGGACGTTCCTTTTCTGTCGGCACCTAGGGACACTCCTTGTCGAGGCTTTGGTGCAAGCTTCCGCCTGCAGCGTTCCCTGCGCTACACTTAGTCGCACTGTGGCGACTTTGCGCCGCTCCCGACCCAAGGGGGATATTCATGAAGAACACTCAGCTGCTGCTGATCAACGATATGTGCGGTTACGGCAAGGTCGCGCTTTCCGCCATGCTGCCGGTGCTGTCGCACATGGGTTACCGTATCCACAATCTGCCGACGGCACTTGTGTCCGACACGCTCAACTACCCCAAGTTCTACATCCACGACACCACAGAGTACGTGCGCCAGAGCCTCGCCATCTGGGAAGAGCTCGGCTTTGAGTTCGATGCCATTTCGACCGGCTTTATCGTGACCGAGGAAGAGACGCGCATCATCTCGGACTTTTGCCACCGCCGCGCGCAAAAGGGCACCAAGGTGTTCGTCGACCCCATCATGGGCGACAACGGCAAGCTCTATGCGGGCGTGCCCGAGTCCACGATCGGTCTCATGAGGCACCTGCTCGAGTGCGCCGACTACGCGGTTCCTAACTATACCGAGGCCTGCCTGCTCACCGATACGCCCATCGCCGAGCAAATCACGCCTGACGAGGCTCGCGTCCTTGTGGACGCTATGCGCGCGCTGGGCGCCAAATCGGTGGTCATTACGAGCGCGGTGGTCGATGGCACGAATGCCGTCATCGGCTACGATCATGTGGCAGGGGAGTACTTCACCATTCCCTTCGACCTGATCCCGGTTTACTTCCCGGGTACGGGCGACACATTCTCGGCGGTGCTCGTGGGTCGCGTGATGGCCGGCTGGAGCCTGCAGCGCGCGACGTCCGACGCCATGCGCGTAGTTGCCGAGCTTATCGAGCGCAATGCCGACCAGGAGGACAAGTCTGCTGGCCTGCCCATCGAGGCCTGCCTGGATGTGATCGACCATGAGTAACGCCGGCGAGAGTTGCCCCGAGCCCGCGAGCGAAAACAAGCCGCTCGGTGCGCCGCGTGGCAAGCGCCCGCGTATTCGCATTAGCTGCGTGGACCAGCTAGGTACGTGCCGCTGCCACCATGGCCACAAGCCGGGCGATGTGTTCGACTTCGACCGCGACCGCGGCAAGATGTGTGCCATGGCCTGCCATGTGGGCTTTCCCTATATCGACATCCTGCGCTACGGAGGCACCGTGCCCGGCAACGAGCCCGGCACGGCAAAGTTCTGCTGTCCCGAGGTCGATACGTTGAACGTCTGGCTCGCCGAGATCGTCGACGAGTAATCGAGCGTGGATTTTCTCCCACCGAGATAATGAGCGTGGATAATCTCCCGTTTAGAGCGCCGTTTCGCGCTCAAAGTGGGAGATTATCCACGCTCGATTTGTATGCGGATGTGACAAAGGGGCAGCCCCCTTGTCACATCCGCCGGGGCTGCCCCTTCTTTTTAGCTTATAATCCTAAATCTCTGCATTTCATCCGATTTTGTGCTCTAAAAACTCTGCATTTCATCGATAATCAAGCATATAAACTCTGCATTTCATTTGATGACACTGAGGGGAGCGCCTATGCTGCGTAGGAAAATAGCGGCAGAGCTGGAGCGTTGGCTGAAGTCTGCCGAGCAAAAGGCCTTATTCATTACGGGTTCTCGTCAGATCGGCAAAAGCTATTCGATTCGCGCATTTGGCAAAGCCAGCCATGCAACCTACATCGAGCTCAACCTCATGGAAAATCGCCAGGCAAAAGATGCTCTTCTCGAGGCGCGAGATGCCGATGATTTCATCAGCAGGGTGACGCTTCTTTCGGGAAAGTCGATAGCGCCGGGCAAAACGCTCGTGTTTATCGATGAGGTCCAAGAGGCTCCCGACATCATGACAATGGCAAAGTTCCTTGTTGAGGACGGGCGGTGCCGCTGGGCGTTTTCGGGGTCAATGCTCGGGACCCAGTTCAAGGGCGTTAGGTCCTATCCCGTGGGATATGTTCACGAGCTTAGGATGTTCCCGCTCGATTTTGAGGAGTTTTGCTGGGCGATCGGGGTGAGCGAGGGCGCTCACCAAACGATACGCGACGCGTGCATCAGCGAGAAGCCCATTCCTGGCTACATTCATGACGCGATGATGGCAAACTTCAGGACCTATACCGTTGTCGGCGGAATGCCAGAGGTCGTGCAGCGTTTCCTTGACACGCAAGGCGACCTTGCCTCTGTTCGTCAGCTACAGTCAGAGCTCAACGAACAGTACCGGCGGGATATCTCCAAGTATGCAAGCGGGCGAGCCCTTCAGGTGCAGAGCATTTACGATCAGCTCCCTATTATGCTCGAGGGCGAAAACAAGCGCTTCGTGCTCAATTCCATTGACCCCAAGGCGCATTACGACAAGTACCAGCGAGATTTTGTCTGGCTTGTCGATGCCGGCGTTGCTCTCAAGGCCGATATCGTAACCGAGCCAAAATCGCCTCTGCTCAAGACGGCACGGCCATCGCAGTTCAAGCTATATCAATCGGATACGGGCATGTTGATGGCGCGCTACCCCGTTGGCGTCGCCCAAGCGGCGTATCTTGATAGCAAGGAACCCAATCTGGGCGGCATTTACGAAAACGTGGTGGCCCAGCAGCTGGCTGCCCAAAATCGCCAGCTTTACTACTATCAGACAAAAAAGCGCGGCGAAGTGGACTTTGTGGTCGACGGACCGGATGGGATGGCTGTTCCGATCGAGGTTAAATCGGGCTCCTATTACCACGCGCACGCTGCGCTCGGTCATGTGCTTGATACGGCCGAATATGGCGTAAGGCTCGGGATTGTTTTCTCGAGAGGCAACGTTGAGCGCAACGGAGCTGTTCTCTATCTGCCGCTATATGCGACTTGGGCCCTTTCGGATGTTTTGGGTGACGCCCGTTCCGAGGGGATAAAGCTGGAGGTCAAGCCGGTCTAGGGTCAGTCCCGAATGTGACAAAGGGGCAGCCCCTTGGTCGTATCGAGTTCCACTGCCCGAGAAAATGAGCGTGGATTTTCTCCCGTTTAGAGCGCACTTGAATGCTCAAAGTGAGAGATTTTCCACGCTCATTTTTCATGCGGGAGATTATCCACGCTTGTTTCGCGCCGAAGGCGTGGCCCGTGTGTCCGCGCCGCCCGAGCGCCTACAGCTGCTCGAGCATAGCGGTGCAACCGGCGAGCACGTCGCGGTAGGTGGCATCGAAATTACCGGTGTACCAGGGGTCGGCCACGTCGCCGGGGCGCTCGGTCCAATCGAGCAGGCGCGAGATCTTGCCATCGGGGTCGTCGCCAAAGATGCGACGCAGGCCACGCGCGTTCTCAGCATCCATATAGACAATGCGATCCCAGTCGCCATACTCCGCGCGACGCACCTGACGTGCGCGATGTGCGACGACGGGAATTCCGACCTCGCGTAGCTTGGCAACGGTACCGTGGTGCGGCGGGTTGCCGATCTCCTCGGTCGAGGTCGCGGCGGAATCGATGACAAACTCCGCCTCGCGCCCGGCGCGGCGCACGAGCTCGGTAAACACCGACTCAGCCATCGTCGAGCGACAGATATTTCCATGGCAGATAAACAGAATGCGGGACATGGGATGGAAACCTTTCGTGTGAAAGTTATTGAAGATCCGATGACGGATTTGTACCTAGCCTTATTTCCTAGCCAGTTTGAAATAGCGCTCAAATATCAATTCAAACACGTAATAGAACATCAGGCGACTGTCGAGATCCATGCTGCCCAGTCGGATTTCCTTTTGCACGGTGTAGATGGGGAAGTCGGCCAGCTTGGACAGCGAGTTGCGCGAAAAGCCGGTGAGCGTGACCACCTTACAACCACGTGTCTTTGCTATTGAGGTGGCATCGATTGATACCTGCGTCTCACCGCTGACCGAAACGCTAAAGACAAGATCATTTTTGCCGAGCAATTCGGCGTAGTGCCTCATGACATGGCGTTCACTGAGCGTATCGGTGTTCTTGCCCATGATCTTGAGCTTCTCCGCCATTTCTAGGCATGGGTATTTAGAAAAGCCCGAGCAGAAGAACACGATATGCGAGGCGTCTTGTATAAGGGCAACCACTGCATCGATTGTCCGATCGTTGAGCAGGTCTTTGGTCTGTACGAGCTGGGTGTCGAGCGGAAGTGCCTCGATAGTGAATCGATTGCGGTCGAGTGAGGCAGAATACGATCGTTTGAGCTCTGTGAACCCCGAGAAGCCAAGTTTATGAGCAAGCCTGACGATTGTATTGGGAGCGACGAAGAACCGCTCGGCAACGCTCTTAAGCGTAACGTCGTCAACGTCATCACGCAGCTCGATGATGTAGCGCATGATCTCGCTTTCGAGATCGTTGAGCTTGCTCTCGCCAGCTCGCACATGATCATAAAAAGATTCTTGATCTTTCATAAGATGTTTCAGCCCTTCGCACCTCGCCATACATATGGTACCGCTTTGTGTAGCCAGGTGAGAAATCGGCAACCGGCCAAGATTGCCTATCGCTCCTGAACTGGGCAAACGTGCGTGTCTGTCTACACATATCTGTGTTGTGAGCGAAATCATGTGTCCCCGTTTCGCATTGGCCAACACGGGGGTTCGCAAATGACCTCATGTCGCAAAATGGCAATCGAAACGAAGCAAGCCGAGGACAACCGCGGAGCCCAAGGTCTTCGAGAACACCGATCAGCCAACCCTGGAGGGACGGAACATGAAGGATAAGCTCAATATTGTGATCGTTGGCGGCGGCTCCACGTGGTGCCCCGGCATTCTTAAAGCTCTGACTAAGCACATGGATATTCTGCCGCTGAACCGCGTAATGCTCTATGACATCGATGCCGAGCGCCAGCGTCCAATCGGCGAGTTTGGCAAGATCCTCTTTGCCGAGGAGGAGCCCGGTGTGGAGTTTGGGTACACCACCGATAAGGACGAGGCGTACACCGACGTCGACTTTGTCCTCTGCCAGATTCGTACCGGCGGCTACGAGATGCGTAGCAAGGACGAGAAGATTCCGCTGCATATGGGCATCATCGGCCAGGAGACGGTCGGCCCTGGCGGCATGGCATACGGTATGCGCTCCATGCACGATATGGTCGAGATCGTCAACGACGTTCGCGCCCACAGCCCCGAGGCATGGATTATCAACTACACCAACCCTGCGGCTATCGTGGCATACGGCTTGGAGCGCGTCCTGCCCGACGAGCACCGCGTTCTCAACATTTGCGATCAGCCCGTCAACCTCATGCGCTCTTACGGTCGCCTGCTCGGTCGCGATATGAGCAAGACGGAGCCCGTGTACTTTGGCCTCAATCACTTCGGTTGGTTCAAGCACATCTACGATGAAGAGGGCCATGACCTCGTGCCGCAGATTAAGGAGTACACGGAGAAGAACGGCTTCCTTCCTGCCGATGCCGAGCAGCGTGACCAGTCCTGGCTCGACACCTACGCCATGGTCAAGGACATGCTCGAGGACTTCCCTGACTATCTGCCCAACACGTATCTTCAGTACTATTTGTATCCCGAGTACAAGGTGGCGCACCTCGATCCCGACTACACCCGTTCCGACGAGGTTATCAACGGTCGCGAGAAGCGTGTGTTCGCCGAGTGTGAGCGCGTGGCGCAAGTCGGTACTGCCAAGGGGTCCTCGGTTGTGCAGAACGATGCTCATGGCGATATGATCGTGGAAATCACCTCGGCCATTTATCGCAACACCAACAAGACCTTCATTGTCATCGTGCCCAACAACGGCATTATCGAGGGCATGCCCGATGACGCCATGGTCGAGGTCGCGGCAAGCGTGGGCGCCAATGGCCCGCAGCCCTATGCTGTTGGCAAGATTGGTACCTTCTATCGCGGCCTTATGGAGAACCAGTACGCCTATGAGCGCCTGACCGTTGAGGCTTGGATGGAGGGTTCCTACGAGAAGGCTCTGCAGGCACTCACGCTTAATCGTCTGGTCGGTGACGCAAAGAAGGCTCGCAAAGTGCTCGACAAGCTCATCGAGGCCAATAAGGATTACTGGCCGGAGCTTAAGTAGCTAGTTCCATAGCGCTTGATAACTGTTATGGGGCGTGTGGGCTGTAGAGCTGCACGCCCCGTTTCTTTAAGAGGGGTATCCCATGAACAAAGATGAGCTGCTGGCAAAGTTCCAGCGCCTGGGCAAAGTCCTCATGACGCCTGTCTTGATCCTGCCAATCGCCGGCATCCTTCAGGGCTTTGGCAATGCCTTTACCAGCCCCACCCTTACGGCAGCTGTTCCCTGGCTTGCTGCTCCGGGCTTTGCGATCTTCTTTTCGATTCTCAAGGCCGCTGCCGGCATCGTTATGAACAACATCCCGGTTATCTTCTCGATTTGTCTCGCCTATGGCTTCGCCAAGTCCGAGAAGGCTACCGCGGCGCTTTGTGGCTTTTTGGGCTACATGTGCATGAACTCCGTGATGGGTACGTTCCTTACGGCGACTGGCGTTATCGATCCCGCGAATCTTACGACGGGCCAGAGCACGATCCTCGGTATCACCACGCTCGACACTGGCGTTATCGGCGGTCTTCTGGTGGGTGCAATCGTCGCATGGTTGCATAACCGTTACTACAAGATTGAGCTGCCTGCCGTGTTCTCCATCTTCAACGGCACGCGCTTTATCCCGGCGGTGACGCTGCTCTCATGCAGCATCCTCGCATTGGTCATGTCCTTTGTTTTCCCGTTTATTCAGAACGCTCTCGGTGCGCTGTCCGAGTTCATCAAGACTACGGGTGCCTTTGGAGCATTTGTCTATGGCGCCGGCGAGCGCATGCTCCTGCCTTTTGGCCTGCATCACTTTGTCTATTTGCCGTTCTTCTTCACGTCGCTCGGTGGCGTCGAGACCATCGACGGCCAGACTGTTCAGGGCGCTATCAATATCTACAACGCGATCCTGGGCTCTCCCAGCACGCCGTTTAACATCGAGGTCAGCCGTTTTGTCATGAACGGCAAGGTTATCTTCGCCATGTTCGGCCTGCCCGGCGCTGCACTCGCCTTCTACAAGACGGCGCTTCCCAAGAACAAGAAGAAGACCGCAGCGCTCATGATCGCCATCGTGGTGCCTTGCATCCTCTCCGGCATTACCGAGCCGCTCGAGTACTCCTTCCTGTTTATCGCGCCCATCCTCTACGTGTTCCACGCTCTCATGGCTGGTCTTGCCTATGCGCTGACTTATATCCTGCAGTTCAACGTGGCCGGTTCCGCGTCCTTCGGTGGCCCGCTCCTGTCGCTTATCTTTAATGGCATCATGGGCGCCGCAAAGGGTTCCAACTGGCAGGTTATCCTGTTCCTCGGCCCCATCTACTTCGTGGTGTACTACTTCGTCTTCAAGTTCATCATTCTTAAGAAGGACCTAAAGACCCCTGGCCGTGAGGAAGAGTCTGACGATGAGGCCGCAAAGGCTCCCAAGACTGTGATCAGCGATCTCATTCCCGCCATCGTTGAGGCAGTGGGCGGCGACAACAATATTAAGTCTGTCGAGGCCTGCTTCACCCGTCTGCGAATCCAGCTCAATGACTGTGACAAGGTGGTTGATGACGCCGAGTTTACCGAAAAGCTCGAAGCGCGTGGCATCGTGCATGTTAACGGCGGCGTGCAGATTGTCTACGGTAATATGGCTTCTAACTACGCAACCCAGATGCGTGAGCTGCTGGGCATGGAGTAGACACCCCGCATACCTATAGAATCCGGTATAAAAGGCGGTGGCAGACAATGCGTCTGCCACCGCCTTTAAGTTTTTGCAAAGCTCCCTATGGCGTAAATACTGGCAGATGGAATCTCTTGAATTGCCTGTATATTCACATTTTTGAGGTGCTTTAGCCCTAGCGACAAATGTTCCCGTGGCAGATAAAAAGAATGCGTTGCACAGGGTCTCCTTTCTATGCGGTCGCGCAGGGCTTACAGACTGCTCTTGAGGCAGTTTGCTCCGATAAAACCCGCTGCGTACAAGGGGAGGTGGCGCAGCTCGCGCCCGTCATCGGTTTCGCTGCGGGCAAAATCGTTCTCGGACAGAATGTAGGCATATGGCGAACGGGCTTTGTCCATAAACGACCCGAGGGTTCTCGCACGCACGTTGCGTGCGGACTTTACCTCGACGGGAACGATTTCCATACGGTCGGTCTGAAGTAGGAAATCGAGCTCGCCGCTCGTCTTCCAAGAAGACGGCGGCATCCAATAGTACGTCTGCAAACCATTGCTCGAAAATGCCTGCATGACCGAGTTTTCCGCCAGGGCACCTCGAAAGTCGGAAGACAGCGCAACGGTGGAATCCTCTTTGAGGTCGAGCCAGAGCCGCGGGTTGATACCGAGTTTGTAGAACATGAGGCCCGTATCGAGAAGATAGACCTTAAAGAAGCTCCCGTCTTCGTCGTCGAAGGGGACGAGGGGAGGTTCGATGCCTTCGGTCAGGTTGTTGACCGATATGATGCCGGCGCCCTCGAGCCAGTCGAGTGGCTCGATGAGCTTGGCGCGACGACCCCCGCGTTCGACCTCGGAGTACTTGAATTTCTTTGTGGACGATCTCAGCAGTTGGGACGGAATGGAACGCCAGACCTTGCGCGCCGCCACGCCACTGATCCCGTTTTCGGGGTCGGTCATATCGGCGGTGTAGGTCTCGTCGATTTCGCGCTGCTCGACGCGCGCGTCTTCGATGGATAGCGTCTTGCGATATGCGTTGACGGCGGCGGGCATGCCGCCCACGATCTGATATCGATGAAACAGGCTGAGTGCGGCTTGGTGTGCGGCGTAAGTCTCGAGCGTGCCGGCGTGGGTGCGAACGGCATCGGCCATCTGCCTCTCATCGAGCGCCCAGAGAAACTCCTCGAACGACATGGGATGCATGGTCTCTTGACGAACGCCGCTGGGAAAGGGCAACTTGCGCTTTCGCGTGGCGACACCGAGTTGGCTGCCGGTTGCGCATATGCGCCAGCCCGAACCTGAGAAGAAGCGCAGGGAGTTGAGCGCTCGTTCGCAAAGCTGCACTTCATCGAACAGGATGAAGGCGGTTTCCTTGCGAATGGGGGTGCGCTTATAGTCCGAGATTCGCGCCACGATGGTGTCAACATCGTCTGTGGGGCAGTCGAACAGAGGGGCGATCAGCTCAAGATCGGTCTGAAAGTCGAGTTTGACAAACGCATCGCCGGCGATTCGCCTGCCGATTTCCTCGGCGGCGTATGTTTTGCCTACGCGTCGCGCACCACGGATGAGGAGGGGGCGTGAGGCGTCCTTTGCCGCCCATGATTCGATAACGGATTCGATTGATCTGCGCATGGGGCCGCCTTTCCGATTTCGTGTACTTCAGATACATAGTTTAGTACGATTTCGTGTACTTGAAATACACGAAATCGTAGAAAAGCGTGTATCTGAAATACACGAAATTGCACTGCTGGAGCTTGCAGGCGGATAAACACTACTCGTATGGGGCGGTTTTCACCGGTTGCTCGCCACCTTGGGCTATGTTCGCCCCTACGCCCTCGCCCGTTTGCGCTCCCAGCGTGCCAGCCTAATCGTCACCAGCGTGAGCACCCAGGCTACGAGCGAGAACGCGGCGCCCACGGCGCCCACGTAGGAGATGCCGATGCCGGTCACCACGGCGCCGCCCACGGCCGTGCCAAACGAGATGCCGACGTTAAAGGCCAGGGGCTCCACCGAGCTCGCGAGCACCATCGACTTGGGATGGCGGCTGCGCGCCACGTCCATAAAGTGCGTGATGCACGAGACCGAGAACAGGTACATAAGCATCGCCAGGCTAAAGACAAAGACGAGCGCGAGAGGCATGGTGCCGCCCACGACAAACAGCCCAAGCAGCGCCGCGGCCTGCAGCACAAAGGTCACCAGCAGCGCCTTCATGCCAAAGCGCGCATCGATCCATCCGCCCAGAATGTTCGAGATCAGGCAGAACACACCGTAGGCCATAAGCGTAGTGCTGGCCTGGACGGTGCCCATGCCCAGCACCTGCTCCAGATAGGGCGTCACGTAGCCGTAGAACACGTAGACCGAACCCACGCCAAACAAAAAGATGAGCATGCCGGTGATGATGCTCGGCTCGCGTAGAAGCCCCGCCTGCTCGCGGAAGGTGGCAGGCTCGTCGGTTTGCCCAGTGCGCGGCATAAACGCCACGAGCGCTCCGCAGATCAAAACGGCAAAGGTCAGCGTGCCGTACATGGCCACGTGCCAATCGAGCGTGTCGGCCACGAACTTGCCGATCGAAGTGACAAAGACCATTGCCACGGAAAAAGCACCATATACCACCGAGATGGCAAGCGAAGTTTGCTGCGGGGACAGCAGCTCGGGGATGTACGTCACGCCCACGGCGAGCAGTGCGCCCGAGACGGATCCCAGGACAATACGCGAGATAAACAGCACATGGAAGTTGGGCGCCAACGCCATGACCAGATTGCCGAGCACAAAGATAATGCTGTAGCACACGAGCAGCTGGTAACGACGGAAGCGCCCCGTGCTGAGCGCAAGCACCGGCGTCGCGATGGCGTAGACCAGTGCAAAAACGCTGATGAGCTGGCCCGCAGTGGCAAGTGATACGCCGAGTTCCGTTGCCAAGTCGCTCTCGATGCCGATGACCACGAACTCGGAGCAGCCGAGCGAGAATCCCAACAGCACGAGCAGCGCCAGACAGAGCTTGGTGCGCGCGGGGGAGAGCGCGGCGGCGGTTGACTTACTTTTAGGCGTGGTTGCGGCGGTCAAGGTTGTCACTCCAATGTCGCATGAATAAGCGGGATTCAATCCCTGCAACTCTAGCAGAATGTGACAAAGGAGCAGCGCCTTTGTCAGGTCGGGACCTTGCCTGTATAGTCGCAATACAGGTGAAGATGGTCTCAGGTACATCGCGGGCGACAGGAGATCCCATGGGTATGCACACGATAAAGATTGCGGTGGGCGAGGGCAAGTTTGCGCTCGAGGCCCAGTTGACGGTGACGCCGCGCGGCATGGTGGTGTACGCCTGCTCGCCGGAGTTCGCGCACCTGGGCGCCACGGCGCAGGCCATTCCGCGCCCCGAGCCCGGCCGCACGGCGACGGTGAGCATCTTGGCTGTCCCGTGTCATCGAGACGAGATCCCGGCGCACGATATCGCGGCGGCGCTGGCCACGCGCTTTGGCGTGCCGGTCGTTGCAAGTACGGGTTTTCATGTTGAACAGGCGAGCGGGGACGACCTGCAGCGCGTGCTCGACACCACCAAAGAGCTCATCGCCGCGCTCGAGGAGGCCGCAGCCCGTATTCTGCGCGCCGACTGGGATGAGGGCGGCGCAGGCGCCGAGGTCGTGGCGGTCGATGCCGCGACCGGCGATGCGCTCGGCCACGTCGACCGCATCGAGGCCCATACCGGTGAGGGCATCCTGCATCAGGCATTTCTGACGCTTTTAGTCGAGGGCCGGGGCGAAGACGCGCGTCTGCTGCTCTGTCGCCGTAGTCCGCTCAAGCGCCTGTGGGGCGGGGTGCTGGCTGATAGCTGTGCCGGCCATCCGCTCCCCGGGGAGGACGTTGTCGCCGCGACGGCGCGCCGCATCAACGAAGAGCTTGGCATCACGCGCGAGCCCGATCAGCTCAAGCACCTCGGACACGTGGTGTACCGCGAGGACCACGGCGACGGCCGCTGCGAGTGCGAATGGTGCGAGGTGTTCGCAGCCCATGTTGAGCCGGGCGAGCTACGCATCAACCAAGAGGAGATCTCGGAGGTGCGCCGCGTGGCCCCGTCCGAGCTTAAAGGCTACCTGCAGGGTCGCCCCGAGCAGCTGGCCCCCTGGCTCCGCGAGGCCCTGGAGGTCCCCTCCATCCGCGCAGCCCTCGCTATGTGAAAAAAGACAGTCCTTTGCCACATCCAAACCGTCACAACATTCGATGAAAATCTCGAAATCGAGGAAAAGCGTCGAATGTTGTGACGGTTTTTGCCCAGAGGATCGCTTCCCATCTAAAAAATCCCGCTTGACTGTATTGCCGCAACACAGCGCAACGTAAGGGGTGTCCGATAACGGGTGCCCCTTTTTAAGCGGCCAGCGTGGCCGCGAGTCCGGAGCGCCCCCAACAAGAAAGGTGGGGAGATGGAAGCGGAAAAGAAGGCGTTTAAGATTACCAAGCGCGAAATTGGCTTTGTGCTGGGTATCGTTGTCTTTTTGCTGGTGAAGTTTCTTCCTTTGGCGGAGCTGAGCTCGACGGTCGAGCTTACGGTCGGCGGTCAGACCTGTCTGGCGTTGACGCTCGCCACGGTGGTGTTCTGGGCGTGTGGCGTGGCACAGCCGGGCTTTGTGGGCCTGCTCTATTGCGCGCTGCTCGTTCTGTTCAAGGTGTGCGTGGACGACACAGGCGCCGCGAGCATCTCGGCGACGGTCGCCTCCACGTTTAGCTCGTGGACCAAAGCCACCATGTGGCTCGTCATCGGCGCCTACCTCATCGCCAGCGCGGTCAAGGAGTCGGGCCTGGGCGAGCGCATCGCCTATGCGTTTATGCTCAAGTTCGTGCGCGACGCCAAGTCGCTCATCATCTCGATCTTCGCGCTCACCTTTGTGCTGTCGCTGCTGATCCCTCATCCGTTCCCCCGTGCCTTCCTCATCCTCGCCGTCGTCTCGGTTATCGCCGAGTCCGCCGGCTACGGTGACGATGACCGCGGCAAGCTCGGCTTCCTCGTGTTTGCCGCTGCCGCCCCGGGCTCCATGTTCTTCCTGACGGGCGACTCCACGCTCAACCCGCTCGTTGCGCAGTACAGCGCCGAGGCCGGCGGCATGAGCCCGTCCTTCGTCGACTGGTTCCTGTACATGAGCGTGCCCATGCTGGTTGCGCTGCTGTGCACCCTGTTCCTGGGCCTCTTCCTCTTTAAGCCCAGCAAGGAGCTTGTCTACGATCGCGAGCAGATCGTGGCCAAGCAGGCCGCGCTCGGCAAGCTCTCCGTTAAGGAGATCCGCACCATCGTGTGGCTTGTCATCGCCATCGCGCTGTGGCTCACCGTCTCGGGCGATTACATCGGCTGGGTTACCCTGGCTATCGGCGTTTCTCTCGCCATGCCCATCATCGGCGAGGTCCTCACCCCCGCCAGCTGGAGCGCTGTCGACATCAAGTCCCTCATGTTCCTGACGGCTGCCATGGCCGTGGGCTCCGTGGGCGGTGCCACCGGCATGAACGCCTGGATCGCCGATGTCGTGCTTCCCAGCTCCGTGCCCGAGAACATCTTCCTGTTCGCCCTGCTTGTCGCCGCGCTCTCCATGGTCATCCACATGTTCATGGGCTCGGTCATGGCCGTGCTCGGTGTGTGCGTGCCGGCGTTCATCAGCTTCGCGGCCGGCTCCAGCGTGAGCCCGCTCGCCGTGGCGCTCATCGTCTTCACGTCCATCAACATCCACTACATCCTGCCGTTCCATAACCTGCCGATCCTTATCGGCGAGGGCAAGGACGCCGGCGGCTACACCTCCAAAGAGGCCATGCGCATGGGTATTCCCCTCACCGCGGTCGTCTTTATCGTCGTGCTGGTCGAGGCCGCCTGGTTCCATCTCTTTGGCCTGATGTAAGCGGTCGAGCGCTGGGCTGTAAGCAGCCGAGTGCTTGAACTGCGAGTGGCCGAGCGTCCCATCTATGAGCGCCGCGGTCCCACTACGTTACCCAGCCCGGCGGCATCCTCGCCGCCGGGCACTCTCCCGAAAGGAGCATGCTATGTCCACTACCGATGCTTCCCAGATCCACGACCTGCGCTCCGCGCTCGACTTTTTGCGCGAGATGCCGGGCCAGCTGCTCGAGACCGACACCCAGGTCGATCCCGATGCCGAGGTCTCGGGCGTCTATCGCCACGTCGGTGCCGGCGGCACCGTTATGCGCCCGACCAAAGAGGGCCCGGCGATGGTCTTCAACAACGTCAAGGGCTTTGACGATGCCAAGGTCTGCATCGGCATGCTTGCCAGCCGCAAGCGCGTTGCCGCCCTGCTCGACCTGGACGAGGAGCACCTGGGCCTCGAGATCGGTAAGCGCTTCGAGAACCTGATCGCGCCTGAGCAGATCGCCGAGGGTGCGCACGTCGACTGCCAGGAGGTCGTGTACAAGGCGACCGACGAGGGCTTTGACCTGCGCAAGATCGTCCCCGCTCCCACCAACACGCCCGTCGACGGCGGCCCCTACATCACCATGGGCCTCGCCTATGGCACGAGCCCCGACGGCTCCCAGTCCGACGTGACCATCCACCGCTTCTCCTGCGTCGACAAGGACAAGCTCGCCATGTGGATCACTCCGGGCAGCCGTCACCTGGGTGCGTTCTTTGACGAGTACTGCCAGCGCGGCGAGGACATGCCCATCTCCATCTCCATCGGCCTGGACCCCGCCGTGTACATGTGCTGCGGCTTCGAGGCGCCCACCACGCCGCTCGGCTTTAACGAGCTGCAGATCGCCGGCGCCCTGCGCGGCCACGCCGTCGAGCTTGCCGACTGCGTCACCGTTCCGCAGAAGTGCATTGCCAATGCCGAGTATGTGCTCGAGGGCTACCTCATGCACGACGAGACCATCAACGAGGACGTCAACGGCCACGGCTACGCTATGCCCGAGTTTCCCGGCTACACCGGTGGCGCCAAGGTCTGCCCGGTGATCAAGATCACCGCCGTCACCACGCGTGTCAATCCCATCATGGAGAGCTGCATCGGCCCTTCGCACGAGCACGTTTCCATGGCGGGCATCCCCACCGAGGCTTCCATCTACAAGATGGTCGAGACCGCTATCCCGGGCCGCCTGCTCAACGTTCACGCTGCCCCCTGCGGCGGTGGCAAGTTCGTTGCCATCATGCAGTTTAAGAAGTCGAGCAAAAATGACGAGGGCCGTCAGCGCAATGCCGCCATGCTCGCCTTCTCGGCATTCTCCGAGCTCAAGCACGTCATCCTTGTTGACGAGGATGTCGATATCTTCGATATGAGCGACGTGATGTGGGCCATGACCACGCGCTTCCAGGCCGACGTGGATCTCATCACCATCCCCGGTTGCCACTGCCACGTGCTCGACCCGTCCAACGACCCCGCGTTCGATCCTTCGATCCGCGAGCACGGCATCGCCTGCAAGGCCATCTTCGACTGCACGGTTCCGTTCGACCTCAAGAAGAACTTCATCCGCTCGCAGTTCATGGAGATCGACACAGACAAGTGGGCAGAAGAGCTCGCTTTCTAGTAAGTAGCCCTACCAAGTAGTTAAGGAGTTGTCGTGCCTGAGTCTTCTGTCCGTCCCCGTCGCATCGTCGTTGGCGTTTCGGGCGCCAGCGGTGCCGCGCTGGGCCTTGAGTGCCTCAAATGTCTGCGTCAGGCAGGTGCCGAGTCGGCGCTTGTCGTCACGCGCGGGGGAGAGATCACCATCGAGCAGGAGCTCGGCATGACGCTCGACGAGTTTGCCACGCATGCCGATGTGGTCTACGACAACAAAAATATCGGCGCCGCCATCGCAAGCGGTACCTATCCGGTCGACGGCATGATCGTGGCGCCTTGCTCCATGAAGACGCTCGCCGGCATTGCGAGCGGCTACAGCGACAACTTGTTGCTGCGCGCGGCCGACGTGCAGATGAAAGAGCAGCGCCGCCTGGTGCTCATGGTGCGCGAGACGCCCTTCAACGCCATTCACGTCGACAACATGGCGCGCCTGGCGCGCGTGCCGGGCGTCATGCTCATGCCGCCCATGCTCACGTTTTACAACGGCCCCGCCACACTCGACGACGCGGTGCATCACATCGCCGCCAAGGCGCTCGAGGCCGTCGGCGTGTCATGCGCAAACTATAAGCGCTGGTCATAGGCGTCTTTAGGGTAGGATACGAGTAGTGTTTGAGCCCGCTGCCCCTGTGGGCGGCGGGCTTTGTGCGCAAAAAGGATGTGTCGGGAGGACTTATGCAGACGGGCATGTATGCAATTAGCGAGATGGCGAGCTTGTTTAATGTTTCGCGCCAAACGCTCATCTACTACGACAAGATCGGCCTGTTTAAACCCGCCGTGGTCAACGAAAAGGGCTACCGCTTCTATTCGCCCACGCAGATTCCGCTCATGCGTCTGATCTGCATGCTGCGCGATTTGGGGCTCGAGCTCGACGAGATCGACCGCCTGACCTCGACGTTCGACATCGGAGAGATGACCGATCACCTGCGCTCGCGGGTGCAGGCGCTCGACGAGCAGATTGCCGGTCTCAAAGCCGAGCGCGCGAGCGTGCAGGAGCGTCTGAGCTTTTACGACGAGGCGGTTTATTGGCGCGAGCGCGAGGGCAAACCGGAGCTCAAGCAGTTCGAGCGCCGCTTCGTGGTCTTTGAGGAGTTCCCGGCCGATATCGAGCGCGGCCGCTCGATGTTGCACCCCACGCTCATGCGCGCGATTCTGCGCATGCGTGCGCTCACGGGTACGCGTCCCATGCGCGGCTGGGGCGCCATGCTGCGTCGCGAGGCGGTGCATTCCGACGACCCCATCGCCGGTGCCGGCTCCTTTGCCGTGCTGCCGCGCGGTGCCGAGGAGCTACTGCCGAGCGATGCTGCCGAGCTGGCAAAGATTGGCGTCGAAGTGCTGCCCGAGGGCACATACCTGTGCATGAGCCGCTGGGGCATGCCGTACGAACCCGAGGGCATTCGTGCCATCGTGGCATGCATGGACGAGCACGCACTCCAGCCCATCGGCAACGCCTTCGACTTTTGCTACCTCGATACCACGAGCTACGACGAGTCCCACCAAGAAGACTTCTGCTGCATCCAAATCCCCGTCACCCTCCAGATGTGACAAAGGGACAGTCCCTTTGTCACATTCGCGGCATGGCTGCCGCCCAAACCATCACAACATTCGATGAAAATCTCGAAATCGAGGAAAAGCGTCGAATGTTGTGACGGTTTCGTGTCCGGCGCGGGTGAGCTTCGGTGCCGTCTGGGGGTATAAGGCTAGCAAGAGTTTATTTGCGAGGCCTAAGGGGCGCCCCGTATGGATATTGATAACTTTGAATGGTGGTATAGCGAGGGCGAGGCTCCGGACGAAGAGTGGGACGAGCCCGCGCCGCGTGACGTGTCGAGCGACGAGGACGAGACCGGCAACGTCGTCGCCGCCGACTCTGACGCCGCCCTCGACCCCGTCGAGCCCCTGACCTTCGAACAAGCCTGGGCCCAGGCCGAGGCAGACGAGGCAAAGGCCGACGCTACGGCCACGCTCGGCGAGCCAGCCGACATGTCCATCTCGCCGGCAAAGACCCCGCAGCCGCGGCACACCATCGACCCCGACAGCACGGCATCCTTCAGCATTCTCGACGTGCCCGCGCAGGGTGCCCAGGCGCCTGCGCCCACGCATCGCCCCGACCTGGCTCGCGAGGAAGACGCGGGCCGCCGCTCTCCGCTCGGCCCCATTCTCATCGCCTTCATGGCCGGCGTTATCGCCTGCTCGGCAATCGGTAGCGTTTGGAGCCATGTCGAGCAGCAGCGCCAAGACGCCGCCAAGGTCGAGATGTCTGTCGAGCAATCGCTCAGCCGCACGCGCTCGGTACATGTGTCGGTCGAGGTCAAGGACGGCGCGACGTGGGACACCGCGCGTGGCGACAGCCAAATGCTCATCCACATCGTGGGGCGTACGCTCAAAGGGCAGACGATTGACGAGTATCAATACGTCAATTCCGCTGGTGACGGCATCGAGCTCAAGCCCGGCGACTACGAGCTCACCGTCGACGAACCGCCCGTCGCCACCGACGGCACGCGCTTCCGCGCCTCAAAGCGCATGGTTCCCGTGAGCTTTAACTCGCAGGCGCCCGATACGGTCGATAGCACTCCGCAGGGCAGGTTTGACCTTTACGCTATTGCTCAATAACTGCGCCTGTCGCTCAACCCCGCCGCCAAGAGTGGGACAATAGCCCTCGACACTATTGTTTACTTTTGGAGGAAGTAGCATGTCCACCGTCACCACCATCAAACGCGGCGACCTCACCGCGGCCATCGATTCCATGGGCGCCCAGCTCACGAGCCTTGCCCTCAACGGCAACGAGTATCTATGGCAGGGCGACCCGGCCTTTTGGGGCAAGCACGCGCCCATCCTGTTCCCCATCGTGGGGTCGCTGCGCAACAACACGGCGACGTCTGCGGCCGGCACCTGCGAGATGGCGCGCCACGGCATCGCGCGTATCGTGGAGCACAAGATCGTCGAGGTCTCCGAGGACGGCTCGTCCGTCACCTACGAGATCACCGATACGCCCGAGTCGCCCAAGGCTTTCCCCTTCCACTTTAAGCTCAACATGACCTATGCCCTGACCGGCGACGCCACGCTCACGCAGACCTTTGCCGTCACCAACACCGGCGACGTGGCCCTGCCGTTCTCGGTGGGCGGTCATCCTGCATTCAACGTGCCCGCCCCCGGTGCCGAAGACGAGGCGTTCGAGGATTACGAGCTGGCGTTTACCGAGGCTTGGACCAACGAGGCCCCCATCATCACGCCTGATGGCCTTATGACGTTCGAGGGTAGCTACAAGGCTCCCGATAACTCGGACGTGCTGCCCATCACGCACCGCAGCTTCGATAACGACGCCATCATGTTCACCGATACCCCGGGCTCCACGCTCACGCTGCGCGGTCGCAAGTCGGGCCATGGCGTCAAGATCGACTTTGAGGGCTTTAAGTACATCGGCGTGTGGTCTGCCGCCAACGACGCTCCGTTTGTGGCGCTCGAGCCTTGGACCGGCCACACTACCATGGACACCGAGGACGACGTCTTTGAGCACAAGGTCAACACCATTACGCTGGCGCCGGGCGCTACCGACACCCGTTCCTTTAGCGTCACCCTGCTCTAGAGGTTCCGCCGTTCTGACGAACGGCGGGCCGGTCGACGCTGCGCGCTACCCAGAGCGACAATTTGTCATTCAAAAGGCATGGCATGACCAGAAGGTCTATGCCTTGCCTTTTTCATGCCAACTTGTTCGCTCTGGGCGGCGCTCGCTGGCATTGCCAAAACATCGACGCTCCCAATGACTACCGTGTGTCTATTAATTTTTCGAGCTTGTGCTGCGCTGCTGGTCGCTGGCGTATATCCTGTTAAGTCGTCAGCATACGATTCAACAGGGAAGGCAGATTATGCATTCTCCCCATCAACGCGACGCGCATCCACAGCCGGTATGCAGCCGTCGCATCTTTTTGGGTAGCGCTCTCGCTGCGAGCGCTTCTGTCGTCGCCGGCGCACTTGCCGGTTGCCAGCGCCCCTCCACGCTGGAAGTAGTTCAGCCCACGACGGGCGGCGGTCGCGACGACCTGTCCGATTCCGTTATCGGCAAGGACAAGATCCGCATCGGTATGGAGGCAGCCTACGCCCCGTACAACTGGCAAGTTTCCGAAGCCAGCGAGTACACCATCCCCATCGACAACGTGCAGGGCGCCTATGCCGATGGCTACGACGTGCAGATCGCCAAGATCGTCTGCAAGGCCCTCGGCGGCGAGCCCGTCGCCGTCAAGCAGAGCTTCTCGGGCCTTATCGATTCGCTCAACAACGGTCAGATCGACCTCATCATTGCCGGCATGAGCGCCACGCCCGAGCGCGAGGAGTCCGTCGGCTTTTCCGACCCGTACTTCATTGGCTACTTTGGCCTGTTCGTAAAAGAGGGCTCGCCCTACCAAAACGCGACCAAGCTCAGCGACTTTAGCGGCGCCACGGTGCTCGGCCAAAAGGACACCATGCTCGATACCGTCATCGACGAGATCCCGGGCGTTGTGCACAAAAACCCGGTCGACTCCGTCCCCACGGTGTTTTCGAACCTGCTGCAGGGCACCTGCGACGCCGTGACCTACAACACCGAGAATGAGAAGGGCTATATGGCCCAAAACCCGGGTATCGTGCCGATTCAATTTGCCGAGGGCGAGGGTTTCAAGCAGGAGGTCACGGCAAACGTCGGCTGCCGCAAGGGCTCGGACAAGCTGCTTAAACTCATCGACAAGACACTCAAGGGCATTAGCCAAGAGGAGCGCGACCAAATGTGGGACGCGTGCCTCGACCGTCAGCCGGCATAGGGAGGCAGCATGAAAACCATCAATCGCCTGGCCTCCTTTATCAAGGCAGACCACCGTTATGTATACCTGGGCACGAGCGTTATCGCGGCGCTCGGCCTGGCATTTAGCCAACGCAACCCCACGCCGCTGAGCTTCTTGGCGCCTACGGGCGTGTTCCAAGACTGCCTCTGGGCGATCCTTTGGGCCTGGCTCGTCGTGTCGGCGGCGGCGCTGGTCACCAAGCTTATGCACTGGAACGACTATCGCGAAAAGTCGCCGTTCGCCTCCGAGCGTTGCCGCCGTGGCGCACGCCTGGGCAGCTACGTCGTGGTCGCCATCGCGGCGATCTTTTTCGTGGACCGCTGCGTCATGTCGTTTATCGATCTGGTGCAGGTGAGCATTGTCTCGGACTCCAACCCCAGCGACTTTTTGTCGAGCCTGGTCTACATGACCTACAAGAGCGGCGACTTCTTTATCCGCGGTATCGAGATCACCATCGCGCTTGCCACCTTCGGCACGGTCATCGCATTCTTCCTGGCACTGCTCTTTGTGTTCCTGCGTATTCAGACGTTCGACCGCGTGGATAACGACCTGGTGCGTTTCTTTAAGAGTATCGGCCGCGGCTTTGCGACCGTCTACTCCACCATCGTGCGCGGCACGCCCATGATGGTCCAGGGTCTGCTCATCTATTACGCGGGCTTCACCGTTTTGCGCGGCATGGGCTTCGAGACCGCCCAGGCCAACCAGATCTGGAGCACCTTTACCGCTGGCCTCGTCACCATCTCGCTCAACTCCACCGCCTACATGATGGAGGTCCTGCGCGGCGGCATCGAGTCCATCGATCCCGGCCAGGCCGAGGCAGCACGCTCGCTGGGCCTGTCGCAGTGGCAGGCTATGCGCAAGGTCGTGTTCCCCCAGGGCATTAAAAACGCGATTCCGGCGCTCACCAACGAGCTCATCATCAACATCAAGGATTCGTCGGTGCTCTCGGTCATCGGCGTGTTCGACCTTATGTACGCTACTACCACGGTCGCCGGCGTGTACTACCGCCAGATGGAGGTCTACTGCGTGGCGCTCGTGGTCTACCTGATCCTGACGCTCGTGGCGAGCCGCCTGCTCGAGGCCTTTGGCAAAAAGCTCGGCGCCGAGGCCCCGGCAACGCTGCCCAGCTCCAACTAGGCTCAAGACGAGGAGAATCATCATGGCAGATATCGCCACTACCGGCACTGCGGCCGCCGCACAGACCAATGAGCCGCTTATCCGCGTCGAGGGCCTGCGCAAGAGCTTCGGCTCGCTCGAGGTGCTCAAGGGCATCGACTTGTCCGTCAATCCTGGCGAGGTCGTTACCATTATCGGCGCTTCGGGTTCGGGCAAATCGACCTTCCTGCGCTGCCTCAACCTGCTCGAGACCCCGGACGCGGGCCACATCTGGTTCCACGGTCAGGACCTTACGGCCGAGCGCTGCAACATCAACAAGCTGCGCGAGGACATCGGCATGGTGTTCCAGGGCTTTAACCTGTTCAACAACATGGACGTGCTCGACAACTGCACGCTCGCGCCCGTCACGCTCAAAAAGATGAGCAAGGCCGAGGCCGAGAAGGTCGCGATGGAGCATCTGACGAGCGTGGGACTCGAAAAGTTCGCGCACGCCGCCGTGGGTCGCCTGTCCGGTGGTCAAAAACAGCGCGTGGCCATCGCTCGTGCCCTATGTATGAATCCGCAGATCATGCTGTTCGACGAGCCGACCTCCGCGCTCGACCCCGAGATCGTGGGCGAGGTGCTCGAGGTCATGCGCAAGCTCGCCGCCGACGGCATGACCATGGTCGTCGTCACGCACGAGATGGCCTTTGCCCGCACGGTGTCCGACCGCGTGGTCTTTATGGACAAGGGCGTGGTGCTCGAGGATGCCGCGCCGGCCGAGCTCTTCGGCAACCCCAAACACCAGCGCACTCGTGAGTTCCTCTCTCGCTATCTCGAGGACAAATAACCGACCGCAAACGCTTACGTTGCAGGGCCGCTCCCGTGGGGCGGCCTTTGTCGTCACTATCGAAAGGATGTCATGGCCGAGGTTTGGCGCTTCTTTGCGCATGAGGACGATTTTGCCGATATAGACGAGGCCGGCGCGTGCGAGCGCTTGGGTCGCGTGCTGTCGTTTCCGACCATTTCGAGCATGGATGCCGAGGCGGTGGATTGGCAGCCGTTTGACGACCTGCGCGCGTATATGCAGCAGGCCTGGCCGCACGTATTTGCGGCGGGTAAGGTCGAGCTCGTCGACCATTCGCTGTTGGTGACGCTTGTCGGCTCCGACCCTGCTCTTAAGCCCGTTATGCTCATGGGCCACATGGACGTGGTCCCCGTGGTGCCGGGTACCGAGGCCGACTGGACGCACGCCCCCTTTAGCGGGCACGTGGACGACGCTTACATTTGGGGCCGCGGCGCGATCGACATGAAGGACCAGGTCGCAGGCATTCTCGAGGCTGTTGAGTATGCGCTGGCGCACGGTTGGGAGCATAAGCGCACCCTGCTGCTGGCTTTTGGCCAGGACGAGGAGACTACGCAGTGCGGCGCGGGGGCTATCGGCCGCGTGCTCGAGGAGCGCGGTATTGAACTTGAATACCTGGTCGACGAGGGTGACTACCGTATCGTTTCGGCTGCCGAGTACGGCGCGGGCGAGGGCTGGCTTATGCATGCCGACCTGGCCGAAAAGGGCTATGCCGATATCGTGCTCAAGACGAAGAGCGCGGGCGGGCATTCGTCCAACCCCTACGGCGGTACGTCGCTCGAGGTGCTCAGCCGTGCCATCGCCGCAATCTGCGATATCGAGTGGCCGACGCGCGTGACCGATCTGCTTGCCGCGCAGCTTGTCGAGCTGGGGCTCTACACGGCGGATGAGATTGCCGCCAACGGGGGCGCCATTGTCCGCGATTGCCTCGCCAGCAAAAAGCTCTATTCGCTGGTGACGACCACCTGCGCGCCCACGCAGATCGAGGGCGGTAGCACCGGTGCTAACGTGATGCCGCAGGATATGTGGGCCAACATTAACTTCCGCATGCTCGAGGGCACGAGCGTGGTCGACGTTGTGGCGCGCTGCCGTGAGGCGGTTGCCGGGGCGGACCTTGCCGGTCGTGTCGAAGTGGAGCTGGGCCCCGGCAGCTCCGAACCCTCGCCGTCCCCGCGCATCGGTGGTCCCGGCCTCGAGGCGGTTCGCGCCATTGCCGCCCGCTACTTCCGCGACCCAAAGGGGACGGAGGAAAACGGATCATCCGAGCCGTTGGCGATTGTCCCCTCGACCGTGATTGGCGCGACCGACGCTGCCAACTACCAGCGCATTTGCTCTGAATGTATTCGCTTTTCGGCGTTTGTGGTCGACGATGACGAGTGCGAGCGCGGTGTCCACGGTACCAACGAGCGCATCACCCGCCGCGCCTACCTCCAGGGTGTTCGCTTCCTCATCGCCCTGCTCCACACGCTCTAGAATGTGACAAAGCGACGCTCCCTTTGTTAGCCGTTGGGGACGTTCTTAAACGACTAGCCGTTAAGGAACGTCCCCAACGGCTACGTCCACTCATTCCGTGCGGGTTATATGCAGGTTTGCCTGCGCACGCTATCATATATGGGTTAGACCGCAACTATGTACCTCATACGCGAAGGGATGCGCATGTATCTGAAGATCGACATGTTCTAGCTGGGCTTACCCCCGCAGTGGCGCCGCGCGCCCCATCAACTCTGCCGATTTTCGCCTTCACGCACATAAAGGAGTCCCGCCATGCGCGACAAGCTCGAAAAGATCATTAAGGCCTACGAGGAGCTCGAGAAGAAGCTCTCCGACCCCGCCGTCGCCTCCGACATCAAGGAGTTCACGCGTCTCAACAAGGAGTACGCGCACCAGTCCGACCTCATCGCCGCCTCGCGCGAGTACATCGGCGCGCTCGATGACATCGAGGCCGCCAAGGAGATGCTCCGCGACACGACCGACGCGGACGAGAAGGAGATGCTCCAGATGGACATCTCCGAGAACGAGGAGAAACTTCCCCAGCTCGAGGAAGACATCAAGTACATGCTCATCCCGAGCGACCCCAACGACGACAAGAACACCATCGTCGAGATCCGCTCCGCCGCCGGTGGTGACGAGGCCGCCATCTTTGCCGGTGACCTGTACAAGATGTATCAGCGCTTCTGCGAGTCGCGCGGCTGGAAGACCACCGTGCTCGACTCCAGCCCCAGCGAGGCCGGCGGCTTTAAGTCCATTGAGTTCAAGGTCGAGGGCGACCGCGTCTACTCTGTCATGAAGTTTGAGTCCGGCGTACACCGTGTCCAGCGCGTTCCCAAGACCGAGTCCCAGGGCCGTATCCAGACCTCCACGGCAACCGTCGCCGTGCTTCCCGAGGCCGAGGAGATCGACGTCCAGATCAACCAGTCTGACCTGCGCATCGACACTTACTGCGCTTCGGGCCCTGGCGGTCAGTGCGTTAACACCACCTACTCCGCCGTGCGCATCACCCACCTGCCCACCAACACCGTGGTGCAGTCGCAGGAGCAGCGCTCCCAGATTCAGAACCGCGAGGTCTGCATGCAGATGCTGCGCGCCCGTCTGTACGAGATGGAGCTCGAGAAGCAGCAGGCCGAGCTTGGTGCCGAGCGCCAGAGCCAGATCGGCCACGGCAACCGTTCCGAGAAGATTCGCACCTACAACCAGCCCCAGGACCGCGTGACCGATCACCGCATCGGCTTCAACTCCACCTACAACGGCGTCCTCCTGGGCGACCAGCTCGGCACCGTCATCGAGGCACTAGCCGCCGCCGAGCGAGCCGAGAAGCTGGCACAGGCAGTTTAAGTTCCGCCGTTCTACCGAACGGCGGACCGGTTGACGCTGCGCGCCGCCCAGGGCGACAATTTGTCATTCAAAAGGCAAGGCATGACCAGAAGGTCTATGCCCTGCCTTTTTCATGCCAACTTGTTCGCCCTGGGCGGCGCTCGCTGACATTGCCAAAACATCGGCGTTTCCTTGGTTGTCAAATGATCCGTAGGGAGTCATTGGTGACATTGCCTTGATATTTTATTCAGTCGGCTGTGATGGCATTTGAGCTGCTTACCTGCTTAAGGCAATTGACGGCATATATCCGCTATCGAAAATATTGCTCGAAAAAGCGTCCGAGAAGTCGCGGAGCGATTTTTGATGGGTCGCGCGTCAAGCGATGTGACAAGTTCTTGGTTAGATCTTGGTCAGTTTTGGGGCAACCTTGCCAAAAGCTTGACGGATGCAGATTTAGACGTCGACGAATGAACGCTCTAGGCAGGCTCCAAGCAAAATTCTGGGCTGATTATCGATAATCGCCTTCAATCGTCCCTTGCCAAGCGCTGGCCTCGCGTACAATCTGCTCCGACATTCGCGCGCCGCCTGGCGCTTAAGAGGGGAGGACCCCATGGCAAACGAGATCTGGACCATCAAGCGTTGTCTCGAGTGGACCAAGGAGTACCTGGCCGAGCGCGGCGAGGAGCATCCTCGTCTTTCTGCCGAGTGGTTGCTGTGCGCGGCTACGGGTCTGGCGCGTATCGACTTATATATGCGCATGGACGAGACGCTCGACGCGGCCCAGCTCGAGACCATGCATGCGGCTGTCGTCCGCCGCGCCAAGGGAGAGCCGCTGCAGTACATCACCGGCAGCACGCAGTTCCGAATGATCGACGTCGCGTGCGCCCCCGGCGTGCTCATCCCGCGCCCCGAGACCGAGATGCTCGTCGAGGAAGTCCTGAACTATCTGGATGCCGAGGTGCTGAGCCCCGAGGCCGCTGCCCGTCAACGCGTGGAGTTGCCCTGGAACGATGAAGTCGAGCAGGCCCGTAAGGCCGAGGCTGCGCTGGCCGATGAGCGCGCGACCGCCGAGCGCCGTGCCGCCAACCTCACGGCTGCCGATGAAGCCGCGCTGGGCAGCGATGTGCTCGGTAGCCGCGCCTACGCCGAGGAGCTGGCCGATCGCGAGGCCGAGGAAGCCGCCGCGCAGGCGGCCGAAGCCGAAGTGGCGGATACCGATGACGTGGAAGCCTCCGAGCCCGAGCTCGACGAATACGGCATCGCCATCGAAGGTGACGACCAGGAGACGACCTCCGCGCAGAACGCCGCAGAGCCCGCTCCGACCGAGCCCCGCATCGCACGCGTCCTCGAGGTCGGTTGCGGCACGGGCTGTATCTCGCTCTCCCTTGCCTGGGAGCGCCGCGGCCACGTTACCTGCACCGCCACCGATATCGAGCCGCGCGCCATCGACCTTGCTACCAAAAACCGCGATGCGCTTGGCCTCGCGTCCGACGAGGTCACCTTCAGCCTCACCAACCTGGTAAGCTCCATTCCCCGCGAAGAGTGGGGCACCTTTGACGTGCTCGTCTCCAACCCGCCCTACATCCCCACCGATGTCATGCGTTCGCTGCCGCACGAGGTCAAGGACTTTGAGCCCGACCTGGCGCTCGAGGGCGGTGCCGACGGCCTGGACATCTTCCGTCGCCTGCTCAAGGCGGCGCCCTACATGCTGCGGGCCGGTGGCCTTTTTGCCTGCGAGCTCTACGAGGGCGCGCTCGACGCAGCCGCCGAGCTTTGCCGCCAGGCCGGCCTTTCGGATGTGCGCATCGTCCACGACCTCACCGATCGCCCCCGCATCGTCCGAGCCATCGTCACCGAGCCCAAACAGCGCCAGTAATATTTATTAACTGGTTAGCAAAAATTATAAATTAGTTTATAATTAGGACGGCTGAAAGAGGTCGGCCCATGCAACCCCCTACCTTTCGGGAAATCATTGCCCTACTCAAGCACGATGGATTCGTGAAGGTCGCGCAAGTCGGTAGTCATGCTAAGTATGTTTCTGGTGACCGTGTTGTCACCGTGAACGGCTCTGGTGGCGATCGACCAAAGAAGGGCACATGGGCAAGTATTCGTCGCCAAGCTGGATGGTAGTTGGAGGCAAAATGAGGCAGCGATTTACCTATGACTGCGTTCTCATAAAAGAAGACGACGGTTACTGCGCTAGCTTCCCGCAGATTCCCGGCGCCTTTGCCGATGGCGATACGCGCGAAGAAGCGATTGCCCATGCCACCGAGGCACTGATGGCGTTTTTGGCCGACGACCTCAACAACGGTTTGACTCCGGCAGGGTACGAACGCTCGGCCGAGGTCGTGGCCCTTTCAGTCGAAATCGACCACGAGGACGCTCGGGAAGCGGCGTGCCGAACATTTAAAGACGCAGCGCTGGACCTCAAAGTCTCCGCTCCGCGGATTACCGCGCTGGTCAAAGCCGGAAAGCTCGATGTTGAACTCGTCGACGGCCGTCGGATGATAACGATAGACAGCATCGAGCGCTACGCCGCCCAAGAACGCCACGCCGGCAGGCCAAAGAAGTTCGTCGCAGTCCAATAACCCCCTCACTTTCACCGACTACTAGAGCCGCTCACCAAACCAACATGCGCTCTGGGCAAATAGGTTGAACGTTTCGTGCGAGAATGCCCCACAGTAAACAAACTTGCACCAGAGCGTAAGGGGCTGGCATACACATGCAGACGGTCTATCGGGTATACGAGGGAACGCGCGAGCCGCATCGGCTTGCCGTCGAGCGCACGGCCGAGGTGCTCGGCCGCGGCGGCCTGGCTTTGATCCCGACCGAGACCGTCTACGGTGTCGCCGTGGCAGTCAACGCCTTCTCGGACGCCGTGCCCCAAGATACAAGCGAATTCCCATCGTGGCCGCGAGATCCGCAGGCCACCGTCAACGGCGCCGCGGTCCCCGCACTCGGTACCGGCTATCGTCGTATCTTTACCCTCAAGCAGCGCGAGCTCACCCAAACGGTTGCCTGGCTGGTCGATGATGCCGAGGCACTCGACCGCTATGGCGTGGATATCCCTAACGAGGCCCGCGTACTCGCGCGACGATGCTGGCCGGGAGCCCTGACTATCGTGATTAAGGCAGCCCCCTGCGTGCCGACCTTTATGCGCGCCGCCGATGACACGGTGGCTCTTCGCGCGTCGGCCTCGCCTGTGGTGCAGGCGCTCATCCGCGCCTGCGGCAGTCCACTTGCCTGCACGAGCGCCAACACGCACGGCGCGCCCTCGCCGGCAAGCTTTGCCGCCGTCGAGGGTCGCATCCTGGAGGGGGTCGATGTTGCCGTCGACGCCGGTGAGACCCCGTGTCGCGACGCCTCGACCATCGTGTCGTTTCAGCACGGCGAGCTCCAGATCCTGCGCCAAGGCGCACTTCCCGCATCAGAGATCGAACGGGTCCTGTCCGACCCGATGCAATAGAAAGGTTTAAGCGATGTCGTTGAATCTGGGCAGCCTGGGCATGGAAGATGCCTCGTTTGACTTTGGCGGTTCCTACATCATGGCGCTCGACTGCGGCACCACCTCGGTACTTGCGACCATCGTCGACGAGTACGGCTGCATCGTCGCGCAGGCACGTCGCAGCGTCAAAACCAGCTTCCCGCGTCCCGGTTGGGTAGAGCAAGACCCCATGGCGGTCCTTGCCAGCCAGATCGCGGTCATGATGGAAGTCCAGTTTAAGAGCGGTATCCACTCCGACCGCATTGCCGCCATCGGCATCTCCAACCAGCGTGAGACCACGGTGGTCTGGGACCGTGTGAGCGGTCAGCCGATCTATAACGCCATCGTATGGCAGTGCCGCCGTACCGCACCTCTGATCGACGAGCTGGTCGAGCAGGGCGCAGAAGGGCTGGTGCGCTCCCGCACGGGACTCACGCTCGACCCGTATTTCTCGGCCTCCAAGGTGCAGTGGATTCTCGACAACGTCGACGGCGCACGCGAAAGCGCGGCGGCGGGCGACCTCATGTTTGGCACCATCGACACCTGGCTCATCTACAACCTCACCGGCGGCCAGGTCTTTGCCACCGACTACACCAATGCCAGCCGCACGGCACTCTTTAATATCCATACGCTCGATTGGGACGACGACCTGCTGGCACTCTTTGACGTTCCACGTTCCATGATGCCCGAGGTTCGCTGGAGCTCGGGCGACTACGGCCGCGTCGCGAGCGACATCATGACCAACATGCCGCCCATCATGGGCGTGGCGGGTGACCAGCAGGCGTCGCTGTTCGGCCACTGCTGTTTCCGTCCCGGCCAGACCAAAAACACCTATGGCACTGGCTGCTTTATGCTCATGAACACCGGCGACGAGATCGTCGAATCCAAGAATGGCCTGGTCTCCACCATCGGTATCGCTGCGGACGGCAAAGTCAGCTATGCGCTCGAGGGCTCTATTTTTGCCGCCGGCTCAACGATGAACTGGCTTCGCAACAACATGGGCATCATCTCGAGCGTGAGCGAGTCGGCACAACTCGCCGCTTCGATTAGCGACAACGAGGGCTGCTACTTCGTTCCCGCCTTTGCGGGTTTGGGTGCTCCCTGGTGGGACCCGCATGCTCGCGGTATCGTGTGCGGTCTGACCGGCGCCTCGAGCCGTGCGACCATCGTACGTGCCGCCTGCGAATCCATGGCATATCAGAGCTACGACGTGCTGCGCGCCATGGAGCAGGACGTGGGGCTTTCGATCGAGCGCCTGTCTGTCGATGGCGGTGCCTCGCGCAACGAGTTCATCATGCAATTCCAGGCCGACCTGCTGGATATCCCCGTGCTGCAATGCGAGACGGTGGAGACCACGGCAATCGGTGCCGCGTACTTGGCGGGTCTTGCCGTCGGCTATTGGGAAGACCTGGAAGAGCTGGAGCAAAACGCCCAGATCGTTAGGACCTTCCTTCCCCACATGTCCGCCGAGCGCCGCGAGCAAAACCTTGCGGGCTGGCGTGATGCAGTCAAGCGCTCGCTCAGTACCGCACAGTAGGGCCGCGATGAGCTGCTCGATACAACAAACCGCTAAACTAATGCATGGCGTGCGGTAGCGACATTGCTGCGCGCCCTTGTCAGCAAGGCCGTTTTGCGGCCGCAACGAAAGGGGCAATCAACCCATGACCGTCACCTACGATGCGTCCCGTGTGACGCTTGTCGATCACCCGCTCGTTCAGCACAAGCTGTCGATCCTGCGCGATAAAAACACCGGCACCAACCAGTTCCGCCAGCTCGTGCGCGAACTCGCGCTTTTTGACGGCTACGAGGCCATGCGCGACCTGCCTATGGAAGACGTCGAGGTCGAGACCCCCATCACTACCGCCACCTTTAAGCAGCTTGCCGGCAAAAAGCTCGCCATCGTCCCCATCCTGCGCGCAGGCCTCGGCATGGTCGATGGCATCCTCGACCTGGTGCCTTCCGCTCGCGTGGGCCATATCGGCATGGAGCGCGACGAGGTTACCCACGAGCCGCACGAGTACTACTGCAAGATGCCCAAGGACATCGACCAGCGCATCTGCCTGGTTGTCGATCCCATGCTCGCCACGGGCGGCTCGGCCGAGATGGCCATCAGCTACCTGCGCGAGCGCGGTGTCAAGGATATCCGCATGCTGTGCATCGTCGCTGCGCCCGAGGGCCTCAAATCGCTCACCGAGAAGGACCCCGACGTGCACATCTACACCTGCGCCATCGACGACCATCTCAACGAGGCCGCCTACATCGTTCCCGGCTTGGGCGACGCCGGCGACCGCATCTACGGCACGCTCTAGTCGTCGGGCTAAGACGGCCGCGGCTGCAAATACGAAGAAACGGTGCGCGCGGACGAACAAAAGGCGACCGCGCGCACTCCCGTTAACGGACGTTTTGCCCTGCAGGGTTCGAGAAAAACGTATTACCTACCTGCGGCATAAAGAAGGTCTTAAGAAAACGAACAGGTGCGTATTAACCGATGCTTTTTCGGTTGTACTTTAGCGATTGGCTCGTACAATAGTCACCAATGTTTGGCGGGAACTGTTCTGGGAAGCGTTAAAGAAGGAAAGTGAGGACGCCAGTGTTTCAGATAGCCGATCTGCTCGCTATCGTTGCAGGCGCCATCGCGGGCGCAATTGCCTTTCTTCCCTTTGTCTTTACGCTCAAGCCGGTTCTTGACGATAAGCAGAATGCGGACATGCTCAAGGGCATGGTGAGTCTGGCGATCTCGGCAATCGCTCTGCTCGTCTTTACCTTGGTTGTGTTTGCGTTGTTCGGAGAGGCATTTCGCATGTTCCTCCTGGGCGAGGCGATCGGCTTCGTGGCCTTTATGGCTGCCTGCACGGTTTGTGTCGCCAAGGCGCTGCGAGATCCTCATGAGGTCGAAAGGTAAGTCGTGGAAATTTTTGAAAAGCTGCCTGATGAGATTAATCATCTGGTCAGCGAGTTCAGCTCCACCCCTGTCGTGGGCGATCTGAGCTGCGGCATCACGCAGTACTCGTTTTGGCTGATCGTCTCCACGATCGTGCTCCTGATCGTCCTGGCCGTGTTCAAGAAGAAGCAGACCCTGGTTCCCAAGGGCTTCTTCGTCAACGGTTTCGAGTACATCATCGAGTACGTCGAGAACGATATCGGCAAGGGCGTCGTGGGTGAGAACTGGAAGAAGCACTTCCCGTTCCTGTGCTCGCTTTTCCTGTTCATCCTGATCAATAACATGATCGGCCTGATCCCGGGAATGAAGCCCGGCACCGGCGCAATCGGCTCCACCGCCGCGCTCGCCATCTTCGCCTTCGTGTACTTCATCTACTACGGATGCAAGGCCCACGGTGTGATCGGCTACATCAAGAGCCTCGCCCCGCAGGGTGTGAGCTTCCCGATGAACGTGCTCGTGTGGGTCGTCGAGCTCTTCTCGACCTTCCTGCGCCTCATCACGCTCGCCGTCCGTCTGTTCTGCAACATGTTCGCAGGACACGTGGTCATGGGTTCGTTCGCCATCATGGCGAGCATGTTCATACAGCCGCTGCTTCAGCAGGTTTCCGCGGCCCACGCCGTCGGAGCCCTGCCTTCGCTGGCCTGGCTTGCCATCCTCATCCTGATCTATGCGATCGAGCTTGTGGTCGGCGCCATCCAGGCCTACGTCTTCACGGTCCTTACCGCCGTGTATGTCTCCGAGGCAGAGGAGGTCGCGGAGGAGGAGTAGTCTTCCGCCCGCGCCTAAAGGTAAGGCAATTCGTTAAACCGCCGGTGCCCGTACCCATGGAGCCCGGCAGTTATAAAAAGGTTATCCTGCGTGAAAAAAGACACGCACGACAAAGGAGGAATCGTGGGAGTTATCGGTTACGGTCTCGGTGTTATCGGCGCTGGTCTTGCTATCGGCCTGTCTGCTCTGGGTGCTACGGGTGCTATGGCCCGTCAGCCTGAGGTCCAGGGCCGCGTGTTCACCGTCTTCATCATGGGCTCCGCCTTCGGCGAGGCTCTGGCTCTGATCGGCTTCGTTGTCGCGCTGATCGTTAAATAGCACGGAGCGTCAAGTATGAATCTTTCATCCCAGAAGAGCGCGATCGCACTCTCCGCGTCCGCGGCCGCGCTGCTCATGCCGGTATCCGCGTTCGCCGAGGACGGCGCTGCCGGTGCGGACATCCTCATCCCTAAGATGGCGGAGTTCATCCCGGCGCTTATCGCCTTCCTGATCATCTGGATCGTGCTGGCCAAGGTCGCCCTGCCGGGCATCATGAAAACCATGGAGGAGCGCGGCAAGAAAATCGAGGAGAGCCTCGACGAGGCCGAGAAGACCAAGCAGGAGGCTATCGCCAAGCGCGCTGAGTCCGACTCGATCGTCACCGACGCCCGTCGTCAGGCTGCCGACATCGTTCTCGAGGCCCGTAAGGACGCCGAGTCCGAGCGCGCCCGTATCATCGAGGCCGCTCACAAGGAGGCCGAGGAGATCATCGCCAAGGCCCATACGACCGTCGAGGACGAGCGCAAGTCCATCTACGCCGGTGCCGCGAGCTCCATCGCCGACCTGTCCGTCGCTGTCGCCACCAAGATCGTGGGCGAGGCACTCGAGGACGAGGCCGAGCAGAAGAAGCTCATCGAGCGCTACATCCAGGAAGCAGGTAGCCTGAATGCCGACTAGCCGCTATCAGGACAAGGTGCTCGAGACCTACGCGCGCTCCCTTCTGGAAGCCGCCAAGGCCGAGAACCATGTGTTCGAGGACCTCGAGATGATCGAGCGCCTGGCTAGCGCCAGCCCCGAGATCATCGCCGTGCTCGACACCATGTCCAAGCGCGACCAGCTCGACCTTCTTCCCAAGGTGGCAGCTGCCTTTAAGTATGTTGCCGAGGAAGACGAGGATGTAGTGGGCGTGACCGTCACCACGGCGATCCCGCTCGACGACGAGCTGCGTCAAACCATCATTAAGAAATGCGAGCAGGACTTCGGCCGCAAGGTATTCCTTATCGAGCAGGTCGACCCGTCCATCGTGGGCGGCCTGGTGCTCGAGGCCCGCGGCGAGCGTCGTGACATTTCCGTCAAGACGCAGCTGCGCATCGCGCAGGAGACCCTCGCAAACTCTGCTAATTCGTACGGAGGTGAAGCCTAATGTCCGAAACCCTCAATGCCCAGGATATCGCCAAGAAACTGCAGGAGCAGCTCACGAGCCTCTCCGCGACGGTCGATACGCATGAGGTTTCAACGGTCGACGAGGTAGGCGACGGCATCGCGCGCGTCTCCGGCCTCAAGAGCGCCATGGCAGGCGAGCTTCTGGAGTTCAAGAGCTCCGATACCGGTGAGACCGTCTTCGGCCTTGCCCAGAACCTTGACCGTGACGAGGTCGGCGCCGTTCTGTTCGGTGCCGTCGACTCCATCAAGGAAGGCGACGAGTGCCGCACCACGGGCCGCATTATGGATATCCCCGTGAGCCGCGCCATGCTCGGCCGCGTCGTCAATCCGCTCGGCCAGCCCATCGACGGCCTGGGCGACATCGTCGCCACGCACCGTCGCCCCATCGAGTTCAAGGCCCCCGGCGTCATCGACCGTACCCCGGTGTGTGAGCCGGTTCAGACCGGTCTGCTCGCTATCGACTCCATGGTGCCTATTGGCCGCGGTCAGCGTGAGCTCATCATCGGCGACCGTAAGACCGGTAAGACCGCCATCGCCATCGACGCTATCCTCAACCAGCGCGGCAAGGGCATGGTCTGCATCTATGTCGCCATCGGCCAGAAGGCCTCCACGGTTGCCAACATCCGCGAGACCCTCGCTCAGCACGGTGCGCTCGACTACACCATCATCGTTTCGGCCACCGCTGCCGATTCCGCCCCTATGCAGTACATCGCGCCTATGGCCGGTGCCGCTATCGGCGAGTTCTTCATGTACAACGGTGAGGACGGCAAGCCCGCCAGCGAGACCAACCCCGGCGGCCACGTGCTCGTCATCTACGACGACCTGTCCAAGCAGGCTGTGGCCTACCGTCAGATGTCGCTGACGCTGCATCGTCCGCCCGGACGCGAGGCCTATCCTGGCGACATCTTCTACCTGCACTCTCGTCTGCTCGAGCGTGCAGTCAAGATGTCCAAGAAGAACGGTTATGGCTCCATGACGGCTCTTCCGATCATCGAGACCCAGGACGGCGACGTCTCGGCCTACATTCCGACCAACGTCATTTCCATTACCGATGGTCAGATCTACCTGCAGTCCGAGCTCTTCTTCCAGGGCCAGCGCCCGGCAGTCGACGTGGGCATTTCCGTGTCCCGCGTCGGTGGCGACGCACAGACCAAGGCCATGAAGCAGGTCGCCGGCAACCTCCGTCTGGACCTCGCTTCGTACCAGGAGCTCGCCGGCTTCACGCAGTTCGGCTCTGACCTCGACGAGGCCACGCAAAAGCAGCTTACCCACGGCGCTCGCATGACTGAGCTCCTTAAGCAGCCGCGTTACAAGCCGTTTGAGGTTGGCGAGCAGATCGTTACGCTGTTCGCTGGCAACGAGGGCTTCCTGGATGACCTGGAGATCGCCGACGTGCTGCCTTTCCGTGCCGAGCTCATCGAGTACATGGACAATGGCTTTGGCTCGCTGCTCGACAAGGTTCGCGCCAAGAAGATCGATGATGACACCAAGGCTGAGCTCTTGCGCGTCATCGGCGACTTCAAGCAGCAGTTCATGGCCAAGCACCATTCGGATGTTTCTGGATCAGAGGAGAACTAAGCCCCATGGCCAACCTTCGCGACATTAAGAAGCGAATCTCCTCGGTTACCACGACCAAGCAGATCACGCGCACGATGGAGATGGTCTCTACGGCCAAGATCCGTCGTGCCCTCGATCGCTCCAAGCAGGCCGAGCCCTATAAGGAGGCGCTGACCGACGTCATGTTGACGGTCGCCGGCGACGCCTCCTGTTCGGGCACCGATCCCATGCTGCAGAAGCATGAGAGCGTCAAGCATGGCCTGATTGTCGTTATTGCCTCGGACCGCGGCCTTGCCGGCGGTTTCAATACGACGGTGGAGCGCACGGCCGAAAAGCTCGCCGCTTCTTGGGCGAACGACGGCATCGAGTGCGAGATCATCGCGTGCGGGCGTAAGCCGGCCACGTATTTCCGTGACCGCGCAAACGTTGTCATGCACTTTGAGGGCAACTCCTCTGAGCCCGATTTCAATCAGGCCCGCATGATCTCCTCTCATATCTGCGATGCGTATCGTGCCGGTGAGCTTGACCGTGTCGAGCTTGTCTACCACCACGCCAAGAACCGCGTGGATCAGGAGCTTCGCGTCGAGCATCTGTTGCCGCTCGACCCCGAGATGATCGCTATGGCCCACGGTCCGCGTAAGAACGAGACCGACGCCCCTAAGCGCATCTCGTCCACGTTCGAGTTCGTGCCCTCTCCCGAGCATGTTCTCGGCAAGCTTGTGCCGTCTTATATCCTGACGGTCATCTACCAGGCCCTGATCGATTCGGCGGCTGCCGAGCAGGGTGCACGCCGCAAGGCCATGCACTCCGCGACGGAAAACGCCACCGCGATCATCTCGACCCTTACCCGCACGTATAGTCGCGTGCGCCAGGCTTCGATCACGACCGAGATTAACGAGATCGTCGGCGGAGCCTCAGCATTGGAGGAACAGTAATGGCTAATAACACCGTAAAGCTTGCGGTCGAGGAAGCCACCAAGAAGACGACTGCCGGTGATGGTCGCATCGTGCGAATCATCGGCCCTGTCGTCGACGTCAAGTTTGACGGCGCGGTGCCCCCGATTTACAACGCGCTCACGGTCGAGGCCGAGACCCCGATCGGTCATCTGAGCACGATCCTCGAGGTCGAGAGCCAGCTTCCGGGCGGCGTCGTCCGCACGGTCGCCATGTCCTCGACCGACGGCCTGCAGCGCGGCCTCATCGCCACCGATACCGGTGAGCCCATGAAGATGCCCGTTGGCCCCAAGACGCTCGGCCGCATTTGGAACGTCATGGGTAAGCCCGTCGACGGTAAGCCCATGCCCGAGGTGGAGGAGTTCTATCCCATCCACCATGCAGCGCCCCGCTTCGACGAGCTCACCACCAAGACCGAGATCTTCGAGACCGGCATCAAGGCCGTCGACCTGCTTGAGCCCTACATCCGTGGCGGCAAGACGGGTCTGTTCGGCGGCGCCGGCGTCGGCAAGACCGTTCTGATTCAGGAGCTCATCAACAACCTCGCTCAGGAGCATGGCGGCACCTCGGTGTTCACCGGCGTCGGCGAGCGTACCCGTGAGGGCACCGACCTGTACCTCGAGATGAGCGAGTCGGGCGTTATCGACAAGACCTGCTTGGTCTATGGTCAGATGAACGAGCCGCCCGGAGCGCGTCTGCGCATCGGTCTGGCCGGCCTTACCACCGCTGAGTACTTCCGCGATCGTGGCCAGGACGTTCTGCTGTTCATCGACAACATTTTCCGCTTCTCTCAGGCCGGTTCCGAGGTTTCCGCACTGCTGGGCCGTATGCCGTCCGCCGTCGGTTACCAGCCTACGCTGGCTACCGAGATGGGCGACCTCCAGGAGCGCATTACCTCGACCAAGACGGGCTCCATTACCTCCGTCCAGGCTGTCTACGTCCCTGCAGACGACCTGACCGACCCTGCGCCTGCCACGACGTTTACGCACCTCGACGCCACCACGGTTCTTTCGCGTAGCATTTCGTCGCTCGGCCTGTTCCCGGCCATCGACCCGCTCGCGTCTTCCTCCGACGCTCTCGATCCCTCGATCGTCGGCGAGGAGCACTACCGTGTCGCCGTCAAGGTCCAGGAGCTTCTGCAGGAGTACTCCGACCTTCAGGACATCATCGCCATTTTGGGTATGGACGAGCTGTCCGAGGAGCAGCGCCTTACGGTCAACCGCGCCCGTAAGATTCAGCAGTTCCTCTCGCAGTCCTTCCACGTCGCCGAGAAGTTCACCGGCAACCCCGGTGTCTACGTCCGCGTCGAGGATACCGTCCGCTCCTTCGCCGAGATTGTCGATGGCAAGGCCGATGACCTGCCCGAGCAGGCTTTCCGCTATGCTTCCACGATTGAGGACGTGCGCGAGCGCGCCCGCAAGATGGGGGAGAAGTAGGTTATGCGTATCCGCATCGTGTGCCCCGTGAGCTGCGCCTATGAGGGTGACGCTGCGTTTGTGTCGATTCCGTCCACGGATGGCGAGTTTGGCGTCCTGCCTGCTCACTCCAGCGAAATCTGCACGATCGACCGCGGTTACGTTCGCGTTTCCGATAAGGCCATGGGCACTGTCGACCACACGTTTGCCGTGGCCGGCGGCTATGCCCAGGTTGCGGACGATGTCGTGACCGTTCTCGCCGAGCGCGCTTGCGATTTGGCGACCGTCGATGCCGACAAGCTTAAAGCTGATATTCAAGGTTTTGAAGAGAAGCTGGGTAATTTGTCGGAGGATGATGCACGCCGCGCCTACCTCTATAATGAAATCGCATGGTGTAAGCTCAAGCTTGCCCAATAGTCAAACGATTTAGCGTTCGACCATTTGCGAACACATCATGCCCGGGATGGCCCAGCCACCCCGGGCATGCTTTTTGAAAGGGTAGACCTTGGATATTATCCGCGTTGAGGGTGGCCACGCCATCGGAGGCTCCGTGCCCGTCTCGGGTGCCAAGAACTCCGCGCTCAAACTCATGGCGGCAACGCTTCTGGCGCCGGGCAAGACGACGCTGCAGAACGTGCCCGATATTTCCGATGTTCACGTGATGGGCAAGGTGCTCAAGGGCATGGGCGCTACGATCGATGTTCTCGACGAGCACACGCTCGAGATTGATACCTCTCAGGTCGATTCTTGGGAGGCCCCCTACGAGCTCGTTGCCAAGATGCGTGCTTCCACCGCCGTCATGGGACCCCTGCTGGGCCGCTTCCATCGCGCCAAGATTGCCATGCCGGGCGGCTGCAACCTGGGTGCTCGCAAGATCGATATGCACATTCTGGGTCTCGAGGCCCTGGGCGTTGAGTTTGATACCGCCCACGGTTACATCAACGCTAATGCGCCCCAAGGTCTGCGCGGTACCACCGTCACGCTCGAGTTCGCCAGTGTCGGTGCGACCGAGAACCTCATTATGGCATCCGTGCGCGCGAAGGGTACCACGGTTATCGACAATGCCGCCCGCGAGCCCGAGATCGTCGATCTCGCCAACATGCTCAACGAGATGGGCGCCAAGATTGTTGGCGCCGGCACGCCCGTCGTGACTATCGAAGGCGTGGAAGAACTCCATCCCGTTACCCATCGTGTGGTGGGCGACCGCATCGAGGCCGGTACCTTTATCGTTGCCGGTGCGTTGATGGCCGACGATCGCGGTGTCGATGTCACGGGCTTTTGCCCCATTCACTTGGGCATGGTGCTCAAGAAGATGGAGCTCATGGGTATCGACTGCGAGCGCGTCGAGGATGGCGTCCATGTGAACCGTGCCGAGCGTATCAAGCCGGTCGACATCCAGACGCTTCCGTTCCCCGGTTTCCCGACCGACATGCAGGCGCAGATTATGGTGCTCTCCGCCCTTGCCGACGGCAGTTCCGTTATTACCGAAAACATCTTCGAGAATCGCTTTATGTTTGCCTCTGAGCTGGTGCGCATGGGTGCCAACATTCGTATCGAGAGCCATCATGCCATGATTCATGGCGTCAAGGGCTTCTCGGGTGCACAGGTTACCTCGCCCGATCTGCGTGGCGGAGCGGCCCTCGTCGTAGCGGGCTTGATCGCCGACGGGACGACCGAGGTTTCGGCCATCCATCATATCAAGCGCGGCTACGAGCAGTTTGTCGAAAAGCTGCAGACGCTTGGCGCGCATGTCGAGCATGCTACCGTCCCCGATCCCGTCATCTACTAATACAGGTTGCCTATGTTTAATAAAAAGCCCCTCGCGGATACCACCGCCCGAAGACCCTCAACTGGTGCGCAGGCCAAGATCTATAGTCGCGATAACGTGGCTCGATATTCCGAGCGCGCTCGTCAACGTCGTCGTAGCCACACGATTCGTCACGTCGCGCTCATTGTCGTGCTTGGCGTGCTGCTGAGTGCCACTACCGCTGCCGGCCTGTGGTTTGCCACCATTATGGGCAAGCTCGGCGATTCTAATGTCATTACCGACAATCTGCGTCGGGTTCTGGTTGACACCGATGAGGCAAAGGATCCGTTCTACGTGCTGCTTCTTGGCACCGACGGCCGTCCGGGCGAGGATACGTATCGTGCCGACTCGATTATCCTGGCACGCATCGACCCCACGCAAAAGCAGGCGACGCTCATTTCCGTTCCGCGCGACACCAAGGTCGAGTACAAGGGCGAGACCATGAAGATCAACGCCTGCCATACCGTTGGCGGCGCCGAGGCCATGGTCGAGGCGGTCAACGAGCTGTGCGGTGTTCAGATTTCCCACTATGCCGAGGTCAGCTTCGACGGTATGCAGGCACTGATTGATTCGGTTGGCGGTATCGACATTAACGCAACCGATGATGTTGACGACCCTGAGCACCTGGATATTAAGATTACCGCTGGCCAGCAGCATATGGACGGTGCCACCGCCCTTACCTATGCCCGCTGCCGCTACACCTATGCCGACGGCGATTACACGCGCATGCGCCACCAGCGTCAAGTGCTTGGCGCCCTTGCCAACCAGATTCTCAATAACTTCGATGCCACGAAGATCTTTGGCCTGGTTAATTCGCTGTCCGATATGCTCGTAACCGATATGAGCGTTCAGGATATCGTGTCTACGGTCAACGCCATGCGCGGCATGGATGTCGACGGCATCTACTCGGCCAACCTGCCCTCGTACGCCGGTGATGACACTATGATCGACGGCGCGAGCTATGTCTTTGTCTACGAGGACGAGCTCAAGGAAATGATGGAGCGCGTTGACGCCGGCAAGGACCCCAAGGGCCCCAATACCATGGGTCTGTCCGACGGTTCCAGCTCCACGATCGGCGACCTGAACAACAACACGTCTGACGATTACGCAAACGGTACCGCAACCTCATCGGTCAGCTCTGACGATTCCGATGACTCAAGCGATTCGAGCGATTCGGACTACTACGAAGAGCCCACCGGCGACGGCAACGGCTACGAGGCCAATTATTAGGGTTACGCGGGCTTACCAGCCCGCGTAACCAGTTGACGCTGCAAACCCGCCAGAGCGGCAATCTGCCTTTCAACTTCGGCGGCATGATCAAAAGATCAATGCCGCCTCGTTTCAAGGCACCTTGCTCGCTTTGGCGGGTTTTCGCTGTCGTTGCCAAAACATCGGCGTTGCCTTGGTCCGGACTACCCACAAAGCGAGAGTAGATCTCGTCATTTTGCGGCACTTGGGGACGTTCCTTTTCTGCCGGCAGTTAGGGACACTCCCTGTACAAAAACCGCCCCGTTCTCGGTTGAGGACGGGGCGGTTTTGCCTAGCTGGGTTGACTGGCGCCTTACGCGAAGCGTGCCACAAGCTCTTGCAGCACGTCGGTCATCTTGACGAGTGAGCTCACCGGAACGAACTCATTCACGCCGTGATAGCAGTAGCCGCCCGTGGAAAGGTTGGGGCAGGGCAGGCCGCGGAACGACAGCTGCGCGCCGTCGGTGCCGCCGCGAATCGGCAGCACTTGGGGCTCAACGCCGCAGGCAAGGTAGGCCTCCTTGGCAACATCAATAAGCTCGGGATAGTCACGAACGATCTCGGCCATATTTCGATACTGCTGCTTAATCTCGACCGTCACGCGCTCCTCACCCAGACGCTGGTTGAGCATCGAGGCGGCGGCATCAATAAGGTCGAGTTTCTGCTGGAACTTGGCGGCATCGTGATCACGGACGATATAGCGCGCCGTGGCGTGATCGACGGTCGCAGATACACCCTCAAGGTGATAAAAGCCCTCGTAGCCTTCCGTATACTCCGGGCGCTGCACGTAGGGGAGCAACGCGTTGAAGTCGCAGAACAGATTGCCTGCGTTGACCATACGGCCCTTGGCGTCGCCGGGGTGAATGGACTGGCCCTCAAAGCGAACGGTCGCTTCGGCAGCGTTAAAGCACTCCCACTCCAGCTCGCCGACGGGGCCGCCGTCGACCGTGTAGGCGTACTTGCAGCCAAAGGCCTCAATATCCAGCAGCTCGGCGCCGTGGCCGATCTCCTCGTCGGGGCAGAAGCAAATGCCGAGCGCGGGGTGGGGCAGCGAGGGATCCTGAGCGATGCGTGCGACGAGCGCCATGATTTCGGCGACGCCCGCCTTGTCATCGGCGCCCAGCAGCGTGGTGCCGTCGCTGCAGACCAGGTCCTCACCCACGAGGTCGTTCAGGGCGGGAAGCTTGGCGGTGCTCATGGCGACGGGCTTGCCGTCAACCGTGCCGCAGACCAGGTCGCCGCCCTCGTAGTGCACAATGTGCGGCTTCACGCCGGCGCCCGGGGCAACTTCGGTGGTGTCAAGGTGTGCGATCAGGCCCAGGGCAGGCTTGTCCTGGGCGCCAGCACTCGCGGGAATATGCGCGCAGACATAGGCATGTTCGGTCACGTGGACATCTTCCGCACCGAGCTCGCGCAGCTCCTCCGCCAACACGTTGGCAAGGTCAAACTGAACGGTACTCGAGGGCACTTGGTCGCAGTTTGCATCCTCTGACTGCGTATTGATCTGGACATAGCGCAAAAAGCGCTCAAGGACGTCGGGGCTCGTGGTGTTGTTTTCCATAAAGACCGCTCCAATCTTGGTCGTCGTGTGCAACAAGAACTCTAGCACGGTATGCCACGGCATACCGCGACGCTTGGATGGGGTAGAATCACCCATTGAATGTAGAAGGGACGGAAGGTCATGGAAACGACAAATAGCTCGCGCGAGCTGCACCTGACGGTGGCGAACGAAGACTACTTGGAGTGCATGGTTCGCATCGAAAGCGAAGAGGGGGAGACCAACGGCGTGCGATCGGTCGATATCGCGCAGCGCCTCGGTGTCTCCAAGGCATCGGTGAATAAGGCGGTCTCGGCGCTGAAGACGTCCGAGCTTGTCGAGCAATCGCACTACGGCAAGGTCATCCTGACCGAGCGCGGTCGCGAGGTCGGTACGGCTATCTGGTACCGCCATCGCCTCATCCGCACGTTTTTGGTCCAAGAGCTCGGCGTCGATTTTGAGCGCGCCGATTCCGAGGCGTGCATGATGGAGCACGCGCTTTCCGAGGACACGATGAACCGCTGGCTCGCTTATCTCGAAAAGCAGGGAATTAGCGTCGAGGAATAGCGGGATAAATATGGATACGAGTTATTACAACCGCTTTGGTGCCGAGGAACTTACGCGCCGCTTGTCGAGTGAGACCTTGCTGGCGCAGGGCCCTATGGGCAGTGTGCTGCTAAGTGAGTACGATGCCGCCGACATTCCACCGGCGTTTTGGAATCTGGCAGAGCCGCAGACCGTTTCTCGTATCCATCGCCTGTATGTCGCCGCCGGCGCGCAGGTGCTCATTACCAATACCTTTCAGGCATCAAGCTATGCCCTCAAGCGCGACCAAATTACGCCATCCGTGGCGGAGGTCAATCGCGGGGCCGTCGATGATGCCCGCCAAGCGCACCCTCAGTTGCTGCTGGGCTCGATGGGCCCGATCGGTATTGAGTGGTTTGCCGAGGATTCTGCCGAGTATCGTGAAATCCGAGGCATTGCACGCGAGCAGGCGCATGCCTTGCTCAATGCCGGTGTTGACGGTCTGCTGATCGAGACAGTGACGTCTATCCGTAATTTGCAGCCCATACTTGCCGGCGCCCGAGATGCCGCCGACGGTATGCCTGTTCTGGTGAGTTTTGTCGTTGACGATAAAGGCGACCTGTTAGGCGATGGCCTCAACATCGAGGCAGCCGTTTTGTACGCCGAAAAACACGGTGCAAACTCGGTTGGTGTCAACTGCTGTTCGCTTGCGGCCGCGAGCGCCGCGGTGCCCAGGATGGTTGCATCGGCGACTACGCCCGTCACGGTGCGTCCCAACGTGGGCAATCCGGTCCAGACTCCGGATGGTCCCGTATGGCACGAGAGCCCCGAAGCCTTTGCGCGCGCATGCGTCGAATGGAGGCAAGCCGGTGCCGCAATGGTGGGTAGTTGCTGCGGAACCACGGCGATCACTACGGCGGCGATGGCCGAGGCACTGGATATATAAGGCTCAAAACCGCTCCATACGGGGCGGTTTTTATTGCCTGTGCGTCATCGGCAGCATTTGCCCAAATGGTGAATGCCGGTGCCGGCAGGTTGCTGAACACGCGTTGCGGGTATACCTCATGCGTACCATGATCTAAACACTGTGAGGTGTCTGCGCGTGTGCGCGATAATTCATTTTGGAACTGACGGTTGGCGCGCTCGCGTCGACGAGGACTTTACCGCCGACAACGTTGCCCGCATTGCCGATGCCGTCGGCGAGTTGTGGCAAAAAACCAATCCCGGCAAAACGGTATATATAGGATTCGACACCCGACCCCAGGCGCACGAGTTCGCTGAGCTTGCGGCGGGCGTGCTTGCGGCTCACGGATTGGACGCCGTGCTCGCATCTCGGCCTGTCCCGACCCCTGCCCTTACGTGGGCGGCGGCATATGACGGCGATGCCTGCGGCGCACTCATGGTGACGGGGTCCCATCATCCACAGGGCTATCTGTGCCTTAAGCTGCGCATGGGAGACGGCTCGACGGCCAACCAGGATGTCATCGAAGAGCTCGAAGAGACCATGGCTCCCGAGCCAATGGGGATCGAGGGACGCTACCGCACCGCAGATATTATCCCTGACTATATGCAGGCGGTGGCATCGTTTGTCGATGCCGAGGCCATTCGAGCCGCCCACCTGCGTGTGGTGGTTGACCCCATGGGCGGTGCGGCCCAGGGCTATCTTGCCGACCTGCTGCGCGAGCTTGGCGTCGAGGTCCACGAGATACATGCCGGACAGGCATCCAGTCAAGAGGATATTTGCCCCGACCCGGTCGAGCCGTGGGTGGATGCCTGCGAACGAACTGTTGTCGAGGACGGAGCATGCGCCGGTTTGGTGACCGACGGCGATGCCGATCGCATTGGGGCGGTCGATGAGCGCGGTAGATATATACATCCACATCAGATCATGGCGCTCGTACTGGGCGATCTCGTGCAGTTCCGCAATCTTGAGGGCCGTATCGTCGTCAATCTCTCGTGTTCGACGCTCGTACGCCGTATTGCCGAGGCGCTCGGTTGCCGCGTGACCGTCAAGCCGGTGGGTTTCAAATATATAGCGGCAGAAATGAAAAAGGGCGGTGTCCTCATGGGCGGTGAGGAGGCCGGTGGTATTGGCATCGCCGCTCATATGCCCGAGCGCGATGGAATCCTTGCCTGCCTGATTCTGTGTGAGCTTATGGCAAAAACGGGCGCGCCTTTGGGCGTTCTGGTCGATCAGCTCGAGGCCAGTTTTGGCAAGACGAGCTATGGGCGCCGCGATTTGCGCCTCGAAGCCGAGGACGCCGAGTCGCTACGGACGCTGCTTCCGGGTATAAATCCCAAGTCGATATGCGGCAAGGTCCCACAGAGCGTGAGCCATATGGATGGTTTGCGTCTGGCATTCGAGGATGACACCTGGCTGCTGGTTCGTCCGAGTGGAACCGAGCCGGTTGTGCGCGTGTACGCCGAGGGCTTTTCGGTGGAGGAGCGCGATGAGCTACTCGATGCCGGTTGCGCTTTAGCTAGGGGAGCCTATCCGCTCTAGCCGTGAGACCGCTTTCTATAAAGACGCGCTCGGTGAATGGTAGGGAACGGCTGGCAAACGTCAGCCGAATCCCAAAATGTGTAGGAAATGTGTGCGCACAGATTCCCGCCCCGCACGCCCCTCCGGTCTGGCAATATATCTCCTTGCCGCGCGGCCCGGTCGAACCGGATCAGCCGCCAGGCGTGCACCTTGAGAACCGGATACTGCGAGGATGGACACTTACTTTCAGTGTCGCATCCGG
>DBEWTI010000129.1:0-5523 GCA_048205975.1 Collinsella sp.
CCGTGCTCCCTATAAGTTCGGCTGGACTCCCCGCAACCTGTTCCGAGTTGGCGGAACGAGCGCGACGTGGAGTGTCATTCTTTACCGCGTTAGACTAGACGCAGGGAAAGGAGGAGGACATGGATGCTCGCGTCAAGCAGCTTGTAAATATGATCGAGGACGCTCAGCCTGTCGCTGTCGCGGTACTTGCCAAGCGTCTCGAGGTAAGCGAGCGCGCCGTGAGAAACTATATCCATCGCGCAAACGGCAACCTTGCAGGGGTTGCACGCATCGTTGGCAGCAAGGGGCAGTATCGTATCGATGTTGCACGTGCAGATGAGCTTGCTCGCTTGCTAGACGGTGCGGCTCTGGCCCATCCGGGCATTCCTGATACGCGCGACGGCCGTGTGTCCTTCCTTCTTAACGACCTCCTCATGCGGTCCCAGTGGGTGACGATTGAGGAGTATGCGGATTTACTCTACGTTTCAGCGCGAACTCTGTCCAATGACATGCGTCTGGTAGAGCAGAAACTCGCCCAATTTGACTTAACGCTCGAAAAGCGCCCACGCTACGGAATCCGCGTTGCGGGCGGGGAGTCGCAGCGGCGCCTGTGCCTGGCCTCGCTGGTGAGGCCCGTGTTGCCCGACACCGACGATGCAAAGCTCGCCGAGCGCCTGCGGGCCATCGCCGCATGTGTGGACGATGCTCTGACGGCCTCGCCCGTCACGGTGAGCTCGCTGGCATCCCGCAATCTCATCATGCATCTTTACATTGCTCTTGGCCGCATCGAGCAGGGCTGCTATGTCCCAGCTGCAGAATCGGACGTTCAAAAACTGGAGGGAACGCGCGAATACGCCGCGGCTTTCCAGATTGCCGCAAACATCAAGGATGCCCTGGGCGTGAGCATGCCCCGAGAAGAGGTTGCCTTTATCGCAATCCATTTGCTCGGCAGGGGCACGGGCGTGCCCGAGAAGGGCTCTGCCGTTATCTCGGACGAGATGTGGGAGATTGCTTCCGAGATGGTACGTGCGGTCAACGATGAGTTTAGGTTTGACTTTAGCGGCGATCTTGAACTTCGCATGAACCTTGCTCGGCATATCGGCCCTCTGGGCTATCGCCTTGAATATCACATGCATATGGATAACCCCATGCTGTCCGATATCAAGACGAGGTTTCCGTTGGCCTATTCGATGGCAGCTGGCACCTCGCAGGTACTCGAGCGTCATTTTGGCAGCCAGCCCTCTGATGAAGAGCTCGGCTACATCGCCATGGCATTTGCCCTGGCCCTCGAGCAGCAAGCCGACCAGCCGCGTCGCAAACGCATCCTGATCGTGTGCGCCTCGGGAGCGGGAAGCGCCCGTATGCTCGAGCACCAGTACCGCAAGCAGTTTGGCATGTATATCGATTCGATTGAGACATGCGATGTCGCCCGCGTGGGAACGTTCGATTTTTCGCATATCGACTACGTGTTCACAACGGTGCCGCTCAACGTCAAGTTGCCCGTGCCCGTCCGCGAGGCCGATTTCTTCTTGGAGACGAGCGATGTCAACGCTATCCGCAAGGTGCTGAGCGACGACACTGCGCAATCGGACTCCGTGAGCTCTTTCTTTAGCCGTGCCCTGTTCTTCAACCGCGTTGAGGCGTCGTCGAAGCAGGCCGTTCTCCGATATCTCTCCGAGCGCGCCGTCGAGAGCGGCCGTGTCGATGCCCAGTTTGCCCAAGAGGTCGCCGAGCGCGAGAGCGCGAGCGCCACCTCGTTTGGCAATGGGGTAGCCATGCCCCATGGGATGCATCCCTTGAGCGCCGAGGCCTTTGTTACCGTGGGCCTGCTCGAACATCCCATTCTTTGGGATGAATACGGCCATGAGGTCGATATCGTCTTTATGGTGTCGTTTGCCCGGTCGGGCGGCGATGAGGCGCGGATCTTGAGCTCACTGCTCGCCGAGATCTTTATGGACCGCCAGGGGGTCGAGCGCCTACGCGAGCGCCGGTCCTGGCATGAGCTGATGGCGCTTGTGCAAGCGCATACGGCTTAAGACTTCTTTTGTCGATGACCCTGTCAGTCTACCTGCAATAAACCTCGAGGATTGCGGGCGGGAGATAGGCGTTTCGAATATTCAAGTACAAACCAAACATCACGGGAGAGGAGACCGTTATGGACGATCAGGGAACCGAGATGGTTTCGTTTCAGCTGGTCGCTGCAGCGGGAGAGGCACGCAGCCTTGCCTTCGAAGCCCTTGAAAAGGCAAAGGCGGGGGATTTTGACGCCGCCGCCAAACTCATGAAGCAGTCAAAGGATGCGGGAATCAAGGCTCACCACATCCAAACGCAGCTGCTTTCGACTGAGGCAGCGGGCGAGCATCTGTCGGTGGATGTGTTGCTGGTCCATGCTCAGGACCACCTCATGTGCTCCATGCTTGCTCAGGAGCTCGTGCAGGAGCTGATCTGCCTGTATGAGCGCACTGCAACCAAGAACGCCTAGCGGCGTGCGGTGACTATCCAACCAATCAATGCGAAGGGAATCCCTTATGAAGATCCTTCTTGTTTGCGCAGCTGGTCTGTCTACAAGCATTCTGATGAAGAAACTCGAGAAATATGCGGAGCAAAACGGCATCGAGCTCGATATCGATGCGGTGGGTATCGGCGAGTATCAGGAGACGTGCGCCAATTATGACGTGCTGCTCTTGGGGCCGCAGGTGTCCTACCAGCTCAACACCGTCAAGCAGGGGAGCGGTAAGCCGACCGCGGTCATCCCCGCACAGGACTACGGCATGGGCAACGCCGCCAACGTGCTGGCACTCGCCCAGTCGCTGTTGGGTTAGGAGGCAACCATGGAGAAGTTCATGACCCTGCTTCAGGAAAAACTGACCCCTATCGCCAATTTCTGCGGCACCGAGCGCCACTTTGCCTCCATGCAAAAGGGCTTTATGAGCGCGATCAGCTTCATCTTGGTATCTGCCGTCTTTATGATCCTCGCCAACCCGCCGGTCACGGCCGACCTGGTGGCGCAGGGCGGGTTCTGGTCCGTCTTTGGCCCTTGGCTCGATTTTGCCACGGCCAATAAGCTCACGCTGCTCATTCCCTTCAACATGACGATGGGCATACTGTCGGTGATCGTGACGTTCGCAATCGCCTATAACCTGGCGGGCACCTACAAGATGCCCAAGCTTAACGCCGGCATGACCTCGCTGGTGATGTTCCTGATCGCCGCGGCGCCGTCGTCCTACTACCAGCTTGCTGACGAGTCCGTGCTCCAGGCGGTCCCCTGCACCTATCTGGGTGCGCAGGGCCTGTTTACCGCCATCATCGTTGCCTTGGTCTCCGTCGAGGTCACGCGCTTCTGCCAGACCAAGGGCATCACCATCAAGATGCCCGATGGCGTGCCGCCGTTTTTGTCCGAAACCTTTGGCGCCATCGTACCTATGCTCGCCAACATCCTCATCTTCTTTGGCGGCAACCTGCTGATCCAGATGATCGATCCCGCGCTGTCCATCCCCTCGGTTATCGAGAAGCTGCTCGCTGCCCCGCTTTCCGTCGCAGTTGACTCTGTGCCCGGCGCACTGCTTATCTGCTTCATGACGCTGCTGTTTTGGTGCTTTGGCGTCCACGGCAACATGATCGTAATGCCCATCACCGCCCCGGTCTCGCTTGCCGCCTTTGCCGCCAACGCCTCGCTCTATGCTGCCGGGCAGCCGCTTGAGTTCCACCCGGTGCTCATGTCGTTGGCCATCAACCTCATCGGCGGCACGGGTAATACGTTCTCTTTTGTGGCGCTCTGCGCGTTTAGGGCAAAGTCGCAGCAGCTCAAGGCATTTGGCAGGGCATCGATCGTGCCGAGCTTCTTCCGTATCTCCGAGCCCGCGATCTTCGGCGCGCCCATCATCTTCAACCCGATCCTCATGATTCCGTTTGTGCTAGGCGGCATGATCTCGGCCCTGCTGTATTGGGGTGCGGTCTCACTGGGTCTTGTCTCTAACTTCTACATCTTGGTGAGCGGCACGTTCCCCATCTTCGTTCAGGGCTTTGTCCAGTGCCTCGACCCGCGCATCTGGGTGTTTACGATCGTTTTGATCGTGGTCATGGCTGTGGTCTGGTACCCGTTCTTTAAGGTGTACGATAACCAGCTCCTGGCTCAGGAGCAGGAGAACGCCGCGGCAGCTTCTGCCGAGGATGCTGAGTAGCATGAGTTACTTTGACAGAACGTCTGCCGCCGGTATGCCCGAGGGCTTTTTGTGGGGTGGTGCCCTCGCCGCCAACCAGGCCGAAGGGGGCTGGAACGAGGGCGGCCGCGGCATGTCGCACTCCGACCTGATCCCACAGGGTTCCGACCGCTGGGATGTAATGTTTGGCAGGCAAAAGCCCGTGGACGATCCGGACAGGCTGTATCCATGCCGCTGGGGCAACGACTTCTTCCATCATTGGCACGAGGATGTCGAGCTCTTTGCCGAGATGGGCTTTAAGTGCCTGCGTCTTTCAATTTGCTGGAGCCGTATTTTTCCCACAGGGATGGAGGCCGAGCCCAACGGCGAGGGCTTGGAGTTTTACCGTCAGGTATTCGAGGCGCTGCGCGAGCATGGAATCGAGCCGCTTGTGACGCTGTCGCACTACGACTATCCGTTGGCTCTGGTCGAGCGCTATGGTGGCTGGCAAAGCCGAGAGATGATCGAGCGGTATGCGCACTACGTCGAGACCGTCGGACGCGCGTACCAGGGCCTCGTGCGTTATTGGCTTACGTTCAACGAGATCAACAACGTGGCGCTGTCCTATCTCAACGCGGGTGTCACGCTCGAGGATGAGCGTGACCGTGCAGCCGTGACTGCGGCGTTCTCGCACCATATGTTTATGGCGAGCGCTCGCGCTGTCGAGATTCTGCACAAGATCGATCCCGCAAACAAGGTGGGTTGCATGGTCGCTGCCGGTGCGACCTATCCGTACCGTTGTGCGCCCGAGGACGTATGGCTTGCGTATGAGGAGGACCGCGGCCGCTACTTCTACACAGACGTGATGGCTGCGGGCGCCTATCCTGCTTGGAAGCTGCGTGCACTCGAGAAAGAGGGTGTTCACGTGCCCTTTGAGCCGGGCGATACGGAGTATCTGGCAGAGCATACGGTCGACTTCATCTCGTTCTCGTACTATTGCTCGCGCTTGGTGTGCGCCGATGATCAGGTGATCGCCGAGAAGGCGGAGGGCAACGTGTTCCCGACGCTGCGCAATCCGTACCTCAAGGATAAAGAGACTGCCTGGAAATGGCAGATCGATGCGCTGGGTTTGCGCGTGACGCTTGCCGGCTACCACGATCGTTACCATCTTCCGCTCTTTATCGCTGAGAACGGTGTGGGCGGACTCGATGCGCTGGAAGACGGCAAAGTCCACGATGCGTATCATATTGATTACCTGCGAAGGCATATTCTTGCGCTGCGCGATGCAATTGTCGAGGACGGTGTTGACCTGATGGGATACACGCCGTGGGGCTGTATCGATTTGGTGTCGGCCTCGACGGGGCAGATGAAGAAGCGCTATGGCTTTGTTTATGTTGATGCCGAT
>DBEWTI010000132.1:0-7597 GCA_048205975.1 Collinsella sp.
CATCGCTTGCTGGCGGGGTTCCTTGGCTGAAATGGACTTGGCTGATGGGGCCTTTTGTCCCGGTCGCTGTCCCGCGCCGTTCCGGCGCGGGAGGCGCGCCTCTCTGGGCTGCCAGGGCGGTTCTGCTGAAGGGGCGCTGCAAGTTGATTTGTTGACTTTGGAATGAAGTGGACGCCGTTGTTGTTTGGGCCCTTTACCCCTTTTCGCTGGTTCGCGCTTTGCGCGAACTCCGCGCTACTGGGGGTTCGCTAGGATTCCGTTGCTGGGTCCATCGCTTCGTCCTGGCTCAGCATCGCCCTCAGCTTCTCAAAGCTTTCCTCGCTCAGGCAATGCTCCATGTGGCAGCCCTCTTGCGACGCCACCTCGGCCGAAACACCAGCCTCCTCCAAAAGTCCCACAAAAAAGCAGTGGCGCTCCCACATTTGGCGCGCGACCTCTAGCCCTCGCTCTGTAAGACGCACGTCGCGTTTGCCCATCTCGACGTAGCCGTTGTTCTCCAGCGTCGCCATGGCTTTGGACACGCTCGCCTTGGTCACGCCGAGGTATTCCGCAACGTCAATCGAGCGCACGATGCCCTGGCGTTGCGACAGAACGTAGATCGATTCGAGGTAGTCTTCTCCGGATTCACGTAGGGCCATGGGCCGCCTTTCGCGATGATTGCTAGTTAGCCTTTGGATACTTTCCTTGGCTTACTTTACCGCAAAAGTTGCCTATGTCTTACTGCATTGACCAAAAAGTTAGCCGTGTTTCACAAAACGCGCGGGCGAAGCGCAGCGACCCGGCGCGCGGCGCGCAAGGAGTGTCCCCAGCTGCCGGCCGAAAAGGAACGTCCCCAAGTGCCGGGTGCTAGATCAGGCCAAAGTGCTTCGCGGCGTTGTAGATGCCATCGTCGTCTACGGCGGTCGTTACGTAGGTCGCGGCGGCCTTGACGGTCTCCTGCGCGTTGCCCATGGCCACGCTTGTGCCTACGGCCGAGAACATCGACAGGTCGTTCTCACCGTCGCCGAAGGCAATCGCCTCGCTCGCATCGATACCCAGGCGCTCGAGCGTCGCCGCCACGCCAAGGTCCTTGCCGCCGTTGGCCGGGATAATGTCGCAGAACAGGTCGCACCAGCGCGTGGTGAGCGAATGCGACACAGCATCGGTCACGATATGCTCGTCGGCCGGGTCGACAAAGGCGCAGAACTGGTAGACCGGCGCGTCGAAGGCGTGCTCAAACGGCTCCTCGTGGTAGACGATTCCTGCGTTGCTACCGGCCGTCACCACGCGCTCGGACAGGCGGTTTACAAACGAGTTCTCGCCCTGCATGCACAGCGAGTCGTAGCGTCCCTCGGCCACTTGGTCCACGATCACCGCGACGTCGGCCGGATCGATCGGGCAGCTGCGGTAGACGCCCTCGGCATCAAAGCAGTGCTGGCCCGAGAGTGTAATGTACGCATCCCAGCCCAGGTCGAACAGCCAATCCGGCATCTGGTAGGTCGGGCGGCCCGTGGCAATCACGCACGCGATACCTTGCTCGTGAAAACTGTCGAGTACCCGCTGCGCCGACGCCGGAATCCGATGGGTCTTAAAGCTCAAAAGCGTGCCGTCGATATCGAAAAACGCGGCCTTGATCATCCTTGTCTACTCCTCGCCCTCGAGTTTTTCGCTCGCCTCGAGCCATGCCATCTCCAGCTCGTCCATGGCAGCGTGGGCCTCGTCAATCTTTGCCTGCTGCTCGCCGAGCGCCGTGTAGTTGGTGGGGTCGACCTGGGCCATCGCGGCCTCGGCCTCCTCCACGCGGGCGCGCTGCGTCTCCATCTTGCGCTCGAGCGAGCTTACCTCGCGGCGGAGCTTCTGGCGCTCGGCGTTGGAAAGGCCGTTGGGCTGACCGCTCGATTTGGGTTTCTCGGCCGCGACCGCCGCGGCACCGGTGTCGAACGTGCCGGTCTTGGCGCTCGGCGCGCCCACGGGCTCGCCCTCGGCGGTGGCGTTGCACAGACGCAGGTACTGGTCCACACCGCCGGGCATGTGCGTCAGGTGGCCGTCGAGCAGCGCCCACTGCTGGTCGGTCACGCGCTCCATAAGGAAGCGGTCGTGCGTCACCAAAATCAGCGTGCCCGGCCAGCCGTCAAGCAAATCCTCGACAATCGCCAGCATGTCGGTATCGAGGTCGTTGCCAGGCTCGTCCAGGATAAGCACGTTGGGCTCGTCCAGAATCGTCAGCAGCAGCGACAGGCGGCGGCGCTGGCCGCCCGAAAGGTCGCCGATGCGGCTCCAGAGCTGCTGCGTCGTAAAGCCCAGGCGCTCGCAGAGCTTCTCGGGCGAAGTCTCCTTGCCGTCGATGACGTAGTACTTCTTGTAATTGCTGAGCACCTCGCGGATCGTATCGCCCATAAAGGGCTCGAGCTCCTCAAGCTGCTGCGACAGCACGCCAAAGCGCACCGTCTGGCCAATCTTCACGCGGCCGCGCAGGGGTGCGATCTTACCCTGGATCACGTCGAGCAGTGTGGACTTGCCGGCGCCGTTCTCGCCCAACAGGCCGTAGCGGTCGCCCGCACCGATAAGCCAGGTCACGTCGGAGAGCACCTGCTTGGACACGCCATCGGCGTCCGCGTAGCCGGCGTCCACGTCGACCACGTCGATAACCTGCTTGCCCAGGCGGCTTACGGCCAGGCGCTTGAGCTCCAGCTCGTCGCGCACGGGCGGCACGTCGGCGATGAGCTCGCGGGCGGCCTCGACGCGAAACTTGGGCTTGGTGGAGCGCGCCTGGGCGCCACGGCTCAGCCACGCGAGTTCCTTGCGCGCCATGTTGCGGCGGCGCTCCTCGGTGACGGCAGCCATGCGGTCGCGCTCCACGCGCTGCAAGATGTATGCCGAGTAGCCGCCCTCGAAGGGATCGACCTGACCGTCGTGGACCTCCCACATGCTGGTGCAGACCTCATCCAAGAACCAGCGATCGTGCGTGACTACGAGCATGGCGCCCTGGCCGCGCTGCCAGCGTGCCTTAAGATGGCGCGCGAGCCAGTTGATGGTGCGCATGTCCAGGTGGTTGGTGGGCTCGTCGAGCATGAGCACATCGTAGTCGCCGATCAGCAGGCGCGCGAGATCCACGCGGCGGCGCTGGCCACCCGAAAGCTCGCCCACCGTACCCTCCCAGGGCACATCGCTAATGAGGCCGGCGAGGATCTGGCGCGTGCGGGGGCTCGATGCCCATTCGTACTCGGGCGTGTCGCCCACGACGGCATGATGCACGGTGTCGGTATCGACAAGCTGGTCCTTTTGGCCGAGCAGGCCGATCGTGGTGCCGCGACGGTGCGTCACGCGGCCGTCGTCGGGCTCCAGCGTGCCGGCGAGCACGCTCAGCAGCGTCGACTTGCCGTCGCCGTTTTTGCCGACGATACCAATACGGTCGCCCTCGCCCACGCCGAGCGTCACGCTATCGAAAATATGCTTGGTGGGAAACTCTAGGCTGACGGAATCGCATCCCAAAAGAATCGCCATATGCCCTGCTCCTTCGTAGAAATTCAACGTTGTCCATGATAGCGAAAACCACCACAAAGGTGCCTGTCCCCTTTGTGGTGGTTTTGGGCGGGCGCAGCCCCGAAAGCACAAAAAGGCGGGCCATCTCCCGCAAGAGATGACCCGCCTCTCCAATCAGTCCCGTGGCGACCGTGGCCGCCGCGGGCCTCAAGCATGTCCCGGACTAGGAGAACATGCCGGTGAGGTAATCATTCAGCCGCTGATCCTTGGGCCGTTGGAAAATCTCGTCGGTCTCGTCGTACTCGACCATATCGCCCATGTAGAAAAACGCCGTGCGGTTGGACACGCGCGACGCCTGCTCCATGTTATGCGTCACGATGACGATGGCGCGGTCGGCCACGATCGACGACATCAGGTCCTCGATCGCCAGCGTAGAGACAGGGTCGAGCGCCGAGCAGGGCTCATCGAACAAGATCACGTCGGGGTTGAGCGCCAGCGTGCGCGCGATGCACAGGCGCTGCTGCTGACCGCCCGAAAGCGCATAGGCGCTCTTGTCGAGCTTGTCCTTGACCTCGTCCCACAGCGCCGCACCGCGTAGGCTCTCCTCGACCATGCGGTCGAGCTCGTCGCGATCGGTGATGCCGTGGCGCTTGGGCGCAAACGTAATGTTGTCGCGGATGGACTTGCGAAACGGGTTGGGCTGCTGAAACACCATGCCAATGGAACGACGCAGCTCGTACGTGTTCTCGGTCTTGGTGTTCACGTTGCGCCCGCGGTAGTTGATCTCGCCCTCCACGCGGCAACCGCGAATCTCGCGATTCATCAGGTTGAGGCTGCGCAAAAAGGTCGACTTGCCGCAGCCCGAAGGCCCGATGAGCGCCGTGATCTCGCCCTTGTGGAAGTCGAGCGACGTGTTATGCAGCGCATGGTGGTTGCCGTAGTACACGTTGACGTCCTTGGTGGAGAGCACGACCTCGTCGCTCACGGCCTTGCCGCTCACGCGAACGCGCTTCTCGCTCTCCCCCACGCTCGACAGAAAGTCCTGGGTCTCGGACGTGGCCGCCTCGGTTGCGGGCGTTGCATTCATCTCGCTCATTCGGCCGTCATCTTCCTTGCCAGTTGCTTGCCCACGATACGGGCGATTACGTTAAACAGCAGCACGCAAATCATCAGCAGCGCCGCGGTGCCCCAAACGATCTGTTGCGCCTCGGGGCTGCCCTCGCCGTAAATCTTGTAGATGTGCACGGCGAGCGACTCACCAGGTCGGAACACGTTCCAGGCGCAAGTGGGGCTTGACAGGTTAAAGCTCAAGAAGTTGAGGCGAACCGGCGAGCTCATGCCCGAGGTAAAGAGCAGCGCTGCGGCCTCGCCAAAGACACGGCCGGCCGAAAGCACGATGCCGGTCACGATGGCGGGCATGGCCTCGGGAATCAGGATGTGCAGCGTGGCCTCCCAACGGGTGAGACCCATGGCCAGGCACGCATCGCGCTGGGCCTGTGACACGTCCTCGAGCGCCTGCTGAATCACGCGCACCAGAATGGGGATGTTGAACATGGTGAGCGCAACGGCGCCGGAGATGATGGAGTACTTCCAGCCCAGCTGCACCGAGAACACCAAAAAGCCGAACATGCCGACGACGATGGAAGGCAGCGAGGACAGCGTCTCGATGGCGGTGGAGGCGATGTCGCGGACAGGGCCGTCGGGTGCGTACTCGACCAGGAAGACTGCGCCGCCCAGGCTGATGGGCACCGAGATGATCAGGGTGATCAGCAGCAGGTAGAACGAGTCGAACAGCTGGTAGAGCACGCCGCCCTGGGTGCCGTTGGCGCGCGACGGCTCCGTGAGGAAGCCCGGCTGGAACAACGTCGAGATGCCCTCGAACAGGATGTAGGCCACCATGGAGACGACGATGAGCATGACGATGGCGACGATTGCCGTCAACACGCCCGTGGCGATGCGGTCCTGTTTTTGGACACGCCCGAGTCTCGCCTCGTCGATATGGATGCGCGTGCTAGCCACGAGCCTTCGCCCCCTTGCGGCCAATGAGATGGATGATCAGGATGAAGATGAGGCTCATACCCATCAGCAGCAGACCGAGTGCCCACAGAACGTCGTCCTGGGCCGAGCCCTCGGCATAGACCGCCATGGACGTGGTGAGCGTGGTCGTGATGGTCGAAGCCGGCGACAACAGCGACGTTGGCATGGCCTCGATACCGCCGATGACCATGCGCACGGCGAGCGTCTCGCCAAAGGCGCGGGTCATGCCCAGGATGACCGCGGTCATGAGCGACGGCATGGCGGACTTGAGCACCACGTGCCAGATGGTCTGCCAGCGGGTATAGCCCAGCGCGAGCGAGCCCTGGCGGTAGCTGTCGGGCACGGCGCGCAGACCGTCGACCGAAAGCGTGGTCATGGTCGGCAGGATCATAACGGCCAGCACGATGGCGCCGGGCAGGATGCCCAGGCCCGTGCTCACGTGGAAGACGCTCTTCATAAGGCCGACGACCACGTGAAAGCCGATCAGGCCAAAGACGACCGAGGGGATACCGGTCAAAAGCTCAATGAGCGGCTGGAAGACCTTGGAGCCAAACTTGGGCTGGATCTCGACCGCGAAGACGGCAGAGCCGATGGCGATGGGCAGCGCGATGAGCGTGGAGAGCACCATGACCGCAAACGAGGTGACGATCAGGGGCAGGGCACCGGTGTAGGGCAGACCGTTTTCGGCCGTGTTGGCCAGATCCCACTTGGTACCGGTGAAAAACTCGACGACCGAGACACCGTCCTTAACGAAAGCCGAGAGGCCCTTTTGGGCGACCATAAAGATGAGCGCGGCAACGACAAGCGTCACGAGCGCTACGCACGCGCCCGTGACGCCCAGGCCCACGTTCTCAAGGTCGCGCTTTGGCAGCTGTTTTGCCATTGCAAACCTTTCCGGGGGCGAATAATTACTTGGAGGAAACCTTGCCGCTGGCGTCCTTGACGACCTTCATGGCAGAGACGGGGATGAAGCCCTGCTCTTCGACGAGCTTGCCCTGGACGTCGTCGGAAAGCATGAACTCCAGGAAGGCCTTGGTGGCCTCGTCGGCGTCCTTCGCGCAGTACATGTGCTCGGTAGCCCAGATCTTGAAGGAGTCGTCGGTGACATTCTTGCTCTTGGGCTCGACGCCCTCGACCTTGATGGCGTTGAACTTGGAGTCATCGAAGTGCGAGAAGTCGAGGTAGGAGATGGCGTTGTCGGTGCTGCCCATCTGAGTCTGGACATCGCCGGACTTGTCGAGCTCGGCGTCGCCCTTAAAGTCGACGGCCTCGTCGCCAAAGACGGCGGCCTCGAAGGTGGCGCGGGTACCGGAGCCGGCCTTGCGGTTGAGGACGACGATCTTGGCATCGTCGCCGCCGACCTCCTTCCAGTTGGTGATCTGGCCGGAGAAGATGCCCTTGAGCTGCTCGAGGGTCAGGTCGTCGACTGTCACGTTCTTGGAGACGACGGGGCCCATGCCCACGACGGCGACCTCGTGATCGACGAGGTTCTTGACCTGGTCGGCCTCGAGCTTGGTCTCGGCGAAGACGTCGGAGTTACCGATGGTGACGGTGCCGGCGGCAACAGCGGTCAGGCCCTTGCCCGAACCGTTGCCCGAACCGGAGACGGAGACGTCGGGGTTGGCATCCATAAACTTCTCGGCAGCAGCCTCGACGAGAGCCTGGAACGAAGAGGCGCCGTCGTAGGTCACCTCGCCGGAGACGGACTCGGCAGCGGCGCTACCCTTGTCGGCGGCATCGGAAGTGTTGGAGCCACCGCAGCCAACAAGGCCGAGACCGACGATGCTGGCAAGACCACCAGCGAGGCCGAGGAACTGACGACGAGAATAAGCCTGATCGAGCATGATCTTCCTTTCATACATGCGACTCGCGGGCACCCTGCCCGCTTTGCTGTTTGGAAAGATACGACCTCGATCGGGCGACAGCCGCGCCAGCTGCGGTTTCTTACGAGCATCTGATAGACCCTTACCGCAAGCACGGCTCAGCCTTTACAAACGAATAACAATCCCCACCCCAACCATGGCACGCCTTTTACACCAGAGCAGTAGTCATTGGGGACGTTCTTAAACGACTAGTCGTGTGGGGCCGTCGGGCACGA
>DBEWTI010000136.1:0-6186 GCA_048205975.1 Collinsella sp.
GGACCTCATAGAGATGCTCATGGGCCACGCCCTCCCCGGCGTGTCGGGCAGGCACTACATCCGCCCCACCGCCGAGCAGGTCGTCCGCGCCGCCTATGACGCGCTTGGGATAAGTTAGGATATTCCCCCGCAAAGCCGCAGGTAGATGGCACGCCGTTAGTTGTGGCAATATTAAGATTCGCAGCCCAAAACCGCCGCAAAGGGGACAGGCACCTTTGCGGCGGTTTTTCCTTTTTGACGTCTAGTCGTCGGCGAGTTGAATTCCCAACAAACCTGAGAGTGCCAGCGCCTGCTCGGCATTGACCGTCAGGCCCCGCAGCTCACGGTAGTCGCCCGAGATGACAGGGGCCGCGAACGCGCATCGCGATACATCCACGCCGGAAAGCGGCGTCTTGAACACATCGATTCGCGTCAGGTCGCAGCCGTCCAGGCGCAATTGCCCCAGCTTTGCCCCCTGGAGTGCGGCCTCGGTCAAACGCGTGTCACGCGCAGCCATGGGACCAATGCGTCCCTCCGAAAGGTTCGCATAGCTCAAATCGCACGATCCAAACGACGCGCTCGACAGGCGCGCCTTGAGCAAGTTGAGTCCCGGTGCCGAGCAGTCAACGAAGTCGCAGCGGCTGAGCCAGCAGCCTTCCATGTTGCAGCGGATAAAGCGGCAACCGCGAAACACCACGTCGCGAAACGTCGAGCCGCTCCAGTCAACGCTATCGAACTCGCAAGATCGGAACACAACGCCATCGAAGGTCGCGCCGTTCGCCACGTCGTAGGCAAGATCCAAATCCTCAAAAGCGGTATTGGAGACGAGCTCATCGCCCTCGGCAAAGAGGTCGATGAGCTCGTCCATGCCCATATGGCAGCCAATCCGTTCGTTTACCCGGGCAAAACCACCACAAAGGTGCCTGTCCCCTTTGCGGTGGCTTGGGGTCGCGCTACTCACCGAGCATCTCTTTGAGCTTGGCTGCCACGGCGTGACCCAGGCTCTCGTGGCTTTCGGGCATCATATGCAGATAGTCGATATCGCCCGGCTCGGCAAACTCCGCTGCATTCAAAAAGTCGCAGCTAAACTGCTCAGCTACGTGCGCATAGTATTCAGCAAAATGCTCCGAGGCCTCGACGGAATGCTCGTCAAAGTCGGTCATATACACATCGGCGATCTGCGGCTTGATCTTGATAGGAGCCATCAGCAGGATGCGTGGGCAAGGCGCAGCGTCGGTCCACGGAAACGCGCGGACGGCGCGAATCAGCGCCATGGCGCCACGGGCGATATCGGAAGCTGTCACGTTAAAGACCGTCTTGCAATCGTTAGTTCCCAGCATAATAACGATCGCATCCAGCGGCTTATGAGCCTCGAGCAGCATCGGCAGCGCGCGGATGCCGTTAAGATTGGTGTCCAGATGGCACATGTCTTCGCGTACCGTCGTGCGGCCGTTGAGGCCTTCTTCAATTACATGCCAGCCATCGCCCAGATCACGCTGCGCCACGCCGCACCAACGCACATCCTGCGCATAGCGCACCGCAGTGCCATCGCGCATACCAGCCGGATCATAGCCATAGGTGTTGCTGTCACCAAAGCACAGAACGTTTTTCATCGTAAGCTCCCCACTCAATAAAAAGCCGACGGGAGCAGCCCCCGTCGGCTCGGTATATCGCATCACGCGCACCATTTACAGGTACTTGCGCCAGTCGTCGTCATCCTCGTCATCCTCGGCAGCGGCCTGAGCCTGCTCGGCGGCACGGGCGGCTGCGGCGCGGGCGGCAACCTGAGCATAGGACTCCTCGTTGCGCTCGGGGAAGTTTGCCAACACGTGCTCGAACTTGGCGAAGTCCTCGTCCCAGCGCGTAGAGGGCACGGCAAAGAAGACCTGCTTGACCTTGAAGTCGCCCGATGCGAGCTCTTTGCGAAAGAGCTCGGCCACGGCCTCGGCATCAAAGCCGTTGTTGTCGCAGCCCCATGCGCCCAGCACGAGCTTCTCGCGACCCAACTCGTCGCAGATGGCGAGCACAAAGCGGATACGGTCGCGCAGAGCATCCAGCAGAGCATCGTCGCTCACGCGATACTCCTGGCGGGCACGCCTAACGTTGGGCGCAGCGGCCACGATCACGTCGGCGTATGCATGCACGTGGTTGCGGTCGAAGCGCACCGCAGGCACCACCAGGGCGCGGTTACGATAGAGCTCGCAGTTGATGTTGCGGCGACGGTTCTCGCCGTACCACTTACGCTGCTTATCGAGAACGTTGTACAGATACGAATCGGTGCACAGCGTGGCCTCCTGGCCCAGATAACCCTGAATATATCCACCGCCCGGATTGGTAAACGAGGCAAAGGCGAGCACGGCCATGTCGCAGAACTGCGCATAGCCGCGACCGTTATCGAGGATTGCCTGCGTGGCGGAGGCATCAAGCACAGTGACCTCGGGCAGGACCGGAGCGGGCTCCTCGGCGGGCGCAGACTCGGCTTCGGTGGCCTCCTCGACGGGCTCGGGCGCCACCTCGACATCGACAGCGGCCTCGACGTCCTCGGCAGCTTGCTCCTCAGCAGCCGCTGCCTTCTGAACCTTGGCCTTCATCGCCGCGACAAAGCCGGCGGGCATGCCGTCAAACTCGCGAACACCGGCAAGCGAACGCTCGATATCCTTGGCGCACGCTTCGGACACAGTCGCCACATGGCGCTCGGCAGCCTTGGCACGGGCCTCGCGCTTGGGATTGGGCTGACCCGCTCGGTTGGACCTGCGGTTACGGTTCCTGTTGTCGACGTCTGCCATAAGTGGTCACCTTTCCTGTCGCTGCCGCTATCGGCTTTTCCCATCCATGATACCCCGCCGCTACAAAAAAGACGGCCCCGCAGGACCGCCTTTCACATCGTTTTATCGCGTCCGACAAGAAACGCTGCAATCCCCCGCGCTAGTCGCGACGACCAAGGATGTTCAGAATGCGCAGGAACACGTTGATAATGTCCACGAACAGATTGGACGCCATGAGCACCGCATTGGGCAGCGTGGGCGGCACCGTCGTGGCAACATAGGTGTCGTAGCCAATAAAGCCGGCGAACACCACGATCACGATCAGGTCGGTGATGGTCTGCGAGACGCCCATAAACATCAGCACGATCTCAACCAGAATAGTGGCGAGCAGAATGCCAAAGCCGATGCCATATACGCGCTGGAAAAACTTGGGGAACGTCACGCCCAAGGCGCCAAAGACAAAGGTGATGGCGGCCGTGGCGATAAAGGCAGTGTTGATGGTGGGCAGGTCGTAGTTGGCAAGGCCAAACGACGCGGTCAGGCCAAAGGTACTCGCAAAGATTATGTAGCCCACAAGGGACAGACCCACGGACTGCTTGCCCGCAGCAGCCGACATCATGACCATGCCGACGATGGTTAAAATAAACGAGCCAAAGACCAGTGGCAGGGCGGCGCCGCTCATCATCATGCGGGCAAACGCCATGGTGCTCGTAAAGTAGGCGCCGGCGCCCATGGCGCAAAAGCCCAAGAAGATGAGGGCGGACATGGCAAGATTGTACGCGCGCGGCGACATCTCCTTGGCGCGGCTTGCGCCGGTCTCGATGGGGCCGTTCTGATAGCCCTGGATATCGTTCATACTTCGTCCTTTCAAAAAGCGCCACAACAGCGCCGTAGGTGACAAGATTCCTGCCATTGTACCCGAATGCCGCGCGCTCTTACCTGCGGCGCTCGCCCTCGAGCGTACGATCAAAAGCCCAGACCCACCAACGCATCACGTGCGCCTGCGAGCCGTCCGCCCGCTCACGCGTTTGGTCCTCCAGATACAACTCGGTCGCATGTCCGCCAAAACGTACCTTATAGGTTGCCGTACGAATGCCGTGAACCGTCAGGCCAAACCCGGTGGTCGAGATAATTTCGTCGATCGTAAAACAACGGCCGTCGACCCAGCAGACGGTGACCGGCACAACCTGTCCGCCCGCGAGGATGCGAGCCACGACGTCCACATACTGCTTGTGTACGCGCCGAGTTTTGCCGTCTGTCTGTCGATATTCCATGCCTCCTATTATCGAACGCATGTTTGCATATTGTAAAGCGAACAGACTGTGGTTTTGGGGTGTTGGGGCGCGCGCACGTGTCCTCATGGTGTGTTAGCAAAAAGAACACCCGCGGTCAACAGGGCTAATATTCATTTTTAGTGCCAAAAAATTCACTGCTCCCATCAGAACTCGGTAAAGAAACCCGCAGGAGGTGATACGATTTATCATGTTTCTGTAACGTGCCTGCAAACTTCGAGAAAGCCCATATATGGACGTAACGTTCTCAACCTTCCTCGGCCAACTTGTGTCGAACCCAGTCCTTGCCGTCACCGTGATCCTCGCGCTCGGCGCCATCTTCGTCAATGGATGGACCGACGCACCCAACGCCATCGCGACCTGCGTCACCACGCGCTGCATGCCCGCCCGCGCCGCCATTCTCATGAGTGCCGCATTCAACTTCCTCGGCGTGCTCATCATGACGCACTTTAACGCGAGCGTCGCCAACACCATCTCCCATATTGTCGACTTTGGCGGAAACAGTACCATGGCGCTCGCCTGCCTGTGCGCGGCGCTGTTCTCCATCGTCGTCTACGGCGCCACAGCGTCGCGTTTTGGCATCCCCACCTCGCAAAGCCACAGCCTTATCGCCGGCCTGACCGGTGCCGCCATCGCCCTCGGCGGTGCGAGCAGCGTCAACGTCCACGAGTGGATGAAGGTCATCTACGGCCTGGCGCTCTCCATCGGCCTGGGCTTTGTCATGGGCTGGGTCCTGTGCAAGCTCGTCTCGATTCTTTTCGCCGCCGCCAACAGGCGACGTGCCAATGTCTTCTTTAAATACGCTCAGATCGCGAGCGCTGCGGCCATGAGCTTTATGCACGGCGCGCAGGATGGACAAAAGTTCATCGGCGTGCTCTTTTTAGGCGTGGCCTTTGCCAGCGGCCAGACGAGCGTCGGCGATGCCGGCATCCCCATCTGGATTATGCTGCTGTGCTCGGCCACCATGGGCATCGGCACCAGCGTGGGCGGCGAGCGCATCATCAAGTCCGTTGGCCAGAGCATGGTCAAGCTCGAAAAGTACCAGGGCTTCTCCGCCGACCTGGCGGGCGCCGCAAATCTGCTGCTTGCCACGCTCACCGGCATCCCCGTGTCCTCCACTCACATCAAGACCTGCGCCATCATGGGCGTCGGCGCCGTCAAACGCCTCTCGGCCATCAACTTCGGTGTCGTCAAGGACATGATGTTCACCTGGTTCTTCACCTTCCCCGCCTGTGGACTCATCAGCTTTGTCATGGCCAAGCTGTTCATGATGTTCCTCTAGCCACACCGAGCGTCCATCCGGACCGTAATATTTCGCCCACCCGTCTTCGCCTCGAAAGGACCCACTCATGGCAAAGAAACCCGATTCGTTCTACTTTGACAACTACGTCGCCTGCGCCGACCTTGCCGTCCAGGCCGCCGAGCTGCTCACCAAGATTTTCGAGAACTTCGATCCCGCGAAGATTCACGATATGCTCGACAAGATGCACGCGATCGAGCATGCGGCCGACAAGAAGCACCATGAGCTTGAGGACGCCCTGCTCACGGCCTTTATCACCCCGCTTGAGCGCGAGGACCTGGACCTGATGAGCTGCTCGCTCGACACCGTGCTCGACCGTATCGAGGGCGTCGTGCAGCGCGTCTACTTCACCAACATCCAGAGCATCCATCCCGACGCCATCGTGATCGCCCACAAGGTAACCGACGCCTGCCGTGCCATGAAGGACCTGATGGTCGAGCTGCCTAACTACCGCAAGTCCAAGACGCTGCGCGAGCTCGTCATCCAGATCAACACCATCGAGTCCGAGGCCGACGAGCTCTATATCAACGCCATGCGTAACCTGCACGTTAACGGCAAGGACCCGCTCGAGGTCATCGCTTGGCGTGACGTGTACGCCTTCCTGGAGTACTGCGCCGACTGCTGCGAGAATGTGGCCGATGTCGTGGATTCGATTGTCATGAAGAACAGTTAATTGGGGGTACATGTCCCGGCGGTCGCGGGCCCGGCCACTAATAACCTTTTTCACTCCGGCTGCAAGCAGAGTCGTTCAAAAGGTTATTAGTGGCCGGGCCCGCTCCCTTATGTACCACCATTGGGAACTTTGGCTGAGGGGTTGAGCGTGGTGAGGCCTTTGCTGTAATGGCCCTTG
>DBEWTI010000142.1:0-12007 GCA_048205975.1 Collinsella sp.
ACGTCGTGCATTGGAACACGAGGCGTCGCCAGGTGGCGCTCGGCGGCCTCACCCCGGTGGAGTTTCGGAAACGGCTATTGAAAGCGTCCTAGTGTTCGCTTCTAATAAAGAAGGCCAAGATTCGGGACGCAGTTCAAAACATACCTGTCCCCGGAACGCCAAGACGGTGCAAAGAAGTCTGTCCCCAATGCCCCAATTACTTGGAGAGCTTGTCGACGACGCGTTCGATCTCGGCGAGCTTGGCGGCTTTGAGGTCTTCGTCGCCCGATTCGATTGCCGAAGTCACGCAGCCCTCGATATGCGCCTTGAGCACGTCGGCGTTGATGCGCGCAATGAGCGCCTGCGTTGCCATGAGCTGCGTGGAAATATCGACGCAGTAGCGGTCCTCCTCGACCATCCGCAGGATGCCGTCGATCTGACCGCGTGCCGTCTTGAGCATGCGGGTCACCGATTTATGGTCTGCCATCATGGCGGGTCCTCGTTTCTGGTCGGGGTGCGCGTGGGTCGTTACGCGGCGGTTACGGACAGGGCGTGGAACTTCTCGCCGGCGCCCTCGACGGCGGCGGCGAGCTGCTCGGCGGTCACGGTGTCGGCGCACTCCACCTGGACGGTCTGGGTCTCGTGATCGGCGTCGGCGTCGGTCACGCCGGCTACGTTGAGCAACGCCGTCTCGACGGTGGCGTCGCAGTGGCCGCACATAAGGCCGGAAGTCTTGATTGTGTATCGCATGGGTGTACTCCTTATCGATTGAGATTATCTGACAGTTTAGTCGTGAACAGCGTCATCTTAAAGGTGCGCTGGGGTGCCCGAGATTGCCCCGAAAGAGGAGCGAAGCGTACTTGGGTACGCGAGCGACGGTTTGAGGGGCAAGGTCGGGTGCATCAGTGCGCCGTCTTGGGCTTAAAGGTTCGCAGGCGCAGAGCATTGCTTACGACGCACACGCTCGACAGGCTCATGGCCGCGGCGCCGAACATCGGCGAGAGCTGCCAACCGGTGAGGGGGAAGAACACGCCCGCCGCCAGCGGAATGCCGATGCCGTTGTAGAACAGCGCCCAGAACAGGTCCTGCTTGATGTTGCGGATTGTGGCACGTGACAGCTCGATGGCACGGGCGACGTCCATGAGATCGCTGCGTATGAGTACCACGTCGGCGCCCTCCTTGGCGATGTCGGCGCCGGTGCCGATAGCAAGGCCCACGTCGGCGCGCGCCAGGGCGGGGGAGTCGTTGATGCCGTCGCCCACCATGGCGACCTTGCCGCCCGCATCCTGCAGTTCGCGCACGTGGCGCTCCTTGTCGGCGGGGAGGACGTCGGCGATGACCTGTTCGCTGCTCAGCCCCACGCGGCGGGCGATTGCTTCGGCGGTGACGCAGTTGTCGCCGGTGAGCATGCGCACGTCGACGCCGAGCTTGCGGAGCGCGGCGATGGCCTCGGCACTCGTTTCTTTGACCTCGTCAGCCACGGCGATGGTGCCGACAAGCTCGCCGTTCTTGGCAAAGAACAGCGGCGTCTTGCCTTCGGCGGCATATTGGTCGGCAAGACCCGCGGGCACGGTAACGCCCAACTCGTCCATCAGGCGCACGTTGCCGGCTGCGATGACATTCTGCCCCTCGCGCGCCGTAACGCCACGTCCGGGCACGGCGACAAAGTCCTCGACCATGCGCGCGACGATCCCGCGCGTCTCGCACTCGGCCATAATCGCCTCTGCCAGCGGGTGCTCGCTCGAGCGCTCCAGCGCGGCGGCCAGCTTGAGCAGCGCCTTTTCGCTCATGGCGGGCGAGCCGTCAGCGCGCGTGGCCACCTCAATGTCGGTTACAGCCGGCTTGCCGCGGGTGACGGTGCCAGTCTTGTCGAGCACCACGGTGCCCACGCTGCGCAGGTTCTCCAGCGCCTCGGCGCTCTTAAACAGAATGCCCATCTCGGCGCCCTTGCCGGTGCCGACCATAATGGCGACGGGCGTGGCCAGACCCAGCGCGCACGGGCAGCTGATCACCAGCACGGCGACGGCAGAAGTGAGTGCCTCGTTTATGCTGCCGGTCAGTGCCATCCACACTGCAAAGGTCGCGGCCGAGATCACGAACACTACGGGCACGAACACGCCGGCGACCTTGTCGGCCATGCGGGCGATGGGCGCCTTGGTGGCGTTGGCGTCCTCGACGAGCTGGATAATCTTGGCGAGCGACGTGTCGGCGCCCACGCGTGTGGCACGGAAGGTAAACGATCCGGTGCGGTTGACCGTGGCCGCGTTGACAGTGTCGCCGGCGGTCTTCTCCACGGGAATGGATTCGCCGGTGAGCGCGCTCTCGTCCACGGCCGAGCTGCCCTCGAGTACCACGCCGTCAACGGGGATGGACTCGCCGGGACGCACGCGCAGCACCTGGCCGGGAAGGATGCTGTCGACGTCGACGGTGGCTTCGGTACCGTCGTCGGCAACGACGGTCGCGGTCTTGGGTGCCAAGTCGATGAGCTCCTCGATAGCGCCGCCGGTTTTGGACTTGCTGCGCGTTTCGAGGTATTTGCCCACGGTGACGAGCGACAGGATGGTGCCGGCGCTCTCAAAATACAGGTTGTCCATGCTCGTCATCATGGCCTCGTGCACCTGACCTGTGGCCAGCTGGTCGGCCATGATGAACATGGCGTAGAGCGACCAGGCGATGGAAGCGGTGGCGCCCACGGCAATAAGGGCGTCCATGGTGGGCGCGCCGTGCGCGAGCGATTTAAACCCGTTGATAAAGTATGCGTCGTTGACATAGACGATGGGGATGAGCAGGACGAGCTCGGTGAGGGCGAGCGTCATGCTGTGGGTATGGTCGGTGAAAATGCCGGGCAGCGGCCAGCCAAGCATGTGCCCCATGCCTATGTAGAACAGTGGGATGAGGAATACGATCGAGACGATGAGGCGGGTGCGCATGGCGGAGGCGGCGGCCTCCAGCTTTTTGGTAGGCGACTCCATATGGGCGGCGCCGGACCTGGCTTGCGCACTGCCGTTTGAGCCGGCGGCACCGGTGCCCACATCGACGGGCGAGGCCGAGTAGCCCGCGCGGTCGACGGCGGTGCAGATATCGTCGGGGGAGACCTGCGCGGGGTCGTAGTCCACCAGCATAGAGCCGGCGAGCAGATTGACCGCGACGCTCTCGACGCCGTCGAGCTTGCTCACGGCACGGTCCACGTGCGCCTGACAGGCGGCGCATGTCATGCCGCCCACATCGAACTTATCTTGAGCCATGGCTTCTCCTTTCCGTGGTTCGGTATTGGAATTGTTAACCTGCCGATACTATACACCCATACCCCCTGGGGGTGTCTAGTACAGAAAGAAATATATGACATTTCGTTACGGATGAGGGCGGCTGCTCAATCGTTGGCAGTCCCTGCCAAACATCTCAATCTGTAACATCTGGTCCAGTTTTTGAGCCGTAACTGTTACAGATCGAGACATTACATCGAGCCACAACTTAACGTCTCAATCTGTAACGTCTGGGGACCGTTTTGCCTGCTAGATGTTACAGATCGAGACAAACCATTCGAGGGTAACCCGAACATCTCGATCTGTAACAGTAAGACAGATATTTGGGTCCTAGATGTTACAGATCGAGACAATCTCGGAGCAGATGCCCCGGCCATACAACGTAAAACGCCGGGGCGCCCGCGTGATGGGCGCCCCGGCGCATGTTAGGCAGGGTTTGCGAAGCGGTGGGAGGGAGGAGAAGCCGTCCTCCCGAAATCCTTACTCCTGACGACGCTTCTTGTCAGTCAGGAAGACGCCGGCGGCTACGAGCACGACACCTCCGATGACAAACGTCTCACCGGCGAGCGCAGCATTGTCGCCTGTGGTGGGAAGTGCCGAGTTGGCGGCCGTCTTGACGTTGCCGGCAGACGGCTTTCCAGTAACCGGCTTAGCGGCAGCCTGCGTGATCTTGGCCTGCTCGGCCTTCGCCGCCTCTTGCTCCTGGCGGGCGATCTCGTCCTTCAGGGCTTGCTCGGCGGCTACGCGTTTTGCCTTCGCCTCGTTGTAACCGTTGAGAGCCGCGGTGTAGGCGGGCGTCGCAGCATCAAGGTCTGCCTGAGCGGCATCAAGTGCGGCCTTTGCGTTATGTTCTGCCTGCTTGGCGGCGACGCACTTGGCAAAGAGGGCATTGAGCGTATCGTTCGCGTTTGCGTCAGAGCCAGTAGCAATGCCGTTTTCGACGTTGATGGACTTGAGCTTTCCGAGAGTAGCAGCAGCGGCGTCCGATGCGGCCTGAGAATTCTCGACCGCCTGCTCGGCGTTCGCGATGGCATCATTTGCCGTGCTAAGGGCGACTCCGGCATCGGTAACTGCTGCGTCGGCCTCCTTCTTGGCCGCCTCGGCGGTGGCAAGATTATCGGCTGCATTGCTCAGGGCGTCGGCACGGGCCTTCTTTGAAGCAAAGTCGTTTTTCGCCGTGGTCAGATCGCTCGCAGCGTGCTCCGCGGTCGCCGCCTTGGCCTCGGCGTTGTCCTTCGCGGTGTCGAGGGCCTGCTTCTTGGCAGCCTCGTCGAGCTTCGCCTTTTGGAGAGCGCTCTGGGCAGACGTCTGGGCTGCCGTGGCTTCATCTAGCGCCTGATGGGCCTCGTCGGCTTTCTCCTGAGCCGCAGCAACATCGGCTGAATACTTGGCAAGTTCCTTCTTTGCATCTTGCAGAGCCTGCTGCTTTACGAGAGTCTCTGCCTTGGCGTCATCAACCTTCTTCTGACTCTGAGCGGCTTGCTCTTTCGATGCCTTAAGCTCGGCGCGCTTCTGGTTGACGACCTGCTCTGCGGTCGCCACGTTGCTTTGGGCGGCTTTGACCTGGTCTTCGGCTTCGGCAACTTTTCCGTTTGCCTTGGCGAGATTCTGCTTTGCTAGGGCAACAGCGGCGGCGGCACTTGCTACGCTGTCGTTCTTGGCGGCAAGGTCGCTATTCGCGGCAACAATGCCTTCCTGCTTTTGAGCGACGAGGGTTTCAGCTGCCTTTACGGCATTGGCTTTCGATGCCGCTGTGCTGCGCTTTTGCTCAAGGTCCGTCTTTGCGGCGGCGAGCTTTTCGCTGGCTTTGGAGAGGCTCAGCTGATACTGATCAAAGAGATTCTCGAGTTCATCGATCGAGTATTCTTTCTCGTACGAACCGTAATTGTTGTCGATCTCCAAGACGAACACATACGGCCAAAGGGTTCCGCGCGAGTTGATGCCGTATCCCATGGTTTTGGCGTTAGGTTGTACGATATTCAAATAATGGCCGACGGTGCCAAAGTCTGCCCCGCGCTTTTCGAATTCGGTTTTGTGGCTCCAGAAAGTATCCCAAGCATCTTTGGGGGCAACGTTGCCAAGGCCGGCTTTCGCTGCAGCCTCGTCAAATATCTCCTTTTCATCATCGACCCATTGGTGCGCGATGTTTTCTTTAGTACTGAAGTTCCAAGCGGCATTTTCACAATTGGCGTAATCTGAGTGACCTAGCGTTTTGTCAGAGTAATTGGAGTCGGATTGAGCGATTGCCATTTGCTCGGCCGTCACCCTAAGCTCACTCAATCCAACGCTTGCACGGTATTCGTTAATCTCGCGCAGCTTGTTAAACGATAGCTTGGCGTTGTCGAGTGACGTGCCGTCTTTTTTATCGCCAATGGTCGTCGGGTTTTTATCGCTCTGCCTATAGATGATGTTTGCAGCGTCGTTGGCACCGATGAACTGGTAGAAGCCGATGACGCTCTGCGCCTCCGCTGTCGTTGCCTTATCGGTTGCTGCCTTGCACGTATCGTATGCTTTCTGTGCATCGACAACGGCTTGATCGGCGGCCGCCTGGTTTGCCTTGGCAGTTTCGAGCGCCTTGTCTGCCTGCTCTTTCGCGGCTTTTGCCTGGTCGACTTGTTTCTGAGCGGCCTTTGCCTTCTCCAGTTCGGCAGCATGTGCCTGCTTTGCCGAGGTCAACTCCGATTGCGCCGCATCGGCTTTCGTCTGGGCTGCCGTTACATCATTTTCGGCTGCTGCGACTGTCTGCTTCTTGGCTTCGAGATCGCTTTCGGCGCCGGTGAGGGCGTCCTGCTTGGATTCAACGTCGCTATTTGCCTGAGAAAGGCCTGCTTCGGCAGTCGCCTGCTGCTTTTTCGCCTGGTCGAGTGCGCTTTGGGCAGCATCGACCTTTGCCTGGGCGGCGTCATACTCCGGGCTCTCGGCGCCTGCCTTTGCGGCCGCCAAATCGGCTTGTGCGCTGTCATACGCTGTCTGTGCCGCGACTACCTTACCATCCGCGGCGTTCTTTTCCTGCTGAGCGGAAGCCAGCGTGCCTGCCGCTTCGTCGTAAGCGCTCTGCGCGGCGCTCTGAGCATGCTGGGCATCGGCGAGCGCGGAATCGGCAGTGGCCTTCGCAGCCTTTGCTTGGTCCAGAGCGGCCTGCGCATCTGCGGCAGCCTGCTCGGCGACCTTGATTTCCTCCGGCGTTGCGTTGGCGGCTGCCTTCTGGGCTGCCTCGAGCTTGGCCTGCGCGTCGGCTGCCGCCTGCTTTGCGGCATCAAGGACCTTCGACTTGTCCTCGGCGTCGGTCTTGGCTGCATCGAGCTTTCCCTGGGCATCCTTCAGCGTGGCACTGGCGCTGTCGGCCGCCTTGACGCTTTCATCGAGCTGGCGAGCATATTCGGCGCGCGCGGCGGCCTCTGCCTGCGAATTATCGGAGACGGAGACGTCATAGGTGCTTTGTGCGTTGTCGCGTGCCGCCTGCTTTTCGGTATAGGGGGCAGCCACCGTGTCGTAGTCGGATTTGGCGTCTGCCTCGGCAGCCTTTGCGGCGTCGATAGCAGCCTGCAAGTCGGCAATCTTCTGGGCGTTTGCCTTTACTGCGGAGCCTGCCGCCTCGCCGGCGTGGACAGCAAGCGGGGACATGATCGCGTCCTGTGCCGTGGTATCACTCGCATCGTTGGCAAATGCCGAGAACGGCGCGAGCAGCGACGAGCCAGTCATAGCGATGGTGGTTGCCGCGGTGACGGCGAGTCGTGTTGCCTTGTAGCCCGAGAATGTGGGGCGAGGCTCGTCGCCGCCTGAGACTTCCAAGTGTTTAGGTGCGTACTTTGCCATTTCTTCTCCCAATCGTTGAAGGGGTACCTATGACAATTCGTACGTTACGACCGCCGAAAGGGCTTCTGTTGCGCAACATTGGCAAGGAAATATCGACACACTTGAATCACATTTATGAGGCGAAGTTCTCGGCAAGTTAATGTCTCGTTCTGTAACATCTAGCAGCAAATATGACCTCTAACTGTTACTGATCGAGACGGACCGTCCGCGGTCAACTCAAATGTCTTGATCTGTAACATCTAGAGAGGTTTTTAACCCCTTACTGTTACAGATTGAGATGTTGTCTCGCGGGGTTGGGGTTTGTCTCGTTCTGTAACATCTAGACCTGTATCTGCCGAGCTGGTGTTACAGATCGAGACAATTGCCGGGGAGGGGTCCCGTCACGGCAAGACGCCCGCCGCCTAGATACAGAACCCGGGGATCACACAGGTTCGCTTATTTGGCTTGTCCGCAGGCGTTGCGTACGTAAAGACGTCGCCGTCGTGTCCCACGCGATTCAAATAGAGTGTGCCTCCACTCTCCGATGTGTCGGGGCTCACCGTGCGCTCCCACCAACAGGTGTCCTTGCCCTTCCACTGGCGGACCATCGTCTCGTTCGTGGAATACGGGCTCACCTTGAGCTCGCGGAAGAGCTGATACTCCTTGCCCTCGCCGTTGTAGATGTCTGCCAGGTAGTGATAGCCCTCGGCAAACGAATCGGGCGGTTGCGTACCGCACAGCTCGACCATGGCGGGCAGCCAAAGGGTTGCGGGCAACTCGCTCAGACACGATGCACTGTTGGCGGCGCCCACATTGTTCGAGACCTTCTTGACCCCTTTAATGAGCGCGCGCAACTCGTTGGGTAGCAGCTTAAGGCCGTCGCCGTTGAGCCATCCCCGCAGCTCGCAATCTGCCCAGCCGGCGCTCGGCGGTTCAGCCGTAGCGTTGCGCTCGGCAATACCCGCGTCGAACATAAACGTCAGCCCGGCCTTGCCCGTCCCGTCCAGAAGCTCATCGTGGCGGATGCCCACAAGCTGCGCGCCAACCTGTAGTCCGTTGGTGAGCGTGACACGCTTGGTGCACGGATAGGGGATATGCCCATCAGCGTCGAGCAGGTGGTAGCGCTTGGCAATCTCGCGTGCCTCGCTACGGGTCTCGGCGGCCTTAATCTTGAGCGAAATCTCCTGCAGCTGATCCCAAGTGTAGTCGTCAAGCGAACCGCGGATGCCGTCCAGGTAGTCGGGGATGCCAAAGCCATGGGTTGCTGCCCCGATAACGCCGAGCCCCGCAACGGCTGCAACGACGCCGCCGATGACAAAGCGGCGGCGGGTCATGGCATCGTGACGGGCCTGCTCCAGGATCTCTCGCGCGCGCTCGCCGGCGACGTCGACCTTAAGGTGCGTGCCAGAATCGATATCAATTGCGGCCTCGTCTCCTGCGCCCTCGCGGTCCTCAGATTCTGCAGCGGGGAGGTACGTCGAGAGCACCTCGAGCATCTGCTGCTCGGTAGGGCGATCGCCCTGTTCGACCGAGATGCCTTTCATGATGATCTGGACAAGCGCTTTGTCGTCCTCGCAGCGCGGCTCGAGCGGCGCCGGTTTTGTCTTGGTCTTTATGAGATAGAACGAGCCGGTTGCTGCAGCACCCGTCGACTCGACATCGAACGGTTTACGACCGCTGTAGAGCTGGTACAGAATGCTCGAAAGCGCATAGACATCGATGGCGGGCGAGCGGCGAAGGGCCGCGATGCCTTCGATGTCCTGCGTGAGCATTTCGGGCGCGGCGTATGCGGGCGTGGCAAAGCGCCAGATGTCGGCGCGCCGGGTGATCGTGTCATCGCTGAGGGCCATGGTGGCGGAGCCCATGTCGATGAGGCAGGGGTCAAAGGAGCAATCGGCTATCTGCTGCTCGAGCGTTCGGCTGGTGGTGCGGAACATGATATTGGCGGGCGAAAGATCGCGGTGAACGACCGGATTCACAAGGCCTTGGGTCATCAAGAGCGCGCGAAGCACGGCGTTTCCGACGGCGGCGACCATCTGGGTGGTTAACCCGCCCGAGGTATCGTGCGGAAGCAAGGGCAGCGCCTGCTTGAGCGAGGTGCCCTCGACCCACTCCATGAGGATGAGGGGGTCGTCCTCACAGGAGCCGTAGCCATAGACACACGGGAACCCGCGCAGGTGCGAGACGGTGCACAGGTGACGGTACTCCTCGAACAGAGCGGCGGTATTGGCAAGGTGCGCGGCCGATTGCTCGGCGGAGCGGTTGGGGGCTTGGCCGGAAAGGATGGCGTTGTCTTTGAGCAGCTTTACCGCGAAAATCTCGCCGTTGGTGTTGGTCGCGCGCAGCACGTGGCCGATGTTGCCGTTGCTGCGATGGGCCGTTTGAAGAATGAGCGTCATAAACCGGCGCTTGGCATCGTCCTCGGCGCTGGGGTCGACCGCCACGGCGGTGTCGAACGTGTCGAGACGGATGAGCTTGTCGCCATAGGCGCTATCGGTAGTATCCATGGCGTTCCTTTGTCTGGCATGGGTTGCCGCACGTATGCGTCGGCAGTGCGGCTATTGGTAAAGCACCATGATAGCCGCACTGCCGACGTATGCCGCTGAGTATTGTCGTTTACGACGCAGAAGGTAGAAGACGAAAGACGGGCGGCGACCGTTTTTCGATCGCCGCCCGCGCTAGTCCACGATGACAAGGAATGTCGTGTAGAGGCCCAGATGGAGTCTGTCGCTGTTTTCGATTTCCACCGGGGGATAGATTTTGCCAGGCTCGCGTTGGTCGCGAGGCGGTTCAATCACAATGTCACCGTCGCCTGCGCCCGATTCGAGCACGGTGCCGTTGGTCGATCCAAGACCCTGGGCGTACCAGTGTCCGTCTTCGAGCCAAATCCGGAGATGCTCGCGCGATGCATCTGCGCCTACATCGGTGATGCTGGGCGAGGTTTTGGGCAAAGAACCAATTACAGTGCCGCGAGGGTCGCGTGAGAGTGGGTGAATCCGCATATCGACGCAGCTATCGGCATGTGTCCTAAGTAGACCGAGATTGGGGGCGATAACACTTTGCTTTCGTAGGCAGCTCGTAAAACTGCGGCCGACAGTTGTCTCGGTAGTGCCAAAGAACCCACCCGTCTTGTTGTTGCAGTAACGCTCGACGGTCGCCATGCCCTGAATGGGGTCGGCGAGCGCCCCCGTTGCCACAAAGAGCATCAGATAGAGTGTGCTCTTCTCACGTGCGCCTTGGCAGTCGGAACTATCGATGCGATTTAGAGCGTTCGCGTACAGGCGGCTGTCAAGCCGGTAGCTGGCGAGAGCCGACATCATTTCGTTGGCTGCCGGACCGCGGTAGTGCTCGGCAATTGCCTGGTAAGCAGAATCGCCTCCGCCGAGCTTGCTGCAGATTGCCGCGGAAAGGTTGAGCGTTGAGACGGTGAAATCATTGTAGATACCGGGGGCACATTGGTCAGGCTCGCGATGGGCGACATAGCGAGTCAGATAAGAACGGTTGGAAGAACACTTTTCCAGCAGGGTGCTGCCGAGGTAGGAGTTGCCGTTGATGAGCATTCGAGCGATTTCGAGATGCTTGAGGCCGCCGAACAGGCGGATATCGTTGTAGAGGACCGAGCACGGTGTTTTTGCTGCCACGATACCTCCTCTGTTTATTCTCAAATCGATAAACATGATTGGAATTAATTGCCCTCGGCGGGCGCCGCATTAAAAGACGCGCGGCACGCCACATGGCTCTATCAACATTATAGGTTATATCCGTAAAAATGCAGGATGGCCGGGGTTTGGACTTTATCGGTACGATATTTTATTTCGTCTCGATCTGTAACATCTGGGACTGGTTTTGCCGAGTAACTGTTACAGATCGAGATTGTTCCTCGGCTGGCTGCTCAACTGTCTCGATCTGTAACATCTGGGGCTGGTTTTGCCGAGTAACTGTTACAGATCGAGACGTTGTTTTCTGACGGATTGGTTTGTCTCGATCTGTAACAACTGGACGAAGATTCGGCCCGTAACTGTTACAGATTGAGATATTAGCCAGGGGGCCGACCGTTTGTCTTGATCTGTAACAGTAAGACCCGGTTTTGCTCCGTAATTGTTACAGATCGAGACAATCGGCCGGGCCAAACCCTGGGACCCATCCTGCCCGTCCCGTCATCTGTGGTTTACGTGGGGGCACGCGATGCGCGGGTATACTAACCGGCGGCGAATCTGCTCCATCGCTTAGAGCTGCTGCGTCTGGACGGCGCGTGATAGGGCTGCCAAAGCGATCGCCAGCGTGCTGAGCAACGTCCTCTCTGTGCGCACCTGTTTTGTATGTATCAGCGCACTACCAAGCACGCCCGCGCGGCCGTATGCCGTGCCCATTGCGCGTGCAGATAAGGAACAACAACATATGCGTAATTCTGTATCCGACGTCACGGACGCCGAGATTCTGGACGCGGCCCGCGAGGCCATGACCCAGGCTGCCTTCGATGCTGCCGACGAGGCCAGCGCCGCCGAGACCGTCGAGTCCGCTGCCGAGAGCTTGCCCGCCTTTGACGAGTTGGGGCTTTCGGACGAGATGCTTCGTGCCATCGAGAACCTGGGCTACACGGCGCCCACGCCCGTGCAGGCCGGCTCGATCCCCGTGGTGCTTGAGGGTCGCGACCTGCTTGCCGCCGCCCAGACCGGCACCGGCAAGACGGCTGCCTTCTTGCTGCCGACCATGAACAACCTGGAGCACATCGCTCCGCCCAAGCCCGTGCGCGAGCGCGGCAGCCGCAACCGCCGTCGCGGCGCTAAAAAGCCCGAGGGCAACGGCCGCGGCCCCGTGATGCTCGTCATCACCCCCACGCGCGAGCTTGCCCAGCAGATCGACGAGGTCGCGAGCAAGATCGCCGACGTCACGGGTCATGTTGCCGTGACCGTCGTGGGCGGCGTGAGCTACAAGCCCCAGACCGCGGCGCTCAAGTACGGCTGCGACAT
>DBEWTI010000144.1:0-7081 GCA_048205975.1 Collinsella sp.
CTCCGTCGTGAGCAGGACTGTAGAGCAGCAACCTTAATATGTCTCAGGCCCGCCCCCTCCGCCGCACACTGGGAACGTGCCACGCACTTTACCTGCGTAAACAATGTGAGTGAAATATGAATCTCGATGGATACGCCCGCAGCCGTGTATACTAAACAGCTGTGTGTAACCAGGGGAGTATTCTGGCTGGATAAAATGCCTGCTTAATAGGGTTGTCAGGTAGTCCGGGCGCAATACAAGGCTGGGGAGCACGTCGTGTAAGTAGTGGTCCTCTAGGGGCGTACGCTCGGTGGCGTACGCATTGTCCCAAGACCACGCGAGAGTTGGGATCATATCTTGATCAGCATGATTCTCGGCCGCAAGATTGGCATGACCCAGGTTTGGGACGAGGACGACAACGTCGTTCCCGTCACGGTCATCCAGGCTGGCCCCTGCGCTGTCTCGCAGGTTAAAACTCAGGCAACCGACGGCTATGACGCCGTCCAGATCGGTTTCGGCGACATCAAGGCCAAGAACGTGAACAAGCCCATGGCTGGTCACTTCGCCAAGGCCGGCGTCGAGCCTGTCCGCTTCCTTCGTGAGGTCCGCGTCGAGAACGGCGAGGAGCACAAGGTCGGCGAGGTCGTCACCGTCGCTGATTTCGCTGATGTCGAGAAGGTCGACGTCATCGGTACCTCCAAGGGTAAGGGCTTCCAGGGTCGCATCAAGCGCTGGGGTCAGCGTCGCGGTCCTATGACGCATGGTTCTCACTTCCAGCGTCACCCCGGTTCTATCGGTCAGTGCGCCTATCCTGCGCGCGTCCTCAAGGGCGTCAAGATGGCCGGTCACATGGGTAACGAGCGCGTTACCGTCAAGAACCTTTCCGTTGTCCGCATCGATGCCGAGCAGAACCTCATCTTGGTCAAGGGCGCTGTCCCGGGTGCCAAGAATGGTCTCGTCGCCATCCGTATGGCCTAAGGGCCCAGCCCATTTAGCCCAGCGTCATACCAAGGAGAACACTTAAATGGCAAAGTTTGAAGTAAAGAACAGCGAGGGCAAGAAGGTCGCCGAGGCCGAGCTCGCCGCTGAGGTGTACGGCATCGAGCCGAACATCCACGTTATGCACCACATCGTCAAGTGCCAGATGGCCTCTTGGCGTCAGGGCACCCAATCCGCTAAGGGCCGCTCTGAGGTTTCCGGTGGCGGCAAGAAGCCTTGGCGTCAGAAGGGCACCGGCCGTGCCCGCCAGGGTTCCATCCGTGCTGCCCAGTGGCGTCACGGTGGCGTTGTCTTCGCCCCCAAGCCCCGTTCCTACGCTAAGCGTATGAACAACAAGGAGGTCAAGCTGGCTATGCGCTCCGCGCTGTCCGCCAAGCTGGCCGATGGCGAGCTCGTGCTCGTCGACGACTACGGCTTCGAGAAGCCTTCCACCAAGGCTGCCGTCGCCATGCTCAAGGCTCTCGGCCTTGAGGGCAAGCGTCTGACCATCATCGTTCGCGATGAGGACGTCAACGCCTACCTGTCGTTCCGCAACATTCCCAAGACGTTCATCATCACTGCCGACGAGGCCAACACCTACGATCTCGTCAACAACAACGCCGTGCTGATGCCCGCCGACATCGCCGCTCACTTCGGGGAGGTGCTTGCATAAATGACCGCCCACGAGATCATCATCCGTCCGATCGTGTCCGAGCGTTCCTTCTCCGGCATGGAGCAGAACAAGTACACGTTCGAGGTCGCCAAGGATGCTAACAAGTATCAGATCAAGGACGCTGTCGAGGAGATCTTCGGCGTCAAGGTCGTTCGCGTGAACACCCTGACGGTCAAGCCCAAGACCAAGCGCGTGCGCTATGTCGCCGGCAAGACCCGTTCTTGGAAGAAGGCCATCGTCACGCTGGCCGAGGGCGACACCATCGAGGTCTTTGGCAACCAGGCCTAAGACTCGCTGCTGTTGAGTGAGCTCATGCCTCCCAAATAGGGGAGGCGAGAGCTCAAGGTTTTGGGCGTATTAAATGGACACGCCCGGAACCGTGTATACGTCCGGTGTCATCGCACCCGAGGCAGAACCTCGAATCCCTGTCTGCGATGGCTAACGGATTCCTATTGAAAGGGATTGTAATGGCTGTAAAGCACCTTAAGCCGACCTCCGCTGGTAGGCGTTGGCAGACGATCTCCGATTTCTCCGAGATCACCTGCACCAAGCCCGAGAAGTCTCTTCTCGAGCCCCTGCCCAAGAAGGCCGGTCGTAACAACAACGGCCGTATCACCACCCGCCACCAGGGCGGCGGCGTGAAGCGTCGTTACCGCGTGATCGACTTCAAGCGCAACAAGGACGGCGTGCCCGCCAAGGTTGCCACGATCGAGTACGATCCGAACCGTTCTGCTCGCATCGCTCTGCTGCACTACGCTGACGGTGAGAAGCGCTACATCCTGGCCCCCAAGGGCCTCGAGGTCGGTCAGACCATCATGTCCGGTTCTGACGCCGACATCAAGCCGGGCAACGCTCTGCCCCTCGCCGACATCCCCGTCGGTACGCTCATCCACGCCGTCGAGTTCCAGCCGGGCAAGGGCGCTGCTATCGCCCGTTCCGCCGGTAACTCCTGCCAGCTGATGGGTAAGGAGGGCAAGTACGCTATCGTCCGTATGCCTTCCTCCGAGATGCGCCGCATCCTCGTTACCTGCCGCGCCACCGTCGGTGAGGTCGGCAACGCCGATCACGCTAACATCGTCATCGGCAAGGCCGGCCGTAAGCGTCACATGAACGTGCGCCCGACCGTCCGCGGTACCGTCATGAACCCTGTCGACCACCCGCATGGCGGTGGCGAGGGCAAGAACCACACCTCTGGTCGTCCCTCTGTTACCCCCTGGGGTAAGCCGACGAAGGGCCTTCGTACGCGCAAGAAGAAGAAGGTCTCGAACCAGCACATCATTCGTCGCCGTAAGAAGTAATTTCGGATACCGAGTTTTAGGAGAAAGCACTTATGAGCAGAAGTCTCAAAAAGGGCCCGTTCGTGGAGACTCGCCTTCTCTCGCGTATCACCGCGATGAACGAGGCTGGCAAGAAGGACGTCGTGAAGACCTGGTCCCGCGCGTCCACCATCTTCCCCGAGATGGTTGGTCACACCATCGCCGTCCACGACGGCCGCAAGCATGTGCCCGTGTATGTTACCGAGTCCATGGTTGGTCACAAGCTCGGCGAGTTCGCGCCGACTCGTACGTTCCGTGGCCACAAGGCCAAATAGGGGGTTAACCGTAAATGGCAACTAAGTCTATTGAAACTGAGGCCACCGAGGTTCGCGCCGTCGCTAAGTACGTGCGTGTTTCCCCCAGCAAGGCCCGCCTGGTGGTCGATCTGATCCGCCGCAAGCCTGTCGCTCAGGCCTTCGACATCCTCCACTTCTGCGACCGCGCCGTCGCCGTGGATGTCGAGAAGGTTCTCCGTTCCGCCGTTGCGAACGCCGAGAACAACAACGGTCTGCGTGCTGACAACCTGGTTGTCGCCGCTGCCTATGTTGACGAGGGTCCGACGCTTAAGCGCATCCGTCCCCGCGCCAAGGGTTCCGCTTCTCGCATTCTGAAGCGTACTGCCCACATCACCGTCGTCGTTGCTCCTCGAAAGGAGGCGTAAAGCTGTATGGGTCAGAAAGTCTACCCCACCGGCTTCCGTCTTGGCATCACCGAGAACTGGCGCTCCCGCTGGTTCGCAGAGAAGGATTACGCTAAGACCCTCGGTAACGATCTCGAGATCCGCAAGTACCTCGAGAGGCGTCTTTCCCGCGCAGCTGTCTCCCGCGTCGAGATCGAGCGCGCTGGCGACAAGGTGAAGGTCATCATCCTCACCGCTCGCCCTGGCGTTGTCATCGGTAAGAAGGGTGCCGAGATCGATACTCTCCGCACCGAGCTCGAGAAGGTCGCTGGCGTCTCCAAGGGCCAGCTCTCCGTCGACGTTGTCGAGATCAAGCGTCCCGAGCTCGACGCCAACCTCGTTGCTCAGTCTATCGCCGAGCAGCTCGAGGGCCGCGTTGCCTTCCGTCGCGCTATGCGCAAGGCTGTCCAGTCTGCCCGCAAGGCCGGCGCTAAGGGCATCCGTATCCAGTGCTCCGGTCGTCTCGGCGGTGCCGAGATGGGCCGTCGTGAGTGGTACCGCGAGGGTCGCGTGCCTCTGCACACCCTCCGTGCCAAGATCGACTACGGCACGGCTGTCGCCAGCACCACCATGGGCGCTTGCGGCGTGAAGGTCTGGATCTACCTGGGCGAGAAGCTCCCGGGCCAGCCTGTTCCCAACCCTGCACTCGAGGGCTCTTCCCGTCCTCGTCGTCGTAACTCCGAGAGGAGGGGTCAGTAGTGCTTGCCCCTAAGCGTATTCTTCACCGCAAGGTGCAGCGTGGCTCCATGAAGGGCCAGGCCAAGGGTAATACCGAGCTGCATTTCGGCGAGTTTGGTATCCAGGCTCTCGAGGCCCATTGGATTACCAACCGTCAGATCGAGGCCGCTCGTATTGCCATGACCCGCTACATGAAGCGTGGCGGTCGTGTCTACATCACGATCTTCCCCGATAAGCCCATCACCAAGAAGCCTGCCGAGACTCGCATGGGTTCTGGTAAGGGTAACCCCGAGGAGTGGGTGGCCGTCGTCAAGCCCGGCCGCATCATGTTCGAGGTCAAGGGCGTGCCCGAGGAGGTCGCTCGCGAGGCTCTGCGTCTTGCTCAGCACAAGCTCCCCATCAAGACCAAGATTGTGGTTGCCAAGAACGCTGAGCAGCGCATCGAGAAGGAAATGGCTGAGGAGGCCGCTCTCGAGGCCAAGTGGGCTGCTGAGGACGCCGCCGCCGCCAAGGAGGAGAACTAATGAAGCCCGCAGAGATTCGTGAGCTCTCGGACGCTCAGCTCGTTGAGAAGCTGAAGGAAATGCGCGCCGAGCTCTTTAACCTTCGTTTCCAGATGGCCACCAGCCAGCTGGACAACACCGCTCGCGTCAACACCGTGAAGAAGGACATCGCTCGCGTCCTCACGGAGCAGCGCGCCCGCGAGATCGCAGCGGAGAAGTCCGCTGTCGCCGAGTAGGACCTAAGGAGAGAACATGACTGATTCGCGTAACTCGCGTAAGGTCCGTACGGGTGTCGTTACCTCCGTCTCCGGTGCCAAGACCATTGTCGTCACCGTCACCGAGCGCAAGCGTCACGCCAAGTACGGCAAGATGATGACCAGCTCCAAGAAGCTGCACGCTCACGACGAGGAGTGCACGGCTGGCGTGGGCGATACCGTCCGCGTTATGGAGACCCGTCCTATGTCCAAGATGAAGCGTTGGCGCCTCATCGAGGTCGTCGAGCGCGCTAAATAAGCAGTCGCTCTTACGACTTGTACGTTTCCGAAGATGTGCGTATGCCTGGCTTGCATACCACGGCCGTATAAAGGCTGCGCACCTCTCTTCGGTTCTTAGTTCGGAGGAACATCTACCATGATTCAGATGCAAACCATGCTGAACGTCGCCGACAACTCCGGCGCTCGCAAGATTCGCTGCATCAAGGTGCTTGGCGGTTCCAAGCGTCGTTATGCAGGCATCGGCGATGTGTTCATCGGTGCTGTCCAGGAGGCTACCCCTGGCGCCAACGTCAAGAAGAAGGACGTTGTCCGTTGCGTCGTCGTTCGCACCGTTAAGGAGATCCGCCGCAAGGATGGCTCCTACATTCGCTTTGATGAGAACGCCTGTGTTGTCATCAACAACGATGGTTCGCCCGTCGGCACCCGTATCTTCGGGCCCGTCGCTCGCGAGCTTCGTGACAAGAAGTACATGAAGATCGTCTCGCTCGCTCCCGAGACCCTGTAGTTAGGGGAGATATATGTATATCAAGAAGGGCGATAAGGTCCAGGTTCTCTCTGGTAAGGATCGCGGCAAGCAGGGCGTTATCCTGCGTGCTCTCCCTGCCGAGAACAAGGTCGTTGTCGAGGGCGTTTCGGTCGTCAAGAAGGCCGTCAAGCCCAACGCTGCCAACCAGCAGGGCGGCATCGTTTCGCAGGAGGCTCCCATCGACGCCTCCAACGTCAATCTCGTCTGCCCCGAGTGCGGTAAGGTTACCCGCGTCGGTCACGAGAAGGACGGCAAGAACAAGCTGCGCGTCTGCAAGAAGTGCGGCCACAAGTTCTAAGCTGCCCGCAACATCAAGTTGCTAGCAAAGGCCCGGATGCCACGGCACCCGGGCCTTTTTCTATCCCCACTCGATGGCTTCGGTTCTGCCGTCCCGTCATTCCGGTTGCATCCAGTTTTCGGTGCCGTCTCGAATCGAGTGCCGCCAGGTGACACCCTGTCGCGTTTCGTCGGCTTCGGGGACAAAAGTCGGGACAACTCCAAAAACTATTTTCGAACTCAGGGCTTTGAGTTTTTGTTTTTGTCCCAAAGGGCGCGGCGGGATGCCTTTGAAGGCTCGATAGCGCCGAAAACGCCCGTTTTGAAACTTAAATGCCTTTTCGCGTGCAAGCCGCCAGCTGCAATAGGAAGTGAATCAACGCAGGTGGCTTTCAAGCAGTTTGCAAAACTGCAGGTCGCAGGTCTTCATTGCCAGTAGGAGAAATGAGTAGTCTCAGGTGGCTTGCCCATGAGTTGACGAACGGGATTTGAGATTACGCTGACGTCCGGAAACGCTTCGAGCACGGCGTTACGTTTTTGGGGTTTGGGCGTAGCCCCTGCAGCCGCGAGCGCGGACCTTAAACCCGCCGAGAGGGTGACGCGTCGAAAACGAAGGGGAAAGAGAGAAGGGGCCGTCCCTATCATTCAGGTTGCGACCGAAGAAGACAAGGAGACCCCCTGAGCCTGAATGATGCCCCACAGACCGCGTCCGACCGAGCTCAAGCCGAGCTTTTCCTGACGTCCGCCTTCGCGGAGATGATGGCTGGATTGGCTATGGATTGGCAACACTTATTTGGACGATTCCGGGAGGGACGGCCACGCCTCCCTGAACTCGACCGGCGACATGTAGCCCAGCGTCGAGTGGATCCTGAAGTTGTTGTACCAGTGCACGTAATCCAAGAGCTTGGCTCGGAGCTCGCGCGTCCCTCCTCGGTCCTTCGGAGTGGCCGACGATCTCCCCGTTGCAGAGGTCGACGAG
>DBEWTI010000001.1:0-6568 GCA_048205975.1 Collinsella sp.
GTGGCCTCCGGCTCGTGCGGAACTCGCGATCGACCAAATACCAAAGCCCTCGGAACTTAGGATACATGGTAGGGGCACGCTTGCTGCAAAATTCATCAGCTGGGAACCTATTCTGCGTCCCATGTCGACTCATCTTCGCCACCGGTTAATAAAAAAGAGGTACCGGTTGTTCCGGTACCTCTTTTTGGTGTGTTTCTATTTGGCTATGGCTTTTCTCGTAAGCCTACAGGCCGCAGGCTGCTTTGAGCTCTTCGACTCGGTCGGTCGTCTCCCAGGTGAAGTCGGCGTCTTCTCGGCCGAAGTGACCGTAGGCTGCCGTCTTTTCGTAGATGGGGCGGCGCAGGTCCAGGTCGCGGATGATGGCACCCGGGCGCAGGTCGAAGGTCTTCTCTACGGCCTCGACGATCTTGTCCTCGGCAACATGTGCGGTACCGAAGGTGTCGACCATGATTGAGAGGGGCTTGGAAACGCCGATGGCGTAGGCCAGCTCGACTTCGCAGCGGTCGGCCAGACCGGCGGCGACCACATTCTTGGCGACCCAGCGCGCGGCATACGCGGCGGAGCGGTCAACCTTGGTGCAGTCCTTGCCGCTAAAGGCACCGCCGCCGTGACGGCCGTAGCCGCCGTAGGTGTCGACGATGATTTTGCGGCCGGTGAGGCCCGTGTCGCCCATGGGGCCGCCCACGACAAAGCGACCGGTGGGGTTCACATAGATGTCCGCGTTGTCCCACGGCATGTTCTCGGCGGCCATGACCGGGGTGATGACGTGCTCGATGAGGTCGGCCTTGATCTTGCCCATGTCTTCGATCTCGGCGGCGTGCTGCGTGGAGATGACGATGGTTGTGACCTCGACGGGCTTGCCTTCCTCGTAGCGCACGGTGACCTGTGTCTTGCCGTCGGGACGCAGATAGGCGAGGGTGCCGTCGTGGCGCACGGCGGCCAGGCGCTCGGCCAGGCGGCTTGCCAGGTAGTGCGGCATGGGCATGAGGGTCTTGGTCTCGTTGGAGGCATAACCGAACATCATACCCTGGTCGCCGGCGCCGATCAGGTCGATCGGGTCGGTGGTGGCGCCGGTCTGGGTCTCGAAGGATTCGTCAACGCCCTGGGCGATATCGGGCGACTGCTCGTGGATGAGGCTCATAACGCCGCAGGTGTCGCAGTCAAAACCGAACTTGGCGCGGTTGTAGCCAATGCGGCGGATGACGCCGCGGGCGATTTCCTGTACGTCGACGTAGGCCTGGGTGCGAATCTCGCCGGCGACGATGACGGTGCCGGTGGTCACGAGGGTCTCGCAGGCGCAGCGGACGTTCTCAATGTTGGCAGGCACGCCGTTGGGGGCGATGTAGCCCTGCTCCTGAAGCTCTATTTCTTTGGCGAGGATTGCGTCGAGGACGGCGTCGCTGATCTGGTCAGCGATCTTATCGGGATGACCTTCGGTCACCGACTCCGACGTAAAAACAAAGGACCCGTGTTGGGGTGGGATGGAACGAAGTTCTTCTGACATGATTGTCCTTTCAAAAACGTGTCCCAGCGACCGTTACCATTCCGCCGGGCTCTCTATGCAAGGGCACATCATAGCGCGTAAATCAAACATTCACACCCTTTCCGCACCTACTCATTGGGGACAGACTTAAATGAGTAGCCTTAAACTAAGAATGTCCGAAATGACAACAACGACTGGTCATTTAAGTCTGTCCCCAATGAGTGGGTCGGTGCCCTTTGTGCGGAGGTTGCTTTGTTGCTTTATACTGGTGCGGTTAGACATCCATCCTGCAATCGAGGAGATTTCCATGGCATCAGACGTTCGCGTCCGCTTTGCACCCTCACCGACGGGCAAGCTGCACATCGGCGGCGCCCGCACCGCTATCTATAACTGGGCTTTCGCCCGCGCAAACGGCGGCACGTTCATTCTGCGCATCGACGACACCGACCCCACCCGTTCCACCGACGAGAACACGCAGATCATTTTGCGCGCCATGCGTTGGCTGGGCCTGGACTGGGACGAGGGTCCCGAGGTGGGCGGCGACTTTGGCCCCTACGCCCAGACCGAGCGCCTGGACCTGTACAAGCAGGCCGCCCAGAAGCTTTGGGACGAGGGCAAGGCCTATCCCTGCTTCTGCACCAAGGAGCAGCTCGACGCCGATCGCAAGGCCGCGCAGGAGCGCAAGGACCCCTTCCAGGGCTATCAGCGCCGTTGCCGTGATCTTGATCCCGAGGAGGCCCGCCGCCGCATCGAGGCCGGCGAGCCCTACGTCCTGCGCATCAAGGTGCCCGAGGACCGCGGTGACGTCGTCATCCACGACGCTGTCCACGGCGAGGTAACCTTCGACGCCAAGGAGCTCGATGACTTTGTCATCTTCCGCTCCGACGGCACGCCCACGTACAACTTCGCGACCGTCGTCGACGACGCCATGATGAAGATCACCCACGTCATCCGCGGCGACGACCACCTCTCCAACACCCCGCGCCAGGTCATGGTCTACGAGGCCCTCGGCTCGCCCGTGCCCACGTTCGCCCACATCTCCATGATCTTGGGTGCCGACGGCAAAAAGCTTTCCAAGCGCCACGGTGCAACCTCGGTGGAGGAATACCGCGACGCCGGTTACCTGTCCGATGCCTTTGTCAACTATCTGGCGCTGCTCGGCTGGTCGCTCGACGGCGAGACCACGATCATCCCGCGCGATGTCCTGGCCAGCAAGTTCTCGCTCGACCGCATCTCCAAGAACCCGGCGACCTTCGACCCCAAGAAGCTCGATTGGGTCAACGCCGAGTACATCAACGGCATGTCCGATGCTCAGTTTGCCGACGAGATCATGGTCCCCGAGCTGCACGAGGCGGGTCTCATCGAGGGCAACGTCGAGTACGGCGAGGACTGGATTGACGCGCTTGCCGCCATCGTCAAGCCGCGCACCAAGATGCCGGCCGACGCCGTGACCGTTGCCGCCCCCATCTTCGCTACGGCCGAGACGCTCGAGTATGATGAGAAATCCGTCAACAAGGGCCTGGCCAAGGAAGGCATGGGTGCCATTCTGGATGTCGCCAAGGCCGCGCTCGAGGGCGTGGACGAGTGGACCGCCGAGGCCATCGACGCTGCGCTTGAGCCGCTGCCCGAGCAGATGGACCTCAAGAAGCGCGTGGTGTTCCAGGCCGTGCGCGTCGCCGTCTGCGGCAACATGGTGAGCCCTCCGCTGGGCGAGACCATGGCACTCGTCGGCCGCGACGATTGCCTGGCGCGCATCGACCGCGCCCGCACGATGGCGCTGTAATCGCTGCGCAAACGTTTGTATCCGAGCCCCGTTTACTCAGAGCGGGGCTCTTGTTTCTGTACCGATGAGTGGGTTGCTGGGACAAAATAATCAGTAGTGTTTGTCCCATGTTCGAATGACGCAACAAGCTCGACACTCGTATCGGCCATGGGACAAACACTACTGATTATTTTGTCCCACCCCTTTCAGGTCCGTTCGTTAGAGGTGGTGTATGGCTCAACAACTGTCGCTGTTTGGTTCGCCGGAACCGGAGGAGACTCCGGCGAAGCCCGTGCTTGCCGCTGCCTCGGCTCAGCCTAAGCCTGCACCTGAGCCCATTGCCGCCTACGCGAACGTTGTCCTTGACATTCCCACCCGCGCGCTGTCCGAGCCGTTTGCTTACGGCATTGCGCAGTCCCTTGCTAATGAGGCCCAGATCGGGTCTACGGTCCTGGTCCACTTTGGTAACCGTGCCGCCGCGGGCTATATTGTCGACATTGCGCCTGGGCTGGGCGACCTGCAGGGCAACAACGTCCTCGACCCTTCGCGCATTAAGCCCGTCGAAGCTATTCTTAGCAAACCGCTCTTTACCGCCGAAGCCGCCCGTATCGCATGCTGGATGAGCCGCGAGTACGTCGCAACGCTTTCCGAGTGCCTGCGCCTGTTCTTGCCTCCGGGCGGCAGCCCGCGCGTGGTCAAGGGTGACGACGGCGTGTGGACGGTTGAACGTCCCGCCGTCAAGCCAATCCAAAACCGCTGGGTCATGCTCACGCCCGAGGGTTTCGACTATACGCCGCCCAAGACTGCAGTTCGCCAGCGTCAGCTCATTGAGGCGCTCCAGTGCGGCCCGGTCACGACGCGCGACCTCAACCTTCTCTATAACAGCATGTCGGCGACCATCAAGGCGCTCGAAAAACGCGGCGTCGTGGTTGTGGAGGAGCGCCGCGCCTGGCGTGGATGCAGCGAGCAGACCACGCTGTCCTCGGCAAGCGGCAAGGCGCCGGTCGCACTTACCAACGGCCAGCAGCAGGCGCTCGCGCAGATTGAGCGCGCCCGTCTTGACGCCCACGGAGACGTGGTCCTTGTCGACGGCGTCACCGGCTCCGGCAAAACCGAGGTGTACCTCTCCGCCATCGAGCGCGTGCTCGCAGCCGGTCGCTCGGCGTGCGTGCTTGTGCCCGAGATCTCGCTGACGGCCCAAACCGTCGGCCGCTTTCGCTCGCGCTTTGGTGAGACGGTCGCCGTGTTCCATTCGCGCCTTTCGGCCGGCGAGCGCCTGGACCAGTGGGATATGGTCGCCAGCGGTGCCGCGCGCGTGGTCGTGGGCGCCCGCTCGGCGCTCTTTTGCCCGCTTGACGACCTGGGCCTCATCATCATCGACGAGGATCACGAGACCAGCTATAAGCAAGGCTCCAGCCCGCGTTACCACGCGCGCGAGGTGGCGGCTGAGATGGCGCGGCGCTACCGCTGCCCGCTCGTGTTGGGCTCCGCCACGCCTTCTGCTGAGGCCCTCCATCGCTGCCGCCGTGGCACGTATAACGGTGCCACCTGGACGCGCGTCGAGATGCCCGAGCGCCCGGGACACGCAGTCCTGCCGACGGTTCGGATCGCCGACCTGCGCCGTGAGTTCTCGCACGGCAGTCGTTCCATGTTCTCAAAACCGCTGATGGAGGGCCTGGAGCGTGTGGTCGAGCGCCGCGAGAAGGCCGTGCTGCTGCATAACCGCCGTGGCTTTGCGCCGTTTCTGATGTGCCGCGAATGCGGCTGCGTGCCCACCTGCAACCACTGCTCCACCGCGCTTACGTATCACGAGCGCACACACACGCTGCAGTGCCACACCTGCGGTTCGTCTTGGCGCGTGCAGCCGTATCCCGCGCCCACGAGCCGTTGCCCCAAATGTGGCAGTCGCTACCTGGCAAAAATGGGTCTGGGCACTCAACAGATCGAGGACGCGCTGCACCAGATGCTTCCCGAGGACGTCGCCATTATTCGCATGGATGCCGATTCCACGCGCGGCAAGGATGCGCACAAAAAGCTGCTCGAGCAGTTCGATGCGGCCGATTGCGCCGTGCTGCTGGGCACCCAGATGATCGCCAAGGGCCTCGACTTTCCCGAGGTCACGCTCGTGGGCGTGGTCAATGCCGACTTCGCCCTCAAGCTGCCGGACTTCCGCGCAGGGGAGCGCGCCTACGACCTGCTGGAACAGGTGGCGGGCCGCGCAGGTCGCGGCGATCGCCCCGGCGAGGTCATCATCCAGACCTACCTGCCCGAGGATCCGGTCATTCGCGCCGTCGCCGAGCACGATCGTTCGATCTTTACCGACTTCGACCTGGACCAGCGTCGCGACGCCCTATATCCGCCGTTCGTGCGCCTAGTCAACATTTTGGTATGGTCGGCGAACCGAGACGACGCGCAAGACTACATCGGGCGCATCGCAAAGCTCCTTAAGCGCCGCTGGCACGCCGCCGCCCCTGATTTTTTGCGGGCGGGGAGTGTCGTGCCGCAGGTGCTAGGCCCGGCTTCGTGTGTAATCGAGAGAGCCAAGGACCGTTACCGCTTCCATCTGCTTGTAAAGTCGCCGGTAGGGTACCATGTCTCTGACGATATCGACGCCTGCCTCAAAGAGGCGGGCTCCGTGCGCGGCGTGAGCGTGAGCGTTGACGTCGATGCCTATGATTTGATGTAACAAACCGAAAGGATGGCCATGGAAGCCAACGGAATCGTATTGTCGCCCGACCCTCGTCTGCGCCAGGAGTGCGCCGTCATTGAGGAGATCACCCCGGCGATCGAGGCACTTGCCGAGAAGATGAAGAAGATGATGTTCGAGAACGGCGGCTGCGGCCTGGCTGCCCCGCAGATCGGCGAGCTCATTCAGCTCGTCACCATCGACTGCGACTACAGCGACAAGAACGACTACGACCCGTACGTTCTCATCAATCCCGTGATTGTCGAGCAAAGCGACCACCTCGTTCCGTTTAGCGAGGGCTGCCTGTCCATCCCTGGCATTAGCTGCGAGATCGAGCGTCCCGATCATGTCGTCGTCGAGGCGTATGACCTGGACGCAAACCTGATTCGCTATGAGGCTTCGGGCGACCTGTTCTGCGTGTGCCTGCAGCACGAGATCGATCACCTGCACGGCAATACCATGTTCGAGCGACTGAAGCCCATGCAGAGGCTCAAGGCCGTCAAGGAGTACCAGGACGCCCTGGCCCGCGGCGCTCGACCGGGCGAGACGGAGTAGGTTTGTCCGTCCCCGGGGCGCCCGCCTATATCATCCCGTGCTCAAACATTCTCGCTGCGCTGCGAAACTGCGCGCGGGACGA
>DBEWTI010000120.1:0-4916 GCA_048205975.1 Collinsella sp.
TCACTGATACCAATAAACCGCTTGCATATCGTCTGTTGGCTTGGCACGGTACAATGCTTGTAGCTTTAAATTAATAAATTAGTGGGGTTAATTCATGGCAGAATCTCGTGCGGAGCGTAAGGCTCGTCGTGCTTTGATCGAGGCGGCTGAGGGGTCGGAGGAGAAAAAATCTTCTAAGAAATCCAAGCCATCTCAGGATGCGAAGGGTAAGTCGGCCAAAGGCAAGGTTAAGACCAAGCGTTCTGGCTCTCGTCACGGCGGGGATAAAGCGTCTCACGTTCGTTCCAAGGACTCACGCAAGGATTCGGCTCAGCCTGCGCGAAAGATCGTGGATCCCAAGTCGCCTTGTTCCATCATGCGGGCTTGTGGTGGGTGCACGGCGCTCAATCGTCCTTATAAGAAGCAGTTGGCAGCCAAGCAGGCCGCCATGGAGGAGCTTTTTGCTACCCTTTGCGAGCGCGAGGGCATTAGCGTCGACCCCATTCGCGGTATGGGCGTCACCCTGGGCGACCCGGGTAAATATCCTGCGCCGCGTGGCTTTCGTCATAAAGCTGCCACTCCGTTTGCACCCGGTAAGGAGGGCACTGTCCGCTGTGGCTTTTTTGAGCGCGGCACGCACAAAATCGTCGCCGTACCCGAGTGTCCTGTCGAGGCGCCGGGTGCCCGTCAGATTCTCAACGGCATCGCGCGCGAAGCTGAGCGGCTGCATATTCCCGCCTTTAATGAGGACAAGCATCTTGGTTTGCTTCGCTATGCCGTCGTCCGCTGCGGTTGGCGCACCGACCAAGTCATGGTTACGCTCGTGACCGCCCAGCGTGACTTACCGCATGCGCAGGAGTTCTTTGAGGCCGTCGCGGCGCTCGATCCGCATATCGTCACCGTCGCCCAAAATATCAACGGCCGTCCCGGTAACGCCATCTTGGGTGAGGAGGCTCGTATCGTCTATGGCGCCGAGTGCATGCGCGACCAGCTGCTCGGTTGCGAATTCGATATCTCCCCTACCGCGTTCTATCAGACCAATCCACAGCAGACCGAGCTGCTCTATCAGCTTGCGATTGACGGCATGGACCTGCAGCATGGTGACATTCTTATGGACGCGTACTGCGGCAGCGGCACCATCGGTCTGTGCGCCGCGAAGGATGCCCAGGACAGGGGTGTCGGCATTATGCTGCTCGGCGTGGAGCGCAACCCGGCGGGCATTGCCGACGCACGTCGCAATGCCGAGCTCAACGGCCTCACCCGCAGCGCTTGGTTTATGGCCGACGACGCCACCGATTACATCCTGGACGCCGCCGATAACAACGAGCGCGTTGACGTTCTCTCCATCGACCCGCCACGCGCCGGCTCCACACCAGAGTTCCTCGAAGCCGCTTGCGCACTCAAGCCGCGCCGCATCACCTACATTAGTTGCAATCCCGTCACCCAAGAGCGCGACCTACACCAGCTCCTCGACGGAGGTTATCGCCTGCTCAAGATCACGCCGGTCGACATGTTCCCCCACACCGCCCACACCGAGACCGTCGCGGTCCTCGAGCGCCGCTAATCCACCCCGGTAGATTTTTGGGACAAGAAAGGGGGCGGCCCGCCCGGGCCGCCCCCCTTCGCGTGGTTTATAAACTCCGCTACATCCCCTTGCGCAGGTCGCACACGCCGGCTGCCGCCATCTCGCGCAGCAGCGTCTCGCGATCGCGCGTCACGATCAGATCCAACGGGAAGTGAATCTCGTCGAGCATCTTGCGAGCGTAATCGAGCTTACCAATTGCCATGCCAATGTGCGCATCGGTCGAAACGCCAATGCCCACGCCCAGCTCAGCGCAACGCTCGGCGATCTTGCGGCATACAGCCCAATGCTCAGTGTCGACACCGTGTTCAAGACTATGGTTGTTGATCTCGATAATCTTGTGCTTGGCCTTAGCCGCCAACAGCACCTCGTCGATATCGAACGGCACGCCCGAGCGACCCGCGTGGCCCAGCATGAACACCTTGGGGTGTTCCAAGGCATTGATATACATCTCGGTCGTTTGGGCCAGCGTCGCACCCTCAGCAATCTGCGGATTATGCACGCTTGCAACCAAATAATCCAAATTACGCGTAACCAAATCGAACAGCGAATGCTGACGGCTGTACGAATCGCCGGCAATATCGAGCGTGACAGGAGTGTCCTCGCCAAACAGGCTTCCGTCCAGCGAAACGATATCGGCCTCGGCACCACGCAGCACTAGCACGCCGCTCCAAATGCGCGGCCAGATATCCTGGTTGATAAAGAACTGGTAACTGCGCAGGTCATTGGGGCAAGCCGTAACCATAGAGCTCAGATGGTCGGCAGATCCGAGCACCTGCAGGCCACGCTCTGCCGCCCAGTACACATTCTCCTCAATGGTCGAATATGCATGCGCAGAGAACATCGTATGGGTATGAATGTCACAAGAAAGCAGGTAGGGCATCAGGTCTCCTTATCTGGCACGGCCGTCGCTTATATTCATTGTACGCATAGCCTTCGATAGTCGTAAAACCACTCCATCCCAAAGACACAACGTCCATGACAACGGGGTCCGGCTTAACACCAAACCCCGTTTCACGTAAAACATTGTAGGCAGAGCGCTTTACTTTTAACGATACTCGTCCGCCAACTGTTTCCAAGCGGGTAGCGAATTGACAATCGTTTCGTAGCTCACACAGTAGCCCAAGCGGAACCAGCCCGGCATGCCAAAACTGTCCGAGGGCACCGCGAGCAGCTCATACTTCTTCGCGCGCTCGCAGAAAGCGTTCGCATCGGGCTCCAGCGCCTTCACCCACAGGTAGAATGCACCATCCGGCTCAACATACGTGTAGCCGTACTCCGCTAGTGCATCGGTAAGCGCGGTGCGGTTGCGCGCATAGGCCTCAACGTCACTCGGCTCATCGATGCAGTCGATAATTACGCGCTGGAAGAGCGCCGGCGCGCACACGAAGCCCAGCGTACGGGCGGCACCCGCAACAGCCGGCATCAGACGCGCAGCCTGCGGATTGGTGTTGGGAACCAAAATCCAACCCACGCGCTCGCCCGGTAGCGACAGCGACTTGGAATACGAGTAGCACACGATGGTGTGCTCGTAGATCGAAGGCACCCAAGGCACCTCGGCGCCATAGACAATCTCGCGATACGGCTCATCCGAGATGAGCATAATCGGGTTCTCGGAATCGCGCTTGGCGTTGACCTCGCGTAAAACACTGGCCAGTCGCGTCAGCGTGTCGCGCGTATACACGGCGCCGGTCGGGTTATTCGGCGAGTCGATGATGACGGCAGTCGTCTTATCGGTAATCGCCTTGAGCACGTTGTCCACACTCAGCTGGAACGTATCTTCATTGGCGAGCGCCTCGACACACGTACAGCCGGCTTTCTCAATCCACACGCGATACTCCGGGAAGTATGGTGCAATGACGATAACCTCATCGCCCGGGTTCGTAACGGCGTTGAGCGTGCAGGTGAGCGAAGCCGCGGCGCCCACGGTCATAAAGACATCCTTGCCCTCATAACTCGTACCAAAGCGGCGGTTGAGCGACTCAGCCACGGCGGTACGGCACTGCGGCAGGCCCGGTGCGGGCGTGTATCCGTGCAGCTGGTCACTCGGCAGCTCCAAGGCCTTCTTAATGGACTCCGCCACGGCAGCGGGCGCCGGAACGCTCGGGTTACCCAGCGAAAAATCGAATACATTTTCCGCACCAATCTGCGCCTTGCGCTCAAGGCCATAGCTAAAAATCTCGCGGATGATGGAGCTTTCCGCACCGCGAGCATACATAGTTTCGTTGATCATCTGTTCCCCTTTCACATAGGCGCTATTGTACGCTTTAGCCGAGCAAAGCGCCGCAGCAATGTTGATTGGGGACAGACTTAAATGCGTGAAAACGCTCATTTAAGTCTGTCCCCAATCAACAAAAAGAAAAAGCCTCCGCAGGTTTCCCCGCAGAGGCTTTCGCCACAAAGGCTATTTGTCGGCGTCGGTGTCGGCATCGGCATCGACGACGGCATGGTCATTGTCAGCATCATCGGATGCGGCTTCGGCATCCTCCTGCATGGCCGCCTGCGCAAAGGCCGCGGCATCGGCCGCCAGCTCCTCCTCGCTCATACGAGGCGCGCGCTTCTTGGTCGGCATGCCGGCCGCCTTGGCATTGCGCTCCTCCTTGGCCGCCAGGATATCGCCCTCGCGCTCAAGGTAGGCATCCCACTCGTTGTCGAGCAGGGCGTTCACGGCGTCGCCTTCGACGGTCTCGCGCTCAAGCAGTACCTTGGCCATCAGATCGAGCTGATCGCGACGGGCGTCCAGGATCTCGACCGCACGACGATGGGCCTCACGCATAATGCGCTGAACCTCGATATCGATGCGGCGCGCCGTCTCCTCGGAGTAATCCTGGTGATCGGCGTAATCGCGACCAAGAAACACCTGATGGTGCGCCTCGCCAAACACTTGCGTGCCCAGTTCCTCGCTCATGCCCAGGCGCGTGACCATCTCGCGCGCCATCTTGGTTGCGCGCTCCAGATCGTTGCTCGCGCCCGACGTAATGTCATCGCACATGAGCTCCTCGGCAACGCGACCGCCCAAGAACACGGCGAGCTCGTCGAGCATCTCGTTCTTGGTCTTGAGGAAGTGGTCCTCCTGCGGAAGCTGCAGCGTGTAGCCCAGAGCCTGACCGCGGCTGACGATCGAGATCTTGTGGACCGGATCGGAGTGCTCCAGGATGTGGCCCACCAGGGCGTGACCGCTCTCGTGGTAGGCAATCGTGGTGCGCTCGGCCTCGGTCATCACGCGACCCTTGCGCTGCGGACCGGCAATCACGCGCTCCATCGACTCCTCGACCTCGTCCATCGAGATCACGGAACGATGACGGCGAGCGGCCAGCAGCGCAGACTCGTTGAGCAGGTTCGCCAAATCGGCACC
>DBEWTI010000023.1:0-6648 GCA_048205975.1 Collinsella sp.
GGCGGCGCGGGCCTGCTCAACCTGTTCGACAGTCAGGACGGTGCCAGCGCCGACGCACATCTCGGGCTCGGCCTCGGCCATGGCGGCGATGCACTCGGCGGCGCAGGCGGTGCGGAAGGTGACCTCGGCGGACTTCATGCCGGCTGCCATAAGGGCGTGAGCGAGCGGTGCGGCGTCCTCGACCTTGTCGAGCACGACGACCGGCACGATGCCCAGGGACTCAAGCGTGGTGTAGAACTGATCGAACATGATGTTCCTTTCGATGTATGGCGCGCGCTGGCGCGTGATTGCCAAATGTGCTGGTCATGAGCCGGTTTTGGATTGGTTATCGGAGGCACTGCTTGGGTTACAAGCAATTCCAAAACCGGCTACGCGACCAGTCGTGTAGGAAATGCCGGGCAAAACCGGAATGGGACTGGTGGTTTTGCCCGACCGGAGGAATCGGGGAGCGGGCCGCAGAGGTATGGGTATAAAAAGCTGCGGCCCGCGGAATGGGGACGGTTTAGCGCGCGACGCGAGTGCCACCGTCGGCGGCGGATGCCACGGCTGCAATCTCGTCTGCGGTCACCAGGTTGGAATCGCCCTTGATGGTGAGCTTGAGGATCGAGGCCGCGATGGCGTAGTTGACGGCGTCCTGCGGGGCAAAGTCGTTGATGAGGGCATGGACGAGGCCGGCGTTGAAAGCGTCGCCGGCGGCAACGCCCTCGAGCACGTGCACATCGTGGGCAGGGGAGAACCAGTGCTCGCTGCTCTCGGCGTCAAAGAGCATGCCCATCCAGATGGAGCGCTCGACGCAGGAGATGTTGCGGACGACCGAGGCAACCTTCTTGCAGCCGTACTCGGCACAGATCTGACGAGCCATCTCGACGTAGGTGTCGCGCTCCTCGATGCCGTGGGCAAGGGAGCCGGAGACGCAGGTCATACCGAGGCCGGCAGGCGCGTCCTCGTCGTTGGCAATGCAGATGTCAACGAGCGGCAGGAGTTCCTTCATGGTGGCCTGCGACTTCTCGGGCGACCACATCTTGCCGCGATAGTTCACGTCGCACACGGTGGCGATGCCTTTGGCGCGGCAGGCGGTGAGGGCATCCTTGCAGGCGGCGGCCATCTCGTCGGAGACGGCGGGCGTCACGCCGGAGAAGTAGAAGACATCGACACCCTTGAGGATCTCGTCCCAGTCAAAGACGTCGCGCTTGGCCATGTTGATGGCAGAGTACTTGCGGTCGTAGACGCAGCCGTTGCCGCGCTGCGAGGCGCCGACCTCAAACACATAGGAGCCGAGACGGTCGCCCTGGCGCACGACGCGCGTGGTATCGACGTCGTAGACCTTCAGCGAACGCAGGGCGCACTCGCCCAGACGGTTGGCCGGGACAACGGAGACGTAAGCGGCCTTGTCGCCCTGATAGGCCAGGGAAAGCGCGGTGTTGGCCTCGGCACCGCCGTAGCGGACGTCAAACTCGGTCGCCTGCTCAATGCGCAGATGGTCTTTGGGCGAGAGCCTCATCATGATCTCGCCGAAGGTAAGAACCGTTTTACCCATGGTCGCGCAGCTCCTTCTTACTCGTGCGTATACCTTTGATATGGCGTTGGCACGGAGGTGCCAAGACGGTAGGGTGCATCTTTGCACCTCCGCGCCAACGCTTGCCGAAATCGGTTTACGAAATCGGTTTCGTTTCGAGTTGTAGTATACTCACCTACAGCGTTTTGCAAGCGAGATTTTTAAAAAAATGCCTAAAATGGCCCAGACTGCCGACAATTGGGAAACGGGGTGCGCTATGGCGCAGATGAGAATCAAGGACATTGCCGCCGAGGCGGGCGTGAGCCCGGCCACGGTCTCGCGCTATCTCAACAACCGCCCCGGGCAGATGACCGAGGAAACCCGTGCCCGCATCGCGGCAGTCATCGAGCGCACCGGCTATCGCCCGCGTGCCGCCGCGCGCAACCTTCGCAGCTCGCGCACCAACCTCATCGGCGTGATCCTGGCCGATATCGCCAACCCGTTCTCCAGCGCCATGCTCGAAGGGCTTTCCGCTAGTGCCGCCGCGCGCGGCTGCTCGCTTATGACTGCCATTAGCGGCAATGATTCCGCCAAGGAAGCAGAGTCGCTCACCAGACTTATCGATGCCGGTGTGGACGGCCTGGTCGTCAACACCTGTGGCGGCAATGACGAGGCGATTGCCGCGGCTGCGGGGCGCCTGCCCGTCGTGCTGCTCGACCGCGATGTTGCCGACGGTGGTGTCGATCTGGTGACCTCCAACAACCGTGAGCTGGTTGCCGGCCTGGTAGACGCCTTGGCTGTCGCGGGCAGCGAGCGCCTGTGCCTGCTCACCGAGGCAAGCGATGACAGCCCCGTGCGTCGCGAGCGCGCCGAGTCCTTTGCCGACGAGCTTTCGCGCCGCGGTCTTGCGGGCGAGGTCGTCACCCTGGCCGACGGTGGCGCCACGGGTGTCAGTCGCCTGGACGAGACCATCCGCGGCTATGCGGGTAAAAAGCTCGGCCTCATTGCCGTCAACGGCCTGGTCTTTCTGCGTCTGACCGAGGCACTGGCACAGTTGGGACCCTCGTTGCCGGCTGGCCTCAAGATTGCGACGTTTGACGATTACCCCTGGAACCACGTGCTCTTTGGCGGTGTGACCACGGCCGCGCAGGACACCCTCACCATTGCCGAGCGCGTAGTCGAGCGTCTGTCCGAACGCATCGACATCGTTACCACTACGGTGGGCGATGCCGCAAAGCTCGCCCCCAAGCGCATCGAGATCCCCGGCCACATCGAACACCGCGCTTCGACCTCGCGCTAGTCTCTTGGCCTCACGGCCTGTTCGCGCACGTTTTTTGAGCGCTTGATACGCTTTAACCCTGCGGAAACATTTTTCTGCGATAGTATCTGCGATATAGACCAGTCGAAACCCGCCCGAAAGAAAGGGGAGCGACATGAACCAGCAGAACATCGATTACGTACTCCGCTCCGTAGAGCAGCGTGACATCCGCTTTGTGCGTCTGTGGTTTGTCGACATTCTCGGCCGCCTCAAGAACTTTGCCATTAGCCCCGAGGACCTCGAGGTTGCTTTTGAGGAGGGTATCGGCTTTGACGGCTCCGCCATCGAGGGTTTTGCCACGCCCGAGGAAGCCGACATGCTGGCGTTTCCCGATGCTTCGACCTTCCAGATCCTGCCGTGGCGCCCGAGCCACAACGGCGTCGCCCGCGTGTTCTGCGACGTGTGCACTCCCGATCGCAAGCCGTTTGCCGGCGACCCGCGCGATGCCCTGCGCCGCATGTTCCGCAAGGCCGAGAAGGCCGGCTACCTGCTCAACGTGGGTGCCGAGCTGGAGTATTACTACTTCCCCGACGAGCACACCCCCGAGCCGCTCGACAACGTGGGCTACTTCGATCTTTCGGTGAGCGATGCCGCTCGTGACCTGCGCCGCAACACGGTCCTCACGCTCGAGAAGATGTCCGTGCCCGTGGAGTACACCTTCCACGCCGCCGGCCGCTCGCAGCACGGCATGAGCCTGCGTCACGCCGAGGCCCTGAGCATGTCCGACGCTATCACCACGGCCAAGCTCATCATTAAGCAGCAGGCCTACGAGAGCGGTTGCCACGCCTCCTTTATGCCCAAGCCGTTGGCGGGCGAGGACGGCAGTGCCATGTTCCTGTGCCAGTCGCTATTCGACCACGACGGCAACAACGTGTTTTGGGGCGAGGACGACGAGAAGTACCACCTCTCCGATATCGCCAAGCACTACATGGCCGGCATCCTGGCGCACGCGCGCGAGATCAGCGCCATCACCAACCCCACGGTCAACTCGTACAAGCGCATCACCACGGGCGGCGACTCCGTGCCGCAGTACGCCACGTGGGGCCTGCGCAACCGCGCGAGTATGGTCCGCATCCCGGTCTACAAGCCCGGCAAGCAACTGTCCACGCGCATCGAGCTTCGCAGCCCCGACCCCATGGCCAATCCGTACCTGGTCAACGCCGTCACGCTGGCGGCCGGTCTCGACGGCATCGAGCGCAAGCTGGAGCTCCCGCCCGAGGCCACGGCCGAGACGCTCAAGCTTACCGACCGTCAGATGGTCGAGGCCGGCTACGCGCCGCTGCCGCGCTCGCTCAAAGAGGCGCTCGACGTGTTTGAGGACTCGCAGTTTATGAAGGATGCCCTCGGCGAGCACATCCACAGCTTCTTCCTCAAAAAGAAGCGCGACGAGTGGCATAAGTTTGAGTCTACGATCACCGAGTGGGAGATCAAGCACTACCTGGCGAACTCCTAATCGCGCCGGCTTGTTCCAGTACGATTGAGCTCATTTCTTTGGAGGCCGATATGTCCGAAAAGAGTGCCCTGTTCATGGCGCGCACGACGCGCTTCCACGAGTTTGCCCGCAGCTTGACGACCACCCTGGGTGTCGAGGTGAGCCTGGCAACCCCCGATTCGCCGACTGCGGCGCACGACTTTGACCTGCTGATTCTCGATTCCGATGGCATCCGCAGCGACCGCATCGATCAGATTGCCAAGTGGCTTGACGATCGCGGCGGGGTCCCCATGTTGGTGATCGTCGACGACGAGGCGCTCGGTACCCTGCGCCTGCCGAATCACGCGCATGCCGACTTTGTATGCCCCACGGCGACGCCCAACGAGCTCAAGGCTCGTGCGCAGCGCCTGATGGGCGAGGAGGAGACCGTCACCGCTGACGATGTACTCAACATCGATAACCTCGAGATCAACCTGGCTACCTACCAGGTGACACTCGATAACGAGCCCATCGACCTGACGCTGATGGAGTACTCGCTGCTGAGCTTTTTGGCGACGCACCCCAACCGCGCCTACAGCCGCGAGGTGCTGCTGCACCGCGTGTGGGGCTTTGAGTACTGCGGCGGCACGCGCACCGTCGACGTGCACATTCGACGCATTCGCTCCAAGGTGGGCCCGCAGATCGCGGCGCACATCACCACCGTCCGCGGCGTGGGCTATCTGTTTAAGGACTAGATTTCCACCACAAAGGGGACAGGCACCTTTGTGGTGGTTTTGACGCAGGTGCAGGTCCCTCTCGAATCTGCAACAGAACTTAAGCCTTCCTAAAAGATTGCGTTCTCGTACACGTACGCCCGCATATTGGGGTACAACTCAACGTGAACAATGATGGCCCGCCACATGTTTGGCGGGCCTTTGGTTATTTGACGAAAGGATCGCAGCTATGAGCGAGTACGATTCCCAGCGTCCCCAGGATGCGGGCAACGCCGGCGAGACCCAGCAGCAGCCGCGCGTGCAGGTGGAGTCGACGCCTGCCGACGGCAACATTCCCTACGTGCAGGCCTACGACACGCAGACCGGAAAGCCGCTGGGCGGTCAGCAGGTTGTAAACAAGCACACGGTGGTCAAGACTAAGACCAAAAAGCTGCCGATCTTTATTACGGCACTCGCCGGCTGTGCCTGCGGTGCCCTGCTGGTCATTGCACTCATTATGAGTGGCACGCTCGATATCGGTGGCGGCAAGAATGCCGTGACGGCGGGCGCTTCGGGTTCGTCGACGCAAAAGATTACGATTGATTCCGAGGACACCACGCTGGCCGAGGCCGTTTCTGCCAAGGCCCTGCCCTCCGTGGTTTCCATCACCGCCACTTCGAGCGGTGGCCAGAATGGCTCGCTTTCGCAGTCTGCCGACGAGTCGGACAACTCGGGCAGCGTCGGTTCGGGCGTGGTGCTCGATACCGAGGGCCATATCCTCACCAACAACCACGTGGTCGATGGCTATGACCAGTACGTGGTGACCATGGACGACGGCACCACCTACGAGGCCGAGTTCGTGGGCAACGACGCTTCGAGCGACCTGGCCGTCATCAAGCTCAAGGACGCCGACGCCTCCAAGCTCACGCCGATTGAGATCGGTGATTCCTCCAAGCTCAACGTGGGCGAGTGGGTCATGGCGATCGGTTCGCCGTTCGGCAACGAGCAGTCTGTCTCCACCGGTATCGTCTCGGCGCTGTATCGCTCCACGGCCATGAGCTCTACCAGCGGTAACACCATCTATGCCAACATGATCCAGACCGATGCCGCCATCAACCCGGGCAACTCCGGCGGCGCGCTCGTCAACGACAATGGCGAGCTTGTGGGTATCAACTCGCTCATCGAGAGCTACTCGGGCTCCAGCTCGGGCGTGGGTTTTGCCATTCCGGTTAACTACGCCAAGAACATTGCCGACCAGATCATCGACGGTAAGACGCCGGTGCATCCGTACATGGGCGCTACGCTTTCGAGCGTCAATGCGCTTAACGCCCGCACTAACAAGCTGAGCACCGATAGCGGCGCGTATGTGGCGAGCGTCGTTGAGGACGGTCCTGCCGCCAAGGCTGGCATCCAAGAGGGCGATGTCATTACCAAGCTGGGCGACGATGAGATTTCGAGCGCCGATGGCCTGATCATCGCGCTGCGCAGCCACGAGGTGGGCGAGAAGGTCGAGATCACACTCATGCGCGGCAAGGAAGAGAAGAAGGTCACCGTCGAGCTGGGTTCCGATGAGGAGCTGCAGAACCAGCAGCAGGACGACAGCTCGACCGACACCGGAAACGGCGGTATTACCGACGAGCAGCTGCGCCAGTACCTGGAGGAGCTGCTGGGCCAGCAAGGTCAGGGTCAGGGCAACGGTCAGGGTTTCTAA
>DBEWTI010000027.1:0-8872 GCA_048205975.1 Collinsella sp.
GTCGGGGGTGCAACCCACGCGCGGCGAGTAGCCTCGCTTTCCCCCCCGGGCGCCGGTGTCGCTGGCGGGGCGCACCTCCGTTGCGATTTCGAAAGGTTGGGTTCACGAGCCATGCCAAGTGCTCAGGAGCTACAACATCAATTTGGTGAATATCGAGGCGCCATGCCCCGTCCATCAGATTTCGATCTCTTTTGGAAGGACCGCATGGCCGAGGCCGACGCGGTCGGGCTTGACTATGCGATCGAGACGGCATCGGTCACCGATGCCGTGAACTGCCAGCTTTTCGACCTCTGGTATACCGGCATGTGTGGCGCTCGCCTGCATGCCAAGTACCTTAAACCCGTCTCGGACGAGCCCGTGCCATTGGTACTTCAGTTCCATGGATATCCGGGTGCAAGCCGCAGCTGGTTTGAGCAGGCGTCGTTTGCGGGCATGGGCATGGCACTCATCGCCCTCGACTGCCCCGGTCAAGGAGGTCCCTCCGAGGACATTGGTGGATTTGAGGGCACAACGGTCGCGGGCCATATCGTCGCCGGTATCGACGGCGACCCGGCCAACCTCTACTATGTCCGCTTGCACCAAGATATTCGCATCCTGTGTCGTATCGTTCGCGAGCTCGAGGGCATCAATCTTGCCCGTGTGTTTGTGAACGGCGCGTCGCAGGGCGGCGGTTTGGGCATTGCGACCTGTGCACTTAACAGCGAGCTTATCAATCGCGCCGCCATCCTCTATCCCTTCCTGTCGGATTTCCGCCTGGTCTGGGATTTGGATGCCGACGACATTGCCTACGAGGGCCTGCGCTATTGGTCTCGCTGGTTTGACGAGGACTCGACTCGTATCGACGAAGCCTATGCCAAGCTGGCGTACTTCGATTCCAAGAACTTTGCCCCTATGGTCAAATGCCCCGTGCTGTTTGGCACCGGCACAGCCGATACCGTCTGTCCGCCAGCGACGCAGTTTGCGGTCTATAACAACCTGACCTGTGAAAAGCGTCATGAGTTCTTTGAAGGCTTTGGCCACGAGGAGATTCAGGATTTTGACGATCTGATCATTCCGTTTTTCTGCAAGGGAGGGGAGGCTCATGTCTAAGTGCGAGAGCAATGTCGGCGAGCTGATTGTCCCCGACCTTGTGGGGGTTCCCGGGACGGTTTCGTCAAGGCTCTCTGAATATCGGGATTGGCACGGTGATGTTCAGGCGGATGTTTCTGATTTGGAGACATGTGCTATGGATCTTGAGATTCAAGGCCTGGCCATTACGGCGATCGATTTCGCCAATCCGTATGCCCGCTACTCCGAGGTTTCCTTTGAGCTTGGTGGCGATGTGGTCCACGCACGTTTGATCGAGCCTGCCGGTCGCGCCCGAGCATCCGAGCTTGTGCCGCTATGTCTGATGTTTCACGACATCGACCGACCCGTGCGGGGATGGCATCACATGACGAGGTTTGCGGCCATGGGATATGCCGTGCTTGCGCTGGACGATGAGGCGATTGGACCCAGCGATCTGCGGCAGGGGATTACCTCGCCTGCTTTTGTCAGGCGCGTCCGTTGGGGCTGCGCGTTGGCGGAGGTCGCGCGCAATCTTGATGGCATGGACCCCGACCGCATCTTTGCGTGGGGCGAGGGTCTTGGCGGCGGAGTCGCGCTGGCGGTTTCTGCTCTGGACGAGCGGGGCCTCGCCTGCACGGCGGTTGCCAATCCGCTTCCTGGCGGCCTCGAGGTGCTGTCGTCTCGGGTGCGCGGATCGGTGCTCATGGGCACATCGCTTATGGATACCGTGAGCGATTCCAAGGATCAGTTTGCCGTATTCAACGGTCTTGAGTGTGACCGGAGGCATATCATCTATGCCAAATACGCTCATGAGCGCATCAATGCGTTCGAAAACGAAGTCGTCGACTTCTTTAACCAAACGTTCTACTCGTGTTCTTTGGCCTAGACGGCCTGGACACTGCCAGCAAGAGTGGGTGGCATAGGGCCGCCCGCCAGACAACTAAGGAGATTCTTGTGGCAACTCAGAAATTCACCGGCGTTATCCCTCCCGTCGTTGTTCCCGATACCGAAGATCACCAGCTTGATGTTGCCTCCTTTGAGCGCAGCATCAACCGCATGATCGATGCCGGCGTCGATGGCCTGTTCTTCTTGGGCTCTTCGGGTGAGGTCGTTTTCTCCACCGACGAGCGTCGTCGCCAGATCATCGCCGAGGCCGTCCGCATCGTCGACCACCGCGTGCCTGTTCTGGTCGGCATCATCGATACCGAGACCGAGCGCATGATTGAGCACGGCAAGGTCGCTCAGGAGCTGGGCGCCGATGCCCTCGTCGCCACCTGCCCGTTCTATGCCCTGCAGGGCATGACCGAGGTCGAGGAGCACTTCCGCATCCTGCATGAGGAGCTTGACCTGCCCATCTTTGCCTATGACATTCCCGTCTGCGTTCACACCAAGCTCCCCTGGAAGCTCCTTGCCAAGCTCGGCGCCGAGGGCGTCCTTGCTGGCGTCAAGGATTCCTCGGGTGATGACATCTCGTTCCGCTACCTCGTTCAGGAGAACGAGAAGAACGGCCATCCGATGAGCATCCTCACCGGCCACGAGGTTGTTGTCGACGGCGCTTACCTCGGTGGCGCCGACGGCTCTGTCCCGGGTCTCGCCAACGTTGAGCCCGAGGGCTACGTTCGTCAGTGGAAGGCCGCTCAGGCTGGTGACTGGGCCACCGTCAAGGCCGAGCAGGATCGCCTCAATGAGATTTCGCACATCTGGGATGTCACCTCGGGTGTCCAGGGCTATGCCGGTGGCGTCGGCGCCTTCAAGACCGCTATGAACCTCATGGGTATCTTCGACAGCCCGACCATGCCGCGCCCGGTGAAGGCCATGACCGGCGAGAACGTCGAGGCTATTAGGAAGGTCCTCCAGGACAACGGCCTCCTGTAAAGCTTTCCCAGGCACCCGACCTCGCCGTTCAACCGTGTGGCCATGACTATTAGGTCAATGGCCACACGGTTTCTCGGCGATCTTGGGCACCTGGAAAACCTTTACTGCGCTGTGACGGCTAGCCTGACGGCGCATTTCCTGTAGTTGTTTTTATCTCCGAAGGAGAGCGACATGGAGAACAAGTACGTCTGCTCTGTCGATATCGGCGGAACTAAGATCGCGACTGCCATCATGGAGTACCCGGCTGACGGTAGTGTGCCCCATCCCGTTTTTGAGGCCGAGGTTCCCACAGAGGCCCAAGAGGGCGGCGAGGCCGTCTTCCAGCGTATCGAGGCATCCATCAAGGCTGCTCTCGAGGCGAATCCCGATGTCGAGGTCCTTGGCGTCGGTATTGGCGCCGCCGGTGTCGTCGACCCCAAGACGGGCGCCATCGCGTATGCCAATGAGATCATGCCCGGCTGGTCCGGCGTTCAGTTGGGGCCGCGTCTGCGCGAGGATCTCGGTCTTCCCGTTGCCGTTGTAGGCGACGTGCAGGCTCATGCTCTGGGCGAGGCCCACTGGGGTGTCGGCAAGGGCAAGTTCTCCGTCTTGTGTCTTGGCATCGGTACGGGTATCGGCGGCGCATATGTCGAGAACGGCCGCGTGATGCAGGGCTTCCATGGTGCTGCTGGCCATATGGGCCACATCGAGTGCTCGGCTGCCGCCGGCATTCCCTGCGCCTGCGGGCGTTCCGGCCATCTGGAGTCGGTTGCTTCGGGCACTTCCATTGGTCGTATGTACGATGAGCGCTTTGGCCGCGTCGACCCCAGCCGTCCTTCGGTCGGTCGCGATGTGAACGACCTGTGCCGTGCAGGCGACGCAAAGGCGACCGAGGTCATCCATGACGCCGGCTTTGCGCTGGGTGCCAGCTTGGGCTCGCTCGCTAACATCCTGGACCCTGAGGTCATCGTGCTTTCGGGCGGCGTGATTCACCAAGGTCCCGATTGGCGTTCGCAGACGTGGAAGGATTCGGTGCACGAGGGCTATGCCAGCCAGGCGCTCGATCCGCTTCAGGACACGCCGATCCTCATCGGTTCTCTGGAGGGCGATGCTCCGCTCATCGGTGCCGCTGAGCATCTTCTTGCCTCTTTGAAGTAAACGTATCTGCTGTAGGAGCCTCCCGAGACAACACGTCTCGGGAGGCTGTTCTGAGAAAGGTTGCAGCCTTATGACCGTCGATCCTTTGATTCAATCCCTGAAGGGCAAGCTCGTCGTGAGCGTTCAGGCGTATATGGGCGAGCCGCTTCGTACGCCCGAGACCATGGCTCAAATGTCTCGCGCTTGCGAGCTTGGCGGTGCCGCCGCCATTCGCTGTCAGGGCCTTGCCGACATTGCCGCCATTAAGGGTCGCTGTGAGATCCCCGTCATCGGCCTGTGGAAGGATGGACACGAGGGCGTTTACATCACGCCGACCCTGCGCCATGCTCGCGCCTGCGTTGCCGCGGGTGCCGATATCGTGGCGATCGACGCCACCGATCGTCCGCGTCCCGATGGCAAGACCGTCGAGGACACCTTCCGTCCGCTGCACGAGGAGGGTGTGCTCCTGATGGCGGATTGTGCCACCATCGAGGACATTCGCCGTGCGGTTGATATGGGCTTCGACCTTGTATCAACCACGCTTTCTCATGGTGTCGCTGCCATCGACTGCACCATGGCCGATGGCCCCGATCTGCCGCTCCTGCGTCAGGCGACCGAGGAATTCCCCGGTCTTCCCATCATCTGCGAGGGCCGCGTGCACACGCCCGAGGACGCTCGCGCCGCGATCGATGCTGGAGCCTGGGCCGTTGTCGTCGGCACCGCCATCACGCACCCCACGAGTATTACGAGTTGGTTCAAGGCTGCGCTTGAGGCGTAAGACAGACCTCGTATCCGCTCGGGGCGGTATACTCAATATAGGCAATTGACCGCGCGGGATCCGGGTTGCTGGGTCCCGCGCTTGTTTTCGGGAGGCAGCACATGCAAAAGGGAGATGCCATGGATGCGGCGGAGCGCTCGGAGCGCATCCCCGATATCGTCATCATCACCGGAATGTCCGGATCGGGCCGCACACAGGCCATGCACGTGTTCGAGGACATGGGCTATTTTTGCATTGATAACCTGCCTCCGCGTCTCATCGCCCAGCTTGCCGAGCTCGTCGGCATCAATACGGGCGTGGGCAGGCATCTCGCCGTCACCTGCGATTTGCGTAGCCAGGGGCTGTTTGACGAGTTGCTCGATGCGGTCGCCGCGCTCGAAGAGCGCGAGATGAGCTGCGACATCGTGTTCCTGGAGGCTTCTGACGAGGTGCTGATTCGTCGCTACAGCGAAAATCGCCGCCGTCATCCCATTGCCAAGCCGGGGGAGACTACGGCCGATGCCATTCAGCGCGAGCGCCTTCAGCTGCAGGGCGTGCGCGACCGAGCCGATATGATTATCGACACGAGCCGTCTGCGCACCTCTGCGCTGCGCAACAAGCTACGTATGGCATTTTCCGAACTGTCCGACCAACAGCTCATGGACGTCCATGTGTTCTCGTTTGGCTTTAAGCACGGCATGCCCGTCGAGGCGGACATTATGATCGACGTCCGCTTCCTGCCCAATCCGTTCTACGATCCCGAGATGCGCACGATGACCGGTCTCGATAAAAAGGTTTCCGATTTTGTTCTGGACCATCCCAAGACGCAGGAGTTTTGGAAGGCTTGGACACAGCTGCTCGATACAGTGATGCCGGGCTATATCGCGGAGGGTAAACCGCAGCTTTCTATCGCCATCGGCTGCACGGGCGGACAGCACCGTAGCGTCGCCATTGCCGAGGCCACGGCCCGTTACCTGGAAGGCGCCCAGTATCACGTGAGCATCTCCCACCGCGATCTGTCGCGCGCCAACACGAAGGCATAGGCCTGCATGTCGTTTACCGCTGAGGTGCGCGACGAGCTTGCGCGCTGCGAACCCGAATGTGAATACTGCGACTTGTCGACACTTGCCGCCCTCACGCGCGTGAGTGGTACGCTCTCGCTTACCGGCTCTGGGCGGTATCGTTTGACAGTTGCGACTGAGACGGGAGCCGTCGCGCGCACGATGATCACGCTGACGCATCGCATCCTTAAGCTCAAAACGGAATTCACCGTTCGTAAATCGGTCTTGCATAAGGTCCGTAACTATCTCATTACCCTGCCCGATCAACCCGACCTGGACAAGGCTCTGGTGCTGCTGGGCATTCTCGACCGTAGGGGAGGACTTGTCGCCGGCGTACCCCGACATATCGTTGCCCGTCCTTGCTGTAGACTTGCCTATATCCGCGGCGCGCTCATCGCGGGCGGCTTCGTGGCCGATCCACGCGGCGATTTTCATTTGGAGATCGCTGTGCAGGGCGAGCAATATGCCAAGGGGCTTTGCGATCTGCTGGAGCAGATTGGGGTCCATGCTCGTGTTAATGCACGGCGGGGGTCATATGCCGTGTACATTAAGAGCGCCGAGGAAATCGAGCATCTATTAAAGCTGATTGGCGCCAAGCGCAGCGTTGCCGAGATTGAGGAGGCGCGCGCGGTCAAGTTGGTTAAGAACGATGTGAACCGTCGCGTGAACGCCGAACTCGCCAACCAGACCAGAAGCGCCGGTGCCGCCCAACATCAGCTTGCGCTTATCGATGAGCTCGAGCAGCGAGGCCTTCGCGATGCGCTTCCGGATGCCTTGGCGGTCTTTTGCGACCTGCGCGAGCGCTATCCCGATCTGTCGCTGCGTGATTTGGGGGAGATGGCTGACCCTCCCTTGTCGAAGTCAGCCCTCTACCATCGTGTTTTACGGCTTGAAAAGCTCATTGAAGCAAACAGGTAGTTTGAAGTAACGACTTATATATGGATTTAGCTGCTATTTTAGTATTTAAAACGTTTTAACGTAAATTTGATTTTCAATTTCGAGCATTCTCGTGAAATTCAAGTCAAAAAAAAGGTATATTAGGCGAGTGGTTAGTTTGTGGGCCTCAACGGCGGGCGCTGTAGCTCGCGGGGGCCTTACGAAAGGAGACACAATGGCAGTAAAGGTTGCTATTAACGGCTTCGGTCGCATCGGTCGTCTGGCTTTCCGTCAGATGTTCGGTCATGAGGGCTCCGAGATCGTCGCTATCAACGACCTCACCTCTCCCGATATGCTCGCTTACCTGCTGAAGTACGACTCCACGCAGGGCAACTACGCTCGCGATCACGAGGTCGTTGCTGGCGAGGATTCCATCACCGTTGACGGCAAGGAGATCAAGATCTACAAGGAGGCCGACGCTAACAACCTGCCTTGGGGCGACCTTGACGTCGACGTCGTTCTCGAGTGCACCGGCTTCTACACCAGCAAGGCTAAGGCTCAGGCCCACATCAACGCTGGCGCCAAGAAGGTCGTCATCTCCGCTCCGGCCGGCAGCGATCTGCCCACCATCGTGTACAACGTCAACCATGAGACGCTGACCGCTGAGGACAACATCATCTCCGCTGCTTCCTGCACCACCAACTGCCTCGCCCCGATGGCCAAGGGTCTGAACGACTTCGCTCCCATCGTGTCCGGCATCATGACCACCATCCACGCCTTCACCGGCGACCAGATGCCGCTCGACGGCCCGCAGCGCAAGGGCAACTTCCGTCGCTCCCGCGCCTGCTCCGAGAACATCGTCCCGAACACCACGGGCGCTGCCAAGGCCATCGGCCTGGTTCTCCCCGAGCTCAACGGCAAGCTCATCGGTGCCGCCCAGCGCGTCCCGACGCCGACCGGCTCGCTGACCAACCTCTACGCCGTCGTTGACAAGAAGGTCACCGTCGACGAGGTCAACGCTGCCATGAAGGCCTACGCCGAGACCATCCCCGAGACCTTCGCCTACAACGAGGACCAGATCGTCTCCCGCGACATCGTCGGCGAGACCCACGGCTCCATCTTCGACGCCACTCAGACCATGTGCTCTGACCTCGGCAACGGCCAGACCCTCGTTCAGGTCACCTCTTGGTACGACAACGAGAACTCCTACACCTCTCAGATGGTCCGCACCATCAAGTACTTCGAGAAGTTCGTTGCTTAATTTAGCTTTTAGCGAATAGCTCGTTGAGCGTCTAAAGAAGGGCGCGGCCTTATAGGGCTTACACCCTAGGGTCGCGCCCTTTTTATAAGAAATCGTCTGCCGTAATGGGAGGCAGACACGTACGAAAGGTAGAAGCAAACATGGCCTTTACCAAGAAGACCGTCCGCGACATCGATGTCGACGGAAAGCGCGTTCTCGTCCGCGTTGACTTTAACGTGCCTATCAAGGATGGCGTCGTTGGCGACACCACCCGTATCAAGGCTGCCCTGCCCACCATCAACTACCTCGTTGAGCACAACGCTCGCGTCATCCTCATGAGCCACCTCGGCCGTCCCGAGGGCACCGGCTTCCAGCCCGAGCTGTCCCTCGAGCCCGTCGCCAAGAAGCTCGCTGAGCTCTCTGGTCTCGACGTTGCCTTTGTCGCTGACACCTACGGCGAGAAGGCTGCTGAGGCTGTCGCCGCCGTCGAGCCGGGTAAGGTCCTCGTTCTCGAGAACGTCCGTTTTGACAAGCGTGAGAAGAAGAACGATCCCGAGATCGCCAAGAAGCTCGCTTCCTATGGTGACGTCTTCGTTCTCGATGCCTTCGGCACCGCTCACCGCGCCCAGGGTTCCGTCGTGGGCCCCGCCGCTTACCTGCCTGCCGTCGCCGGCTTCTTGCTCGAGAAGGAGGTCGACACGCTGACCGGCATCTTCGCCGAGCCCGAGCGCCCCTTCGTCGCCATCGTCGGCGGTTCCAAGGTTTCCTCCAAGATCGGCGTTCTCGATCACCTCATCGACTCCGCTGACACCCTGATCATCGGTGGCGGCATGGCCTACACCTTCTTCCTGGCTCAGGGCCTGTCCGTTGGTCAGTCCCTCAAGGAAGAGGACTGGGTCG
>DBEWTI010000031.1:0-11375 GCA_048205975.1 Collinsella sp.
GGCTCATGGGCTTTAAGCTCAACGATGCTCAGCGCGCTATGTTGCTCGCCGACGGCTTTAACGGGTTTGTCCAGATCGGCGACGCGAGGCACTGCCGCCGCATCTTAGAGGAGATGCCCCGGTGCGGCATGAGCGATCGCGTGGTCGCCGCCTATCAGCGCCATTACGACCTGGTGCTGGCACATAAGCCGGCGGGCTATAAACGCAAACTCGAGAGTGTATATGCGACGCTCCAGGGCGTCAGGCGCGGGTACGTCGCGTATCTGCTCTCGTTTGCTATGGCACCCATCGACTCATCTCAATCAGATTCCTACCGACAAGAGGCCTCGCGCCTGCTCGGTATCCCGCAGGATCAGCTTTCTAGGAGGATTAATGTCTGCACAACCGTTTGATCTGTCTGTCGAGGACGCCGCTTGGGCAAAGGCGACGGTCTCACGTCTCATCGACCGTTTTGCCGCCGAGCGTGACCGCGTGGGCTCCAAAATTCCCTACATTGCGGAAGAGGGCGCCTACAAGAAGGACATGTCCGCTACGCCTGAGGACCTGATCTGGTGGACCAACGGCTTTTGGCCGGGAATCCTTTGGCAGTGCTTCGGCGCCACGGGCGATGCCGCGTTCGCCGATGTCGCCCGCGGGGTGGAAGACAAGCTCGACGGCGCCTTTGATCGCTACACGGGACTCCATCATGACGTCGGCTTCATGTGGCTTCTTTCGGCTGTTGCGGATTATCGTCTCACGGGCAATGAGCGCAGCCAAGCCCGCGGCTTGCACGCGGCGCATCTCCTTGCCGGGCGCTATAACCCTCGCGGCAAGTTCATCCGGTCGTGGAATCGCGACCGCTCAGGTTGGGTCATCGTCGACTCCATGATGAACATTCCGCTGCTCTATTGGGCGAGCGACACGATCGGCGATCCGCGCTTCACCTACGTTGCCGAGGATCACGCCGACACCATCATGGCAAAGACCGTGCGCGACGATGGGTCCTGTAACCATATCATCGTGCTCGACCCCGCAAACGGCGACTTGCTCGAGACGCCTGCGGGCCAGGGTTATGCACCGGGTTCGAGTTGGAGCCGAGGCCAGGCCTGGGCACTGTACGGCTTTGCGCTCAGCTATCGCCATACGGGCGAGGAGCGCTATCTGGCGACCGCCAAGCGCGTTGCCTCCTACTTCGCCAGCCAGGTTGCCCTCACGGGCGATGTTGCCCTGCTCGACTTTAGGCAGCCGGCAGAGCCCGTTTACTGGGATGCCCTGGCCGGGTGCATCGCCGCGTGCGGCATGCTCGAGATCGCCCGTTCCTGCGAGGGGACGGAGCGCGCGGACTGGATTACGTGGGCTATCAGGATCCTCAAAGCCACGGACGAGCGCTTCTGCGATTGGGATATCGAGCACGACGGTGTCGTGACCATGTGTTCGGGTGCCTACTGGTCCGAGAAGGACCGCCATGTCCCCATGGTGTATGCCGATTACTATTTCCTGGAGGCCATGCTGCGCCTGGTGGGGAAGGATACCCTGCTGTGGTAACGGTGCTCAAAGAGGGCTATGACGCGCGCGCGGCCGTTCAGAAGGTCAAGCTGATCTGCCTTGATCTTGACGGTACGCTTTGCGCGCGCGACAAGTCCATCCCCGCAGCCAATGTCGATGCCATTCGCCGCGCGCGTGAGGCCGGTATTACCGTTGCAGTCGCAAGCGGCCGGCATCCCTTTAACGTGCGCGAGCTGATGGGCGGGCTGGGGCTGCCGTTTTGCGCGGTTTGCCTTTCGGGCGCGCTTGCCGTGCTCGACGGAGAAGTAGTCTTTGCTCATCCCTTGCCGATTGCATCTGTTGAGTCTGCGATCGGCATTGCTTGCGAGCAAGGCGCCTATATCTCGGTCGCGGGCATGGCGTTTAACTGCTGCTGTGGCGATATTGACCGTGGGCCCGAGAAGAAGAGCGCCGCGGTTGCCCGCTACGGCAGACTTGATTCCTATGACGAGCTTGTAGCCTGTGCCGGCGAGCATGAGGGTGAGATACTCAAATGCTCTCTCCATGCCGAAACCGATGCCGCATATGCCGAGCTAAGGGACGCGCTTTCTGGAATGGAGGGCGTTGAGGTCGCTCAGTCGGATGTCCGATGGGCTGATGTGAACGCGCGCGGGTGCTCCAAACTCGAGGGCATTGACGCGCTGGCGCGCGCCATGGGACTCGATATTTCCGAGGTCGCTGCGGTTGGTGACGATGAAAACGATGTTCAGTCCTTGGGAGGCGTAGGACTCGGTATCGCTATGGGCAACGCCGTCGAAGCGGCTCGTGCGGCCGCTTTGGTACAGGTTGGAACAAACGATGAAGCAGGCGTGGCAGAGGCGATCGACATGATTCTCGCTGCGCGTTAGGGGAGAGATATGCAGGTCCAAAATCCCATTCTTCGCGGATGGCATCCTGATCCGTGCTTTTGCTCTGCGCGGGGCAAATATTATCTGGCGACGTCGACGTTCCAGTGGGTGCCGGGGGTCTCGCTTTACGAGAGCGACGACCTGGTCGTGTGGAAAAGCGTGGGCGGGGCATTGCGCGACTTGGACCTGCGTGGCATTCCCGATAGTGCCGGCGTCTGGGCTCCCGACCTCACCTATGACGAGGAATCGGGCCTGTTTTGGCTCGTGTACACCATCGCCAAGCAAATCGACGGAATCTTTAAGGATGTCGAGAACTACGTGGTGACGGCGCCTGCTATCGAGGGTCCTTGGTCATGTCCGCGCTTCATCAACGCGAGCGGTTTCGATCCGGGTATGTTCCACGAGAACGGGCACCATTACGTGCTCAACCCACAGTGGGACCCGCGCCCGCTTGAGGGTCACCATCGCTTCAATGGTTTGATGTTGCAGGAGTTTTCGCTCGAAGAAGGACTCATCGGTCCGGCACGCAAAGTCCTGGGCAACGAGGATGCCGTTAACTGGCTCCGTGAAGGGCCGCATATCCTGAAAGCTGACGGCTGGTATTACATCGCGTGTGCCGAGGGCGGCACCGGGCGTCGCCATCGCATTCGCATGGCACGTTCACGCGAATTCTGGGGGCCATATGAGGTCGACCCAGAGCCGCTCGTGTGCTCGTGGCTCGCGCAGACACCGCTGCGCAAGGCGGGGCATGGCAACTTCGTCCAGATGTCCGACGGCTCTTGGTTTGTGTGCCATCTAACCAGCAGGTATGTTGCCAACGAGGATGGCTTCAACGCAACATTTGACGAGAGCGAATCCGGTCTTTCCCCGTTGGGGCGCGAGACGGCGCTGCAGCGTGTGGAATGGGTCGATGGTTGGCCGCATCTTGCGGGTGGCGGCAGGGTGCCTTCGGTGTTCGTTGACGTGCCGAGCGCCTCTGCTTCGGCTCGGGTGAGCGCAGGGCATGCGGGCTATCGCTACGAGACGACCTTTCTGCGCGATACGGACCTCTGGCGTGAGGAGTGGTTTGCTCCGCGCCATATCGATGCCGAGCGTCTGCAGTTTGCTGCGCAGGGACTCAAGCTCGCGGGCGGAGACTCGCCGAGCTCACTCTTGGACCGCACGGGTATCGAGCGGCGCGTAACAAGTTTTGATTGGCATGCCGAGGCCACGTTTGCCGTGACGCCCGAGCACTACAACCAGAGCGCCGGCCTGATCTGCGAATACGACTCTCGCGCGTTTGTGTATTCCCACGTGACGTGGGACGAGGAACACGCCTGTCGCGTGATCGATGTGCTGGTCAACGATAACGGGTCGTTTGAGATGCCGCTGGGCGTGACCGACCGGATCGTTGTCCCCGACGACGTCAAGAACGTAACTCTTGGGTTTGATGTGCGCGCAGGCCGCGCGCTGGGGCTTTCTTACGCATTTGACGGCGATGCGGCACAGCGCATCACGGCTGGGGGCGTGCCGCTCAAGCTCAACGCGACGCATATGAGCGATGAGCATGTCGAGGGCTGGGCATATACGGGTACCATGGTCGGCATCGCTTGTGTTGACATGTGGGACAAGAGCGTGTCTGCCACGTTCAGCCATTTTGCGTACGAAGATCTCGCCTCCGGGGAGGTGCTCGGGTGATGCTGAGCCTTTCCGTTGTTGCCGGGAATGGGGGTGTCCGCTGCCGCTTTGAGGGCACCGACGAGGTGCGCCTTGCCTGGCGCGGAGCATACGAGCCGGGTGACAAGATCGTTCTTACGGCGGATGCCGCGCGCGAGCATCTGGTGGTCAAGCTGGATGCTGCGCTCGAGACGAGCCATGTGCTGTTACAAGGTGGACGGTTTGAGTTTTCCGTTCCCTTTGGCGACGACCGTAAGCCTTACGGGGCACAGGCATTTACGGGCGAGCGCCACAATGCCTTCGCGCGCGTTGAAGACGCGCGTGAGGTGTCCGCGTGGCGTAACCTTGCGCTCAATGCGTGCGACTTGACCCATGCGGACGATGCTTCCGGCGCGATGCTCTTTCCTCATGCGACAACGAACGTGGTGCCGGGAAATCCCCAGTTTATTGCACGCAACGCCATCGACGGCGTTGTTGCGCCCGAGCTCCATGGGAGCTGGCCGCATGCGAGCTGGGGCGTCGCCGGCAGGCAGGATGCCTGGTTGCAGGTTGAGTTTGGCGAGCCCGTTGTTGCCGATGAGCTGCGTCTCTACCTTAGGGCCGATTTTCCACACGATACGTGCTGGGAGCACGCCCACGTGCTGCTCTCCGACGGCATCGAGCTTGTGCTCGACTTGGATAAAACGGGCGAGCGCCAGACGTTTGACCTGGGTGGCCGCACGATTGAGTGGCTGCGGATTTCGCGTCTGAAAAAGCGCGATGAGGAAGGATTCCCGGGCTTGGCTCAAATTGAGGTTTGGGGCAGAAGAGGGGATGAGTGACGTGTCTCGCTGTCCGTCGGAGCCTTTAGGCTGCTTGGCAGAGCCAGTGCATAGCATGGTGAGCGCGCTTGAAAACGGCACCTGTTGGACCGATGATTGCGGCCGGGCCATCCAGGCCCATGGCGGATACGTGCTACCCGTAGTCGATGGCTTGGGCAGCACGCGATTTTATTGGTACGGGGAGGATAAATCCGCCCCAACGTGCGGCCGGCGAGCCGATGCTATCGGTATCCGTTGCTACGCATCGACCGATTTGCTGAACTGGCATGACTGCGGGCTGGTGTTCAAGGCCGATAACCGCGCTGCCCATGACGTGCTCAGGCCCGAGGGCGTTATGGAGCGACCGCGCGTGCTGTATTGCAAGCAGACGGGTAAGTACGTCCTCTGGTTTCATGCCGATGACGCCACGTACCGAGCGGCCATGCTCGGGGTGGCCGTTTCCGATGCGCCGACCGGACCCTTTACGTTTGTGCGCCTGGTGCGGCCCTCGGGGCAGGACAGTCGCGACTTCACCCTGTATGTCGATGATCGTGATCACGCCTATCTGTTTTCGAGCTCGGAAGGCAACAGAACCCTCCACATCGCGCGCCTGGCGGATGACTATGCAGATGTTAAGGAGGGGTACGTTCGCGCGCTGCCGGAGCAGATGCGCGAGGCACCGTGCGTGTTTGCCGCGCACGGGCAGTATTACCTGCTCACGAGCGGTTGCAGCGGTTGGCGTGCCAACGCGGCGCTCTTTGCGACGGCGCCGCAGGTCGCAGGCCCCTGGAAGCTCCTCGATAACCCTTGCCGCGGTCCGCATGAACACGCCTCGTTTGGCGGGCAGCCTACTTGTGTGTTTGGAACGAGAGGCCGCTTGTTCGCGCTCTTTGACCACTGGCATGCGAATGACTTGGGCGCCAGCGGCTACAGCATCCTGCCCGTCTCGTTTGCGCCCGTCAAACACGATCCGCTCGAGATCCACTGGACGGATACGTTTTGCGGTTTGGACGAAGAGGCCGGGCGCGAGCCTGCGCCCCTGCAGTAATTGAACGTTTATTCGAAAGGAACCATCGTGTCTCAACAGACTATTACCGTTGCTGCCGCTGCCGATGCCCCTGAGCTCGTGACCGGCGCGTTTCAGGCCGCCTTCGATGCCGCGCGCGATGCGGGCGGCGCGCGTGTTGTGGTGCCTGCGGGCACCTACCGCGTGGGATCGCTGAGGATGTACGGGAATACCGAGCTCCATCTGCAGGCGGGCGCTCATATCCAAGGGTCCTCGGATATCGCCGACTATACCGACTGGGATATCCCCACGACGCTCGCCTATGTGACCGACCCCGAGATCGTGCGTATCCAGAGCATCCCTCCGCATTACACCAAGGCCCTCCTGACGGCTGCCGACGCCCAGAACATCGCCATCGTGGGCGAGCCCGGCTCGAGCTTCGACGGCGTTGACTGCACGGATCCCGCCGGCGAGGAAGGCTTCCGCGGCGCTATGGGCATCCGCATCTGCCGCTGCCGTAACGTGACGCTCAGCGGATACACCTTTGAGCGCTCGGCAAACTGGAGCCATCAGATGGATTCGTGCGAGAACCTGCTTGTCAAGGATGTGACCATCTTGGGTGGCCATGACGGTTTCAACATTCACCACTGCACCAATGTCTCGATTAAAAACTGCACGCTCAAGACGGGCGACGACTGCGTTGCCGGTTTTGATGCCCAAAACGTCACCGTCGAGGGGTGCCTGCTCAACACGGCCTGCAACGCCATTCGCTTGGGCTGCATCAACCTGCTTGTCAAAGACTGCCGCTTTGTGGGTCCGGGCGAGTATCCGCATATCCTGGATGGCAAACACCACATGCATGCCGCGATTAAGTATTACTCGCCCGTGGGGGATGTGTATCGCGGTGATGCTTGCGGCTGGCGCTTTGAGGATTGCACCTTCGAGAACCCCGGCAGGATGTTCAACTACGACTTTGGCTCCGAGCGCGGCTATATGACCGAGCGCCCGCTGGTGGATGTTCACCTTGTGCGCTGCAAGGTCACGGGTGCGAGCATGACGTCGTTTTTTGCCGGTGACGCCGAGGTGCCTGGCTTGCTTGAGCTTAAGCAGTGCACCATCGAGTACGTCCCCGATGCCGCAAACGCAGGCAAGCCGTTTGTGCAGCTTGGCGAGGATACAGAGCTTGCGTGCGACGGCGTGGACTATACGTGCGCCTCTGGCGAGCCTATGGAGGGCGCCCGTGTGGTCGAGGCGTCAGAGGTCGTTGCCGAGGTACTCAAGAAAACGAACTAGACGGAGCGTGGGCTCATGCAAAACAGGGAAGATTTCGAACGCTGCCTCTTTGGCTACCTCGATCCGCTCAAGCGGCACGTGAGTCCGCGCGCGGCGCGCGTGCAGCTTGCGGGCGGGAGCGCCCAGTACGAGGACGAAGTCATCTCCATGGAGGCTTGGGCCCGACCGCTTTGGGGCCTGGCGCCGTTTTGGGCGGGAGGCGGTCGGAGTGCCGACGGCTTTTACGAGCGCATCTATCCGGCGGGCCTCGCCGCCGGGACCGACCCCGCCTGCCCCGAATACTGGGGGCGCTGCCGCGACCATGACCAGATGTTCGTCGAAATGGCTGCCATTGCCTACGGCTTGTTGCTTGCTCCCGATGTGCTCTGGGAACCGTTGCCGGAGGATGCGCGCGTCCGCGTTGCATCGTGGCTTTTTCAGGTCAATGAGCACACCTTTCCGGCGGGCAATTGGCTCTGGTTCCGCGTGCTCGTGAACCTAGCACTGCGGGAGCTCGGCTGCGCCCATGACGGTGGTGCTATCCAGGCAGATCTTGATACCCTCGATTCGTATTACGAGGGAAACGGCTGGTACAAAGACGGGCCCACGGGGCTTCCCGATTATTACAACGCCATGACCTTCCAGTTTTTCTCGTTGCTGTATATCGGGTGGTTCGGTGCGTCCGATCTTGCGCGCGCGAGTCGCTACTCAGAGCGTGTGCGCCTCTTCGCGGAGGATTATGCGCGTCTGTTTTCCGCGCGTGGCGAGGGTGTGCCCTATGGCCGCTCGATGACGTATCGTTTTGCCCAGGCGGGTTTTTGGTCCATGGCGGCTGCTGTCAAGATCGACCTCGGTGCCGCGTTTGCGCCCGGAGCGCTCAAGGGACTTATCGCTCGCAATATCCAGGCATGGGATGAACGCGCCATCTGCGATAACGGCGGGGTCCTTACCATTGGCTACAAGTATCCCAACCTGCATATGGCAGAGGGCTACAACGCTGCCGGGTCGCCGATGTGGTGCCTCATGGCGTTTGCATGTCTCGCGCTTCCCGCAGATGATGAGTTTTGGGCTTGCGGGGCATCGCCGATGCCCGCCTGGGATGCGTCTCAGTCGGTTGCCCTTGCCGGCTCTGCACTTGTGCGGCGTGATGCGTCTGGAGAGGTCATGCTCTATCCGAGCGGGCGCGTGCCGGGCCATCCGTTCGCTCAGTCCGATTGCAAATATTCCAAGTTCGTCTATTCGTCTCGCTTTGGCTTTTGTGTTTCGCGCTCCCAGCGTACGCTCGAGGAGGCCGCTCCCGATAGCATACTCGCCTTTGTGGTGGGCGGGCGCGTCTACGTGCGCGACGGGGTAGCGGAAAGCGCGGTTGCGGAGGGCTCAGTCGTGTCCCGTTGGTCGCCCTGCGCAGGCATCGAGGTCGAAACGCGAATCGAACCGTGCGTAGGAGGCCATATGAGGACGCATCGCGTTGCGAGCGAGATTGCCTGCGAGGCCTACGATTGCGGATTCGCCGTGCCGGGGGATTACCACCGGGTCGATCTTGTCGATGCCTCGCGTCTATGCCGCGTGGAGTCCGTGGGTGCGGTGCCGGGGAAGGGCGTCCTCATCAAAAACGAGGCCAACACGAACATCTCCTGTGGCAAAACCGTCATCCCTGCCGTTCGCTATGTCATCGAGGTGGGCACGACCATGCTCGTCACCCGTGTCGAAACGGGCGAGTAGGCCTGTTTTATGAGCGCCCGTAACAGTTCGCTTTAGCCCTGCTCCGTGCCGATTTCTTTGTCGATGGGCTGGCGGTTGTAGACCAGGTGCAAATACATCGCATCGTGCGCCGTGGTGGGGTTGCGTGCGGCGATGGCGTCGGCCACGCCGCGGTGGGTGCGGATGGTCTCCTCGACGAGCTTTTTGCCTGTTACGTCGATAAAGAGGGGAACGGATGCCTTGAGCACACCTATCAGACGGGTAACGACGAGGTTTCCGCCATCCCAGGGCGGCTTCATGGAGTAGCGCCCGTACGCATCGAATATCTCCTCTCATAGATGTGCGGCACAAAGAGCCCTGAGTTCATACGAGCTCGGGGCTTTTTCGTTTGGATTGCAGACGTATTGACAGACGAAAACAGTCTGCATCCGGTATTGAGCCATACGAAAGCGAAATTACGCGTCTTAATTCCGTACGCAAATCAAGACGAGAACCGTTTGCGTCTTCTATAAATCAGTACGCAAACGGTTTTCGTCTTATAATACGGTTATGAATGGTACGAAACGAGGGGGTTGTGCATATGGTTGTTAGAGAGAGTCCTACAGTCGAATACAAGGAAAGCGTTACGCCGACGTTTCTTAAAACGGTAAGCGCCTATGCAAACTACGGGACGGGCAAGATTGAGTTTGGCGTTGATGACGATGGCGCGGCTGTCGGCCTTGCGGATCCGGTTGCAGAATGCCTGCGCATCGAGAACATGATTAACGACAGTCTTGATCCCGCGCCCCGTTACTCGCTTGAGCCCGATGAGAAACACGGGACCGTAATCCTTACGGTTTATGAGGGGCAGGACAAACCCTATCGAAGCAAGGGGAAGGCCTACAGACGAAACGATTCGGCAACGGTGGAGGTCGACCGGTTTGAGTATGGCAGGCTGACGCTCGAAGGCAGCAACGTAACGTTCGACGCGCTCACGTCGGCTCGCCAGGACTTGAGTTTTCACACGCTCGAGCATAAGTGTGTTGAACATCTCGGCATTTCCGAGCTAACGCCGGATATCATGCGCACGCTTCGCTTGCTCGGCAAGGACGGCTATACCAACGCTGCGGCGATTTTGGCGGATAAGAATGATTTTCCGGGCATCGACTGCGTCCGTTTTGGCGATACCGAGGATGTGATCTTGGATCGCGAGGCGGCGACAAATGTATCCGCAATTGAGCAGGTGGACAGGGCGGTGGCTATGTTTGCACGCTACTACCGTTATGAGCGTATCGAAGGGATGGAGCGCGTCCAAACCGATCGAATTCCTCTTGAGGCATTCCGCGAAGCTGTTGCAAACGCTTTGGTGCATCGGACGTGGGACGTTCGAGCGAACGTTCAAATTGCCCTGTACGATGATCGTGTCGTTGTGACCTCCCCCGGATCGCTGCCCGCCGGTTTGACGACGGAACAATACCTGTATGGGCAGATATCCGTGCTCAGAAACCCCATCGTTGCAGAGGCCTTCTTAAAGCTGGATTACATCGAGAAATTTGGTACGGGAATCGCGCGCATTAGACGTGCCTATCGCGATTCGATCAATCAACCAATTTTTGATGTTCGCGGCGGCATGGTGGCCGTCACATTGCCCGTTACCGATGCCTTTGAAGGGTCCGAGGAAGAGGTCCAGGTTCTCAAGGCCTTGTCGGGCGGGCGAATTATGTCGCGAAGCGAGATTGAAAAACAGACGGGGCTGAGCCGCATGCGGACGTTGGCGGCACTCGAATCTCTGCTTGAACGGAATGCAATCGTAAGGCAGGGAACCGGGCGGGCCACGAAATACGAGCGCTCATAGTCAAAAAGAGCCCCGTCCCAAAAAGACTGATTGGGAGCTGGGGCGTGTCGATGCGATAGTATTACGTGGTGATATTCGACAAACCGTGGGCTTCATCCGAGGGCTTTATGGAACAACACCAGCATTATCAGAGCCTGCAAGATCAGGCATATAACGCATTGCGCTCCAAGATTATCTATGCCGAGCTCAAACCCGGCACGCGCCTTTCGGCGATTGGTCTGGAAAAGGAGACAGGAATCGGGCGCACGCCCATTCGCGAGTCCTTTGTGCGCCTGCGCGAGCAGGAGCTGGTGGAAACGCGTCCCAAAAGCGGCACCTATGTCTCAAAAATCAGCATGGAGCGCGCCGAGAACGCCTGTTTCTTGCGCGAGAAACTCGAGAGAAGCGTGCTTATTAAATGCTGCTCTGCCGCCACGCCCGAGCAAAAGCAGCGGCTTGAGCAGATTCTTGCCGAGTCCGAATCGCTCGACCATCGCGAAACGCGTCGCTTTTTCGACTTGGATAACCTGTTTCATGAGACGTGTTTTGAGATTGCCGGCCGGCACATGTTGTGGGATTGGATGAAGAGCGTCAACACGCATTTCGAGCGATACAACTGGTTGCGTATGGTGTCGCAGGATCTGGATTGGGAGCCGATCCGTGGGCAGCATCGCCGGATTCTCGAGGCCATTAAGAAGGGCGATACCGACACGGCGAGCTATCTGGCAGAGACGCATTTGCATCTAATGCCCGAG
>DBEWTI010000034.1:0-3571 GCA_048205975.1 Collinsella sp.
AGGAAGCAGGAGCGCCAAGCCATCTTGTTGAGGGTCTTCTGGTCGAGCTGCGGAGCAGGAGTGAGATCCTCGTAGTGCTCCGGGATCACATACTCATTAGATGCCATCTTCGAAGTCACCTCCGTCAGAAACAGCTGCACCCTTCAGCTCGGTCTGCTGCTGGAAGTCCCAGAAAGCGATGCCGAAGCCGATGAGAGCGAGGATGAGCAGAGCAGGGGTTGCCAGCGAATCGTTGGCAACGGTGATGAGCGCGAGGCCAAAGCCCATGAGGAAGAAGCCCCACATATCGCGGTTCATCATAACCTTGAGCAGGACGGCGAAGCCGACGAAGCGCATCATGCCGCCTGCAGCGGACAGACCGGTCTGCAGCCAAGTCGGGATGGCGGAAGCAATGGTCTGACCAATGGTAGCGCCAGCGATGAAGAACAGGGTGACGACGACAGCGAAGATCAGGCCGAGCAGAGCCATGGCGAAGTAGTTCAGGCGCTCGATGCCCTTGGTGTCCGCGTTGTGAGCCATGTTATCGGCCGTGGACATAAGCGGGGACATAAGCGTGAAGACCAGGGTAACGCCGAGCTGGCCAAGCAGAGCGAACGGAATGGCGAGGCCGACTGCCGCGTTGGGCTCGAGGCCCGTGGCGATAGCGAGAATGGCTGCCATGATGCCGCCGATGACGGCGTTAGGCGGCTGAGCGCCTCCGATCGGCATGTTGCCGATCGTCATGAGCTGATAGGTACCACCCACGAGAAGACCGGTGTTGAGGTCGCCAAGGATAAGACCGATGACGGCGCCGGTGACGATGGGCTGATAGAGAGACTCGAGGAAGTCAAACTGGTCGATTGCCGCGATGAACGTGACGACGAAGACCAGAGCGATCTGGATGATCGAGTATTCCATCTTGCTCCTCCTTTCAAAATGTATGTACGCACTTTGGATATCACGTACAGAACGTCAGGGTTTCACTCCTGACAACGTGGATCACGAGGATTACGAGAAGAGCTTGCTCGTGTCCTCAACAGGCGTGCTCGGAACGCGCCTGATCTCCAACTCCACCCCCAATTCCTGCAGCTCTTTAAACGCAGCGACATCCTCGTCGTTAACTGCGACGGAGGTGGCGACTTGGTGCTTTCCTTCCGACATGTGCATGTTGCCGATGTTTACCTTCTTTATAGGCACACCGCCCTTGACGAGCGTAAGCACGTCTTCCGGTGTTTCGGCCACGATGAAGATCTTCTGGCGCGGGCTCGCCTTGCCAATGACGTCGATGGTCTTCTGCAGAGAGAAGAAACGCGTAGCGACGCCGGCGGGAGCGGCCATCTTCATGAGGTTCTGGCGCATGGTGTTGGACGCCACGTCGTCGTTGGCGACGAGGATGAGGTTGGAGCCCAGGGTGGAGTTCCACTGGGTGGCAACCTGACCATGAACCAGTCGGTTATCGATGCGGGTAAGAAGAATGTTGGGTTCTGCCATGTTGATCAGCTTCCTTTCGTTATTTGCTGACGACAGTTACTTGATCTCCTGAATCGCGTAACGCGAAACATCTACGACGGCTCCGGATCGGACTTTGATCTGGACCTTCTCGCCTTCGATGCCTTTGACGGTTCCGTAGATACCGCCGGCGAAAAGAACCTCTTGACCCGGCTTGAGCTCGGTGTGCAGCTCCTTGAAGTACTTCTGCTTCTTCTTCATGTTGATTTGCGACCAGATGGTGTAAATCAAGCCCATGATGACAAGCAGGCCTAAAAGGGCGACCGAGGAGCTCAGGACGTTGGCTCCGAAATCGGCCATTAGATGCCGTCCTCGTCGCCGAAGATATCCTCTTCCTCGGAGCCGGCAACGGATGCGACCGTCTGGGCGGTGACGCCCGTCTGGCCAACGGTCACGGCCTGCTCGCCAAGCTCGGCGAGCGTGGCATTGCCGCGGAGGAACAGAAGCTCAATAACCATGGGAAGGTTGGTGCCAGTCAGAACCTCGACGTTGTCGACATCCTGGGCAATCATCATCGACTGGTTGAACGGGGTGCCGCCAAGCAGGTCGGTAAAGACGAGCACGCCATCGCACTCCTCGCGCATGGCGGTAATAGCGGCGCGGAGATCCTCACCGTAGGATGCGGCCTGGTCGCCCTCAAAAGGAACGACGGTAAAAGCAGGCTGGTCGCCGGCAACCATCGCGATAGCGCTTGCAAGGCCGGGTGCGAACTGTCCATGACCGGTAAGAATAAAGCCAACCATTCAAATTTCCCTTCCGAAGGTGTGTACAATCTGAGTCCGATGATTTTCGGAAGCCAGCGGGCGCTCGCCCTTAAAGCTTCTTGGAAAGCGTTCTTTGAAGACCAGTGGTTTCTAAACTGGTAGTAACCACGTGACGTGTTGTTGTCACTATATCACCCCAGAAGAGGTCGCTTTCGTTGATTCATACGGTAAAACGTTTTTGCACCGCTCACGGTGATAAATCGACCGTTTACCGGTCGTTAACACTTCTACCTGCGGTTTTGAAACCGTTTCGAAATGTTTTGGCAAAAGATCGGATCTTTTCCTGTGTCTAAACAACGCAGGGCGGCTAAAAATAGCGTGTAGAAAAATTGCAGGTCATTGTGAAGATATGTGAATTGGTCTTTTTGACTTAATACCAGTTAGAACCAGTTTTGAGATTATCGGTGAACGGTAGTTTTCGACCGTTCACCGGTTACTTGCAATCGTTTGCAGTTGTTTTCCCAGATGAATTAGGGGAACCCGATGGAGCGCTTGTGCGGGCGCGAGGCCTATCCTATTGATTTCGGCAACAAAAAGCCCGCTAGAACGTTGTCTGAACTGCGCCCCAAAACTTGGACGGCTTAAATAAGAACTACGCCGCAAGGGACTGGCTCCGGAACTCCTCCGGGGTCAGTCCCTTCAGTTTAACCTGCCTCCGCCTCGTGTTCCAATGGGCGACGTACGCGTCCAGGTCCGCCTTGAAGGACTCGAAGTCGGGCCACGTCCTTCCCCGGAAGAACTCGTCCTTCATGTGGCCGAAGACCTGCTCGGTGGCGCCGTTGTCGATGCAGTTGCCCTTTCTGGACATGCTCTGGACGATCCCGGCGTCCCTCAGCCTCCCGCACCATGCGGCGTGCTGGTACTGCCAGCCCATGTCGCTGTGAAGCACCGGGGTCGCGCCCTCGGGCATCTTCGCCAGCAGCCGGTCGAGCAGCTCGGCCTGCTGCGCCATGTCCGGGCTGGTCGACGTCGACCACGCGACTATCTCCTTGCTGCCGAAGTCGTACACCGGCGCGAAGTAGGCCTTGCCCCAGGGCTGCTTGAACTCGGTGACGTCGGTGCCCATCTTCTGCCACGGCCCGTCGGCGGCGAAGTCGCGCCCGATGACGTTCTCGAACGTCTCGCCCACGACGCCCCTGTACGAATTGTACCTATGGTAGTCGGTCTCGCGGCGGATGCCGCAGCGGACCCCCATCTCCCGCATCATCTTGAGCACGGTCTTGTAGGCTATGCGCGCGCCCAGCTCGGCGCGCAGGCACATGGCGACCTGGCGGTGGCCGCACCCGTTGGCCGTGCGCGAGAAGATCTCCGCCACCGCG
>DBEWTI010000036.1:0-5945 GCA_048205975.1 Collinsella sp.
CCATCCCCTCATAAGTTGCGGTGAAATAGTTCCTAAATGGGCTGATAAACTGCCAAAACAGGAACTATTCCACCGCAACTTAGAGGCTTGACGGCGTCCGAAAGAAACGAGCCCGCATCCCTGGGGGACACGGGCTCGTAAGCTCCATATGGTAGGGGCGGTGGGACTCGAACCCACAATCCTTGCGGCGAGAGATTTTAAGTCTCTTTACCGTTCATGTAGCTGTTTGCTACCGTTCGCCAACACCCCTTTAAAACAGCAGGTACATCGCTTATCGCTCTATCACCTTAGGGCTATAATAGTCATGGTTTGTCATTGTTTCAATGAGATTCGGTACCGAGTGAGGTACCAATGGTACCAAGGTGGAGGCTTCTCATGAGGACGTACACGGCTGCATATGTGCAGAAACGCAAGGACAGCGATGCATTTCGCGCGTTTGTTGACTTCTATGAGGAGGACGGCAAGAGGCACAAGAAGTCTAAGACGCTCAAGGCCAAGACCAAGCGTGAGGCAAACCGAGAGGCCGAGGACTGGCTCAGGGAGCTTGAGCGTCAAGAGTTGGAAAGCGATGAAACCCCAGAGGCCGTCAAAGCTGCCAACATGCTTGTTCCGGATTATGTTGAATCCTTCATCGATATTTGGGAACAGGGAAAGTCGATTGAACCGTCAACCGTGAAGGGCTATCGATCCACGGCTAAGTACATCCGTTACGGCTACCCCAAGGGTAATGTGAAGGGCTTCGCAAAGGTCAAGGTTAAAGACCTCAAGAAAAAGCAGGTTGAGGAGTGGAGCGCAGGCCTTACCGCAAGCGGCCTAACCTATTCGCCCGTCAAGAAGGCTCTCGGTTTGCTCAAGCAGGTTATGACCCAAGCCGTCTACAACGAGGTGATAACTGTCAACCCTTGCAACGGGGTGAAGCCTCCCAAGAAGGAGAAGAAGAACAAGGGCAATAACGCCCTGACCGCCGAGGGCCTTCGTGAAACGCTCAGCATCCTTACATCGCTCACGCGGACTCCTGTAACCGTTGGAGCTTGCATTGCGCTGCTCACGGGTATGCGTGAGGGCGAGGTTTGCGGACTCAAATGGAAAGACGTTGACCTTGAAAACAAGGTCCTATGGGTCAGGGGCGCTATCGGTCGCGGTACCGCTGGCACTTACGAGAAGAACGCCAAGACGGATAGGGTCAGGGATATAGGTTTGTCCGATAGCCTCATTACCATCCTGAGGGAATGGCTTGAGACTCAGCAGGCTGAGTTCCATGAGTTTGGGCGCACTGTCGGCGCTGGCGACTACGTTCTCGGCGATTTGGACGGGTATGTGAGTCCCGACACCATTTGCAAGGGTTGGAAGGCTATTTCTAGGGCAATTGGCATAAAGGGCACGGAAGGTCGCACCCCTACATTTTGCGATTTGCGCCATACGTGGGCAACGCGTTACATTGCCGAGGGCGGGGACGTTAAGACCGCAGCAAGCGTTCTGGGACATTCCGACGTCGCTGTCACGCTCAACATGTACGCGAGCGCCGACCCCGATGCAAAGCGCCGCAGTGCGCTTCTTACGGAGGCAATTGCAAGTGGTCGAGTTGCGCCCAAGAGCAACATCCTTGAGTTGACGGGAACGGACAACTAAGGGCGTTATCTCTTTCAGTCCGGTGAATAGGTCAGTTGTGAAGGTCATGAGATTGCGAAAACATCTCATGACCTTTTTTAGGGCGGTTTTACTTGGCGGGTGATTCGCTTTATGGCGTTTACCTGCTGAAATGTGATATGGCGGTAGTCTCACACCATGCATTACAGTTACTTCGTCAACGTTGACAACCGTATACAGACAAAGTTTGAAAGAGGCAAGTATGCCAAAGCAGCAAACCAAGAAACCCATCCGCCCTATTACCGCCGAAACCATCAACGAACCTGCAACCATTGAGGAGTTCGCTGCATACATGCGCATGGGCTACAGCACCGTTTTCCGCATGGTGCATGACAAGCAGATTAAGGCCGTCAAAGTCCGCGAGCAGTGGCGTATCAACGTCCCCGAGTCGCTCAAGATGCTCGGATACTAAGGCGGCCCTCATGTCAAACAACACGAGGGCGGTCGTTGAGCTGTCGCGGGGAGCCGACCCGCTAGAGGCCGCGAAAGTCGGCTGTCTCAACGGCGCGACCCTATGCAACGCCGACATTTACGGCATGGGGACGTTCGGACTTGGCATGGAGCGCGAGCAGGCGCTCCTGTCTGCCGAGGACGTTGGCGGGGACTGCATCCTGCGCATTGCCGCGCCCGACGGCGGGCGTGAGCTTGAGGTCCGCTGCTCTGACTGGCTTGCCGACAGGATCGAACTCATGGACGCCGAACTCAAGCGGCGCAGGAAACTTGAGAGAAAGGCGGCAGACCCCATGAGGTTTGCTTCTCGGAAGGCATATGGCGAGTAAAGACCGTGGGGGCGTGGAGGAGTACACAAGGCTCCATGTTGGCGGTCTGAGAGTGCTCGCAAGCATAAGCGTTCAGGCTGCGGTTTTCTGCTGCCTTATCCGCTACCAAGGCAAGGACAGCGGGTCGGGCTGGATGTCGTATAGAGTTCCCCCAGACGTCGATGACCGCTATGTGGTCTGCATGCCAGCCAGCAAAATTGCTCAAGAGCTTGGTATCGGCGTGGACAGCGTCTATCAAGCTCTCCAACGGCTCAAGAAGAGGACGGTAAAGATAGCCTGCGACAACGAGGAGGGCTATGAGGAAAGGCCGTTGATTGAGACTGTTGAGGGCGAGAGCGGCAAGCGCGGCTTAGCTGCCGTCTACATAGTCCATGCGCTGAACGCGCCGCTCTCGGAAACAAACCTGTTCATCCCGGAGCTGTCAGCCGAGCAGGAGTCTGTAACACCTAATGCTGATGCTTTAGCAAAGAATGCTGATGCTATAGCAAAGAATGCTGATGCTATAGCAAAGGAATGCTATTCGGATAGCATCAGCTTAATTAATAGTACTTATAGAACTGATAGTACTTATAAGACAACTGATATGCGCGATTCTGGTTTCGGTTCTGGTGAACAAGCTTTGTATGAGGTCGATCGAAGGACGTTCCATGCCGAGTGTCCTCAATGCGGGTCGAGGGTCGCTGCGAAGTTCAACGATAACGGCAGGGCGAGCGGCTACTGTTCGATATGCAAGGGCGAGATGGCCGTGTCGCTGCCCGATGACAGGGCAATAGCAAAGAACGGGGACGGCAACTACGTCCTCATAGATACGGGCGCTATCGAGCGACCCTCCGATTCTAGAGTTCATGGAGAATAAGCAATGAAAAAGACTGACCAGATGACGTTTGCCGTCAACGCCGCCCTCACGGTCGAGGAGTACGGCAGGGAGGCGCTTGAGGCGGGGACCGTGACCTATACCGGGGACGGCGCTCCCGTCTACGAACCCCGAGACTCGGGGGTCTACGACCTAACGACCGAGAGCGGCAGGAGGGCTTGGAAGGCCAACGCCCCCGAGGGCGTGACGAGGACCATTATCGAGGACGGGGAGCCGTGGCTCGATTCGGTCGTGAGCATGTTCTCCGAACGGCTCGCGGACTGGATGGAAGGGCGGGGCGCGACCCTCTAGGAAGGCGCGGCGCGGGAGGTAGGGCCGCGCCGACAGCGCCCCGCTGCTCAGGGCAGACAATGCTGCTTGAATCGTAGCATATTTTTAAGTACCACTGCCGCTAAGGGGGTTAGTATATAACTGCCCAGCGTGACGCGCCAGACACGACAGGCGCATATGCGATGACCTGCGGACATGCCGTCTAAGGCTCTCAGATGCCCTTTTTTAGTTTTAAGGCGGTTGCGGTGCCGAGTTGCTCACGCCAGATGCCAGACAGCCCATAACGGCTGTCTTGCGGCCTCTCAGGGGCATTTCCGTATAGCCGACCGATTCGCTCTTGGGGTGGTTTCGATACTGAGGCGGGGAGAGATTAGCCCGACGCTGGCGCGGTTCAGGCTCTACTGGTTCGTGGCGCTCGACATGGAGCGGCAGAAGGCGCGGCGAAAGATAGACCTCATGCGCCCCGAGGGAGACCCGAGGAGGGAGAGGGCGCTCTACTGCATGGAGAGGCAGGAGGAGGTGCTGGACCGAGCCTACGCCGACATGCGCGAGATGGCCCCGGCAGTCGGCGAGAGGGCGGTCGAGGTCATAACTGCCCACTACCTAGAGGGCGAGGACTGGCATGACCTGAGCGCGAGGATCGGGATAGCCTACGACAAGTGCAAGAAGATAGCGTACAGGGCGTTCAGGGAGTACGACGCCGCGACATAGAGAAGGCCGCAGGGGAGCGAACCCTTGCGGCCTTTTTGTTTTCGCGCGTCCCCGTGGGGCTTAGTAGCGCCCATGCCGGGGCGCTGGCACCTGTCCGGTGGGGTCGGGCGCGGCCCGGCTACTTTGCGAGCAGGAACCTGAGTACGAGTATCGGGAGAATGACCGGGGCGAGGACAATCCCGAGCAGGTAAATCCAAAGCGTGCCCTTCATGGCTATCGACCTTCCTTTCCTGTTGCGATAGCGGCTGACTCGATTCTAGCCCTCATTGGATGTGAACGGGATGTGTTCGCCCCGCCTCTCCATGCCGCTCAGCTCCATCTGCTCATTTGCGTATACGGCTATGAGTTCGCGGCGGTGCGCGTTGCACCTGCGGTAGGCGTCGCGGATGCCGTTGAGCCGTACCGTGTTGAGCGCCAGATGCTCGGCCCATCCAACGAGGTCCTTCCTGTCCTCGGGGCTCAGCTCGCGGTAGCTCCCCAACAGTTTGCGTTCGTCCTCGGTCAGCGGGGTCCTCTTGTTGTGTCTCTTGCTCATGCCCAGTCCTTTCACTCGATTTGGGGCGTGAAGGTGATTCCTGAGCCGATTCGGTACCATATTCGGTACCAACGGTACCGAGAACGAAACTGAAACCAAAAGCAGCCCAGAGCGATTAGATGCCCTGAGCTGCTATTTCAATACGTGGTAGGGGCGGTGGGACTCGAACCCACAATCCTTGCGGCGAGAGATTTTAAGTCTCCTGCGTATGCCAATTCCGCCACGCCCCCGTGAGACTAGAAGTCTAGCACAAGCCGTCCGTTACGCGTTGACGGCCATCGAGTGTTGGCCCGACTTCTCGAGGAACTCTTGGAACTTGGCCTCGTCGCCCTTGTTTTGGTACTGCAGCGCCAGCAGATACTCCAGGCGGCAGCGCTTGACCGGGTCGTCACCGGCTTCCTTGAGCATGCGCTCCAGCTCGGGAATGTCGTTGTGGCGCTTGAGGATCATCGTGTCGTACATCAGCTGGCATTCGTGTGCGACCGCCTCGGCCTGACCGCCCTCAAAGCCCTTGATCTCGTGCAAAAGTTCCTTAGACTTTTTGCGGTCCTCCTGGCCAACGTAGTAGTTAAAGGCCTTGATCACCAGGTCGACGCGCTGCATCTTGGGCAGGTTGAGTCCCAGCAGCAGGTCGAACATCTCGCTGGCGCGCTCATGGTCCTCGCGCAGCAGATAAGAGTTCAGGCGCAGGTAGTCGCGGTTGTAGCGCGGGTACAGCATACTGGTGAGTTTGCCGTCGAGCAAACGATCGAACTCGTCCCACTGCTTGGCAGCCATAAGCTGTTGCAGACGCTTGAACGTGGTGCGTTTTTTGACGCTAAAGAACACCGACACGCCGATGCAGATGATAACGACGGCGGTCCAGAGTGTGCGGGAATCGGGCATGTTAGGGTCCTTAGTCGCTCGTAAAGCGAGCGGTATGACAACACGTACTAGATGTATTATACGCAGCGCACAAGCAAACTGGCATAAAAGGTTGATTTCCGATCTCAGCCGAACACATTGAGCAAATAGGCCATTCCCGCACTTAGCTGAACGCCCCCGCGGCCCCTCCTGGGGTCCGGGGGCGCCGTTTTCCCAGTTGAAGGAACGGTTGATATGTGTTTCGATAGGTCCGGTGGCCATGCTC
>DBEWTI010000037.1:0-41111 GCA_048205975.1 Collinsella sp.
ACCAGCGTGCCTAGCGCTTACGGATACCCCAGACCAGGGCTCCGACGCCGGCCATGGCAATAACAAATGCCATGAGCAGTGCGGCGGCCTGCTGGTCACCCGTGGTGGGCAGGAAACCCTTGACCGTCTTGACGATGTTCGTCACGGTCTTGGGCGTGCCGGGATCGGGCGTCGGCACGGGCGTCTCGGGCTTCTTGTACGTATTGTTGAACACGATACCCTCGACGCTCTTGTCGCCCTTGGTAAAGGCGACGTTCGCCTTGAGGTTGCCCTCGCCGTCGTCGACCACGTTGACGGTCGCGGTAAAGACGGACTTGTCGTAGGTCATACCGGCCTCGTCGCCCTTGACCTCGCTGATGGTGTAGACGTACGTACCAGGCTCGTCGTACTCGAACTTGTCGAAGTTAATCTTGCCGTCGGCATCGTTGGTGACGGTGGACTCGATGTCCTCGCCAACGAGCTTAAAGCTAAACTCGTCCTTCTTGAGCTCGCGTCCCTCGAGCACCTTGATGGCGCCGATGGAGACCTGCGTGGGCATGGCGTGATACTTGTTGGTAAAGCCAGCCGACTCGGTGGTTCCCTCGAGCTTGTGCGTCGCGGTCAGCGTGCCGTCGCCATTGTCGGAGACGGTGGTCACGACGGTGTAGGTCGTACCGTCATAGGTGACGCCCTTGTACAGGCCGAGCGCGTTGGGGCAAGCCTCGCGCAGCATGTATGTGTGCGTGCCGGGCGCCTCGTAGTGGATCGGGCTCAGTGTAACGTTACCGTTAACGTCGTTGGTGCCACTAGCGACAGTCACGCCGTCCTCGAGCAGCTCAAACGTGAACTCGCCAGCTGCAAGGTCGCGTCCGGTCAGACGCTTGACCGTCTTGACCCGATCGGTCACGGACGAATCGGTAGGCGTCACGCTGTAGGTGTTGGTGAACGTGAAGGCCGCACCGTCGCCGCCGTCGCGCTTGACGATCAGATGTCCAGCACCGTCATCGGTCACGGTGTAGGAAACCTTGCGCGTGGCGTTGGCGTCGTTGATCACGCCAGGGGCGCTACCGGACTCGGTCACCGTGTAGGTAAAGGTGTGCGAGCGCGGGGCGGTGGGGGCTGCGGGCTCGGACTCGTCGCTGGGCTCGTCGGCGTTGGCATCAGCGTCGGCGTCGGCCTCTTCAGCCTCTGCCTCGTCGGCCTCAGCCTCGTCAGCTTCGTCTGCCTCGGCCTTATCGGTCGCATCGTCCGTCACGCCCAGGGCGCGGTTGAGGTCGTCGAGCGTAAAGTGGATCTTGCCAAAGTCCACGTTGCCGGCCGCGTCGTTGGTTGCGGTCGTGCGCTCGGGCATCGGGGCACCCGCCTCGTCAGCGGTCACGGTAAAGGTAAACTTACCCGCGATGTCGGCCGGGGTCAGGCCCTCAGCTGCCTGGAGCTTCTTGGTGCCAGCGAGCGCGGCATCAGCGGCATCGGCGCCGTAGACGTTCTCGAACAAGGGCTGAATGCCGTCGTAGGCGGGCGTCGCCGTCAGGGTCCCGTCACCGTTGTCGACGACGATGACCTTAAAGCTAAAGCTCGGCGTTGCGGCCGTGATGCCCTTTGCTGCGAGCGGAGACGTGTACTCGAAGGCCGTGTAGTTGATGGTCCACGCAAGCTTGGCATCCATGTCGGTGCGGATGGCGCGTTTGGCGCTTACCAGGTCGGCGAGCATCTCGGTCGTGTAATGCAGAGCACCAAAACTCACTTGGCCGTTAACGTTGGTAACGCACGTACCCTCGATGGCTTCCGTCTCGCCCGCATAGGCGATGCCAAAGTAGAACTCGCCGTCGACCATCGGGCGACCGGTCAGGGTCTTGGTGGCGACAATCTGCGCAGGCTTATCGGTCGATGCGCTATAGCTGTTTTTGAACGGGACCACAGCGCTCTCAACCTTGTTCTCGCCGCTCTTGTAGATCGTCTCATGCGTGCCCTCAGGGCCGCCGGAAACGGTCGTCGTAGCGGTAAGCGTGCCGGCACCATCGTCGGCGATAGCGATCGTCACGGTGCGCGCGGCATCGTCGTAGGTGTAGCCGGGCTTGCCGTCGTTCTTCTCGGCCACGGTGTATTTGAAGGTCTTGCCGGCGTCAGCCTGCTTAAACTTGACCTCATGGCCCGCCAGAATGTCAATCAGACCGACCGTTGCCTCTGCCGTCGCAGGGGATTTGAAAGTGTTGGCCCCGGGCAGCAGACCAAGTGCGTTGGCCGAAGCCTCGTCGGCGGGCGTCACGGTAAAGGTAAACTGGCCCTCGGTCATGGGACGTCCGGAGAGGGTCTTGCTGAGCTTAAGGCCGCCGGCCGCGGTGTAGTTGAGCTCAGTGTGGTACTTGTTGGTGAAGCGGCCGTTTTCCTTCTTGGTGACGTTGGTGGTCAGAACGCCCTTGCCGTTATCAGTCACGGTCACTTCGGCGGTCGCGACATGCTCGTCGTACGTCATGCCAGCCGCACTGCCCTTGTTCTCGCGGATCTCGTACTTATAGGTTCCGGCAGCCGTGTAGCGGATCATGCCGAACTTGATGGCGGCGATACCGTTGTCGTCCGCATTCTTCTTACTCACGGTTACGGTTGCAGGATCGGGCAGCGGGGCGCCCTCGGGGGCGGTAATGGTAAAGCTGAACTCGTCGGCATCCGTCCAGTCGCGACCGTTGATAGCCTTGCTCAGGCCAAAGTCGAGGTCTGCATCGGTCGGGGTCACGCTGTAGGTGTTCTTGAACTCGGCGGCCTCGGCGTCCTTCAGGACATGCTCGGCCTTGAGCGTACCGTCGCCGTTGTCCGTGATGGTGGTCACGATGGTGTACTCGGCGTCGCTGTAGGTGATGCCGCCGGCGCTGCCCTTGGCCTCGCGCAGCGTGTAGGTGTGCTCGCCGGCCTCTTTGTACTCGATGGGGCTCATCGTGATCTTGCCGTCGGCGTCATTCTTGCCGGTGGCGACGGTCTTGGCGTCCTTGCCCTTGCCCTCGACGAGCTCGAAGGAGAACTCATCTTCCTTGAGGTCGCGCCCGGTCAGGACCTTGGTCGCGGTGATCTGGTCGGTGACACTGGAGCTCACGGGAGTCACGTTGTAGGCGTTCTCGAACGCTGCGGGCTCGTCGCCCTGCAGCTTGTGCTCAACCGCAAGCTTGCCATTGCCATCGTCGGTGACGGTAGTCACGATGGTGTACTCAGCGGTGCTGTAGGTAATACCGTTGTCGGCGTCGCCCTTGACCTCACGCAGCACGTAGGTGTGCGTTCCGGCCTTGTCGTACTTCACGGTGCTCATCTTGATGTTGCCGTCGGCATCGTTGGTGCCGGTGGCGACGACCTTGGCGCCCTCGCCCTCGACGAGCTCGAAGGAGAACTCGCCGTCCTTGAGATCGCGGCCGGTCAGGGACTTGGTCGCGGTGATCTGGTCGGTGACGCTGGACTCGTTCGGGGCAGTGTTGTACTTGTTCTCAAAGCGTGCCGGCTTGGTGCCCTCGAGCGCATGGGTCACCTTAAGCGTGCCGTCGCCGTTGTCGATGACGCTCGTCTTGATGGTGTAGTTCGTCTTATCGTACGTAATCCCGTTGCTCAGCCCCGCCTCGTTGGGGAGCTTCTCGCGCAGCGTGTAGGTGTGGGTGCCGGGCTTGTCGTAAGTGATCTTGTCCATGGCAATCGTGCCGTCGGCAGCGTTAGTGCCCTTGGCGACGACCTTGTCACCCTCGACGAGCTCGAAGGAGAACTCGCCGTCCTTGAGCCCGCGCCCGGTCAGGACCTTGGTCGCGGTGATCTGGTCCTCGACAGGCTTCACGCTATAGGTGTTCTTGAACTCGGTCTCGCCCGAGATCTTTTCAACGTCGGCCTTAAGCTCGCCTTTGGCGTTAACCGTCACAGTCACCTTGAACGTGGCAACGTTCTTGCTGTAGGTAATGCCACCGGCGTCGCCCTTGACCTCGCGGACCTCATAGGTGTACTCGCCCGGCTCGGCATAAGTAATCTTGCCAAAGTTAATGGCTGCCTTGCCCTTGTCGAGATCGGCATTGGTCACAGTTACGGTCGCGGGGTCGGGCATCGGGGCATTGTTGTCGGACGTCGCGGAGAGCTCAAACTCAAACGCATCCGTATCCGCCCACTTGCGGCCCTCGAGCACCTTGGTCAGACCAAAGTCAGTCTTGGTATCCACCGTTGTCGGCTTGGTTGCAAGGCTAAAGATAATCTTGCCGTTGTTGCCCAGGTGCGAATGCACGTGCGTGGAAGTCGCAACGGAGGAAAGGTCATTCCACCTGGGGTTAAGCACGTCGCGCGCGGTCTCGGTCTTGTTGCCGTTCGCCTCCACATCGTCCTTGGTGGTATGCAGCTGGTCGATATAGGCCAAGCGCGCGGTTCCCTTATTAAAGGACCAATAGCCGTCATCTTTGACCAGAGCGCCGTCGTAGCTGGCGATCTCGTGCCCCTCAAACTCCACAACGGCATAGTCGTCCTTCGGCTTGCGGTTTGCGCCCATCGCCACAAACTCGTCCTTGTAGTAATAGACGTCGTTGCCCTGCGGCTTTACCGTCGCGCGCTGGGTGCATTCCTTGTCCGTGTAGATAGGCGTGATTTTTTGGAAGTAATAGTAGCTGTTGGTATCGGCGGGCTCAAACTCGGCGACAACATCGCCCAGCTCGCCGCCCGACCACTTGTTGGCCAGGAAGTAGACCGTCTGGTTGTCGGCACCCTTATGTTTCTCGATATACTTCTTGAGTCCGTCATCGGGCGTAAACAGGTTGTTACGCGCGGCGTCCTTGACGCTCGAGGTGTATTTAATCTGAGTAGGCTTGATGTCATTGAGCGACGTGCGCTCAAAGATCCCGTTTTCCATGTCCACGTGATAGCGGATCAGCGGAATCAGCGATGCGGGAATCTTGACCGTCACGATATCGCCCTGCTGCGCATTGGCAGAGCGCTCGACGGTGATGACCAGGTCCCTGGCCACGCCCGAAAACTCGTACGTGTCCGTATTGCCCTTGGTTGTCTTGGTCACCTCATCAAAGGTGACGCCATTAATCTGAGCACTGACAAACGTATCGACCTGCATGAAGTCGCCCAGCTCATCACTGAAGGTGATGTAGCCGGACTTGCTCTCGTCGTAACCATCCTCGATCTGAGTGGGAGAGCCCTTGCCCGAAGTGATAGAGCTCGAGATATCATCAAACACCTTCTTGAGCTCATCGGCTTTCGACGCAGCCTTGTAGAAATCGGAATTCTCGGTGCGCTTACCAAGCTTATTGGTTGTGTAGGACGTGGCGTTTGGATAGTTGCTCGACACGGCGTGCATGAACTTGTTTTCGTCGCTCGTCCAGTAGTCCGTAGGATCGTCAGCGGGATTCGCACCATCAAAGATGCCGATGGTGTAGACCGTAGCGCCTTTCCCCTTCATTTTCTTGGCGGCGGCTATGGCATTATCGGCAACCGTAGAGTTAAAGTTCCTGGAGTCTGTGGGCGTGCCGTCCGTAAAGAACACAACTACCTTCTGGGCATCCTCGCGGCCCGACATGTCGCGAGCAAGTTCAAGGCCGTAATCAGCCCGCGTGGCACCGGCAGGTTCGATGTAGCCGACCGTATTCTTAAGTTCCGTCGCAGCGCTATCGACACACGGCGTCAGGCTCTTCATGGTCTGCGAGTAGTTGTGCGTGTATCCCTGACGATCGCGATACGTATCGTTGCCGATCTCGTTTTTCTTTGCACCCGAAAACTTAACGATGGCAACCTGATGCCGCTTATTCGTATCTTTAATGCTCTTGTTTTGCTCGGCGATGGTGTCGATAAAGGAACTGGCAGCTGCCTTGAGGGCGTCGATGCGTTTGGTCGAATCGCTGTCACCCATGTCATCATCCATCGACCCGGAGGCATCAAGCACCATCACGATATCGAGCGGTTTAGTGACCAGCGACGTTGTGTCAGAAGTCGAAGACATCGTGGAGAGCGTCGTCACAAAGTCGGACTTTTCGTCCTGCGCTGGCTCGACCGTCTTGTCCGTCCAGATTCGGCCTACATAACGTGTCGTCTGGTCCTGCTCGCCGCCCGACGCCCAGTACCGCCAGCGGCCGGTGGTGTCAGGGTCGACTATCTTTCCGCTCACCGTCGGTCCATCCATTCCGGTGCTGGACCTGGCGTTGGCCTCGGGCAGCATGGCAAATGCTGCAGCCGGCAACACCAGCACTACGGCCAGTATCACCGCCAAGAGACCCCTCGTGTACTTGCCCATCGCGTCTCCCTTCTCGCGGTCTCAGACCTTGCAACAGCCTAAAGTTACGAAATGAGACGCAATTAGGGCAGGTGACACATGTTCCAGATTCTGTTTTGGGCGTGAGACAAATGTCTCACCAAAGTTGAGACACGGCGTTTTCGCAGGAAAACAGGTGCGACTCGGAGCCATCAGGCAAAAATGATCCGTTTTCCTCCGTCCCCGAGGGATCAGAGGCTGTTACGGATATGGTGTCATTTCAAAACTATGCCGGATTACTACGATAAAAATGAGATCCCCAACCACGCGTGACGTTTTCGCAAAACTGCAAGCCATCTACCTGCGGTTTTGGTTTTGTCAAATGCAGCGTGGTTGGGGGTAGACGATTCATCGTAGTAAACCGGCATAGTTTTGTTCGCGGCGGCCCAACCGCGCGTTTAAGCGCGGGGCCGGCGGGGCATTTTTGCCCCGCCGGCCCCCATTCCAGCGCTATACCAGCCCCATTCCAGAGCTACTCCGGTTTGGTTTCTACCGTGGGAGTCTTGTCCGCTGCGACTGGAGTGCGGGCGGTGTCCATAGTCAGGCAGTGTTTGGGGCAGCTCTCGATGCACTCGCCGCACACCACGCAAGCGTACGGGTCGATCGACCACGTTCCTCCCTTGCGATCGACCGCGAGCGCGCCCGCCGGGCAGCGACGCGCGCACATGCCGCAGCAAATGCACACGTCCATGTCGTTGACGATATGCCCGCGCAGGCGCTCGGGCGCCGCGAGCTTCTCCTGCGGATAGCACACCGTTACCGGCTGCTTGACCATAGAGCCCAAGGCCGTCTTGGCAAATGTCAGCAAACTCATGCCGTGCCTACCTTTCCGTGCAGCTAATGCAGGGGTCGATGGTCAGGATAATCATGGGCACGTTGGCAATGAGCACGCCCTGCAGCGCATGCGTCAGACCCGCCAGATTTTGCGACGTCGGCGTGCGCACGCGGAAACGGTCCAAGTTCTTGGTGCCGTTGCCGCGCACATAGTAATACGCCTCGCCGCGCGGCTGCTCAATCACAACCTCGCCGCGTGCGCCGTCGGCCGGCGTGAGCTTGGTGCGCCCGCCGATACCGTCGTGCGGAATCTTGCCTACAAGCTCCTTAATGATGTCCATGGCCTGCGTGACCTCGGCACAGCGCACCTGGCAGCGGGCATAGCAATCGCCATCGGCAGCAACGACGGGCTCAAACGCAGCCAGATCCGCATAGGCGCCGTCGCCAAACATGCGCACGTCATAGTCCACGCCCGAGGCGCGCCCAAACGGGCCGACCATCGAAAGCTCCAGCGCGTCCTTCTTGCTGATCACGCCCACGCCATGCAGACGCTCGCCGCAGCTGTCGTCGTCCAAAAACGTATGCACCAGGGCCTCGTAGTCGGGACGCATGGCATCGAGTGTCTGGACAATGCCCGCCAGCTCGGAGTCCTCGATATCGTGCTTAAGGCCGCCGATCTCGTTAATCGACAGAATCACGCGCCCGCCGCACGCGCTCTCAAAGATCTTGAGAATCTGCTCGCGCAGGGTCCACGACCGATAGAACAGCGCCTCAAAACCAAAGGCGTCGGCGAGCAGGCCCAGCCACAGCAGATGCGAGTGGATGCGCGAAAGCTCGTGCAGAATGGTGCGAATATACTGCACGCGGCCGGGCACCTCGATGTCGAGCATGCGCTCGCAGGCGCTGGCATAGCCGCAGCTGTGACCCACGGCGCAAATGCCGCAGATGCGCTCGGCGATGTAGCCAAACTGATGCATGTCGCGCTTTTCGGTGAGCTTCTCGAGCCCGCGGTGCACAAAGCCGATCTGCGGAATTGCCTCGATGACGCAATCGTCCTCGATCACCAGGTCTAGATGAAGCGGCTCGGGCAGCACCGGGTGCTGCGGGCCAAACGGAATAACGGAACGATGTGCCATGGACCTTACGCCTCCTCTTTCTGCTTGTCGCGGGCGGCCTTGGCGGCAAGCGCCGCGCGGACCTTGGCCGCTTTCTCGGGATCCATGGCGGCGAGCTTTGCCTCCATCTCGGCGGCCTTGAGCGCGGCCTTCGCAGCAGCCTCATCGTGCTGAGTATCGGAGCCGGCAGCCGCAGCGGGCTGAGCAGCGGCGCCCGCGGCATCGCCGGCGCCCGCAACGCCCTCCCCTGCAGCAGCCGCAGCCGCGGCGGCCTTCTCGGCCGCGGCCTTGCGCGCCTTGGCCTCGGCAGCCGCGCGGACCTTCATGGCCTTCTCGCGCGCGGCCTTCACCTCGGGCGTGATAACGCTCATGGGCTCGGCAGTCGAGACCTGGTAGAAAAAGCCCTTAAAGTCGATCTGCATGTCGGTGATGGCAAGCCCAAACAGATCGTGCGCTTCATTTTCAAACGGGAACACCGCGGGGTAATACGAGCTGATGGACGGAATCTCCTGGTACTGGTCGATGCCCTCAACCACCAGGTTCTCGATCGCATAGCTGCCGTCCTGCGCAATATGCTCCTGAGCAGCGCGAACGTTGATAAACGTATAGACCAAGCGATACGAGCCGTCGTCGACGTTGCGCTCAGCGTGCATTTGCACAAAGCGTGCACCGACGCCCTTAAGCGCCTGGACATGCGACAGGAGCTCGTCGATCCCGACGGTGGTATAGATTGCCTTTTGCATTACTCGGCCTCCTTTGCAGCGGCGGGCGTCCCAGCAGGTGCGTCGCCAGCGGCGGGCGCGTCGCCGGCCTCAGCCGCGGCCACAAACCCGTCCTCGCCCAGCTCAACGCCACCATCCCAGGTGGCGGCGCCGCCCACGGTGAGCGGATCGCCGCCGGCGCGCATCACGGCCTCCTTCTGGTCCAGGATGCCGCACGCCTCCACGATGGCATCGATCACCGTCTCGGGGCGAATGGCGCACCCGGGCGCGTACACGTCCACGGGAATCGCGCGGTCCACGCCGCCGATCACGTTGTAGGCATCGCGGAACACGCCGCCCGAGCACGCGCAGATACCGCACGCCACCACGCACTTGGGCTCGAGCATCTGGTTGTAGATCTGGCGCACGACGGGCAGGTTCTGGGCATTGACCGAACCCGTCACCAAAAAGATATCCGCATGCTTGGGGTTGCCGGTGTTGACCACGCCAAAGCGCTCCGCATCGAACAGCGGCGTGAGCGAGGCCAGCACCTCGATATCGCATCCGTTGCAGCTCGAGCCGTCGTAATGAATAACCCACGGCGAGCGCGACATTTTATGATCCATGGATGCCGCCTCCTAAATAAACACGTCGACGAGGATAGGCATAAGGTTGAGCAGGCCAAACACCAACGCCACGCCCCAGCCGAGCTTAAAGCAGCTGCGCCAGGTGCTGCGGGCGAAGGTGTTGTCGATCAGCACCTCGACAAAATACGTCGCGGCCATGACGACCAGGGCGACCACCCAGCTCACCGGGTTGTCCCAAACAAAGAACATGCCCACCCACATCAAAAACAGCACGGTCTCGCACCAGTGCATAAGGGTCATCTTGGCCAGCGTGCTGCCGCTCATCTCGGTGGCGACGCCCTGGACAATCTCCTGATGCGCGTGATGCGAGTACGAAAGGTCAAACGGCGACTTGCGCAGCTTGATGGTGAGCACCGCGAGCAGCGCGAGGAAAATGGGCGCGCTGTACACGATGATGGGGGCCGACTGCCCCGTCACGGCGATGGAATCGAAGCTATCGGTGGCAAGGTACAGGCCCACGCTCATCAGCAGAACGGCGGGCTCGTAGCTCATAACCTGCAGCAACTCGCAATCGGCGCCGACCTGCGCAAACGGGCTTTGCGTCGAGGCGGACGCCAGCACCACAAAGATCGCGGCGAGCGTCACCATAAAAGCGCACAGCAGCGTGTTGGAGCCCGACACAAAGATGCCGCCGCCCACGACGGTAAAGATGAGCGCGCACGCCATATAGGTATCGTCCATGGTGTTTACGCTGGCAGGGGCCTTGCGCAGCAGTTTGGCAACGTCGTAGAAGGGCTGCAGCAGGCGCGGGCCCACGCGGCCCTGCATGCGAGCCGAAAGTTTGCGGTCAACGCCGTCGATCAGGCCGCCCACAAACGGCGCCAACAGGGCAAACGCCACGGTACCAATAAAGATGCCCACGACACCCGAACCTTCAAAATACTTGCCGCGCAACACCGAGGGCGCGCTCATGGCAAGTCTCTCGGGCCCAATCCACGCGCAACACAGCAGCGCAAACAAGATAATGCTGCAACACACGACGCTACCCGCGGGGCCAATACGCTTCTCGCCAAGGGCGTCCTCCGAGTACCAATTGCGCTTTTCGGCCTTCACCTCGTGTCCCATCGAGCCGCGGAAATGGCGGTAATTGTCGGTTCCCACGCCCGAAAGATATACGTTTACGTGCGGTTTGTTGCTCACGCGGAATGAAGTCAGCAGCACCACGGCGATAAACGCCACGATAACCACCATCAGATACATGGAGTCCTTGCCAATAACGTACGGCACGCGGCCAAACACCATGGCCAAGTAAGGCGACACCAGGCCGCTCGAGATGAGCGGGAACGCCACGCAGCACAGAATCAGCAGCGCGGCGATGGTGTTGAGGGCCATCCATTCGGTCTTATGGACCTTGACCTCAACGTTTTGAGCCGTGGGGTCGACGCCCGAAAGCTTGGCAAGCCATTTACCCCAGAAGAAGAACGTCGCGGCCGAGCCAAAGGCAAGCACCATGATCATGAGCACGTTGCCGGTCTGCGCAAACGCCACCAGGGCGCCCCACTTGGACACGAGCATGCCAAACGGCGCCACGAACATGCCCATAATGCCCAGCATCATCAGGCGCGTCAGGTGCGGCATGCGGCTGAACATGCCGTCCATGTCCTCGATATTGCGGCTGCCGATATGATGCTCGGCGGTGCCCACGCACAGGAACAGCAGCGACTTGGCCACTGTGTGGAACAGGATCAGGAAGATCGCGGCCCACACGGCCTCGGGCGCGCCGACGCCCAGGCAGGCGCTGATAAGGCCCAAGTTGGAAATGGTGGAGTACGCGAGCACGCGTTTGGCGTTGCTCTGCGAGATGGCCATGAGGGCAGCGAGCAAAAACGTGATGGCACCCACACTCGTGACCATAAAGCCGGTCACGGGATAGATGGCATAGAGCGGGCTCAGCTTGACCATCAGGAACACGCCGGCTTTGACCATGGTTGACGAGTGCAGCAGGGCGCTCGTGGGCGTGGGGGCAACCATGGCGCCGAGTAGCCAGGTGTGGAACGGCATCTGTGCGGCCTTGGTGAGCGCGGCGAGCGACAGCAGGACGACCGGCATCACCAGCAGCGCGGATTGCGCGGTTCCGGTGCCGGAAAGCTCGATCATGCCCGAGATGGTCAGCGGCATGCCGTTGACGTGCAGGTACATGAGTCCGGCCAAAAACGCGATGCCGCCCAGCATGTTGAGGATGATCTGGGTGAAAGCGTTTTTAATGGCCTCGGGCGTGCGCGTGTAGCCAATCATGAGGAACGAGCACACGGTGGTGATTTCCCAGCCACAGAACAGCCACTCAAGGTTGTCGCTCGTCACGATGACGAACATGGCCGAGAGGAACAGGAACATAAGCGCCAGGAACTGCGGGCGTCGGTCGGGCGCCGCCTGCCCGCGCAGCGCGGCCTCGTGCTCGTCGTGGGCCTGGAAGTCCTTCATGTAGCCCAGGGCGTACACGCAGATAAGGCTGCCGACGATGCCGACGGCAAGCACCATGATCACGCTCATGTAGTCTAGGTAGAGCGGCGTTGCCGTGACGGCTTCGGTCGCGGGCAGCGTCCTAGCTGCAAAGGCGAGCGAGCCCACCAGCTGCACCACGCCGAGCACCGTGGTGAGCGTGCTCTTATATTTACGCGCGTTGTACAGGATGATGGCGCACAGAGCGACGTCGATGACGGAGCTGATGATCGAGAGCACATGCGAGGTGCCGGGGGCAACCTCGAAGCTCTGCGGACCCGTGCCAAAAAACATGACGGCGACTACAACTGTCACCGCCATAATAATGCCGGAACCTATGAGTCCCACCGCATCGCGGGCGCGGTCACCGCGCGCGAGCAGCATGCCCAGCGCCGGTACCAGCGGAAACAGGGTAAGGAAATACAGTAGCGTCATACCATCACTCCCCCATGCAAAAACGCTGCAATTGTTTAACGTTATAGCTCAATTGAGGAGCAGCGTCGGCAGGTTTTCGGTCAACTGGGGAGTTTTAGGCGTACGAGGTAAGGGCACGTCCGCTTTGGAGCAGAGAGACGACACTCCCCCTATCGCAGCGACAGGCGCACGGGCCACTGCGCGCGGTTTATTAACCACTTTAGAGGATGTCCCGATAGGCTCACGACGGTCCAAAAAGTTGGCGCGGCAAGAAAAATGCGCCCCTGTGGGCGCACCATCCCGTTCGCTATTCCGCCTTTTTAACGCGCGGCTTGCGACCGCGCGGCTTATCAACCAGCGCGGACTCACCGCTCTCGCGATACTGGCGGCACCAAGCCTTGACCGAAGACTCGCTGGGAATCTTGTGCTTGATCATGGCCTCGCGAACCGTTAAGCCGTTTTCCAAGCGGTCCTTGACCACGGCGAGCTTAACTTCGTACGAATAGGTGTGATGATGCGAACCGGCGTTGAGAACGGCGTCGGCACCGCCCACGGCATACGCGCGGGCCCACTGACGAGCCGTGGCCTGGGGAATGCCAAGCTCCGCGGCGAGGGCGCGATGACCGACCCCCTCTTGGAGGATCTCGACGGCGCGCTGCCTAACCTCGGGCGCATGCGTGCGAGTCCTTGTTGCTTCCGACATACCTGCCACTTCTTAGCCTTAACCGTTAATCTGCTTTCTTACGTGCATGTTAGATAGTAGCATTTTGCTGTTTGCTCAAAGCAGTTAATTAAAATAGACGCGGTGTTATCTGGGCATTTGGCACCAATTTACGACATTTCTTTATCGATTATTTACGCTGGTAGCTGACTCGCAGCTAATCGTCATTCGCTTGTCAACAAAATTGGCATCTCTTTATGTCCTTTGGCATAGAGGATATAGTTATTAACCCCTCCCCCAATAATTTTGAGTAATCGGCAAGGCAGTAGACGTCCTTACTCCTCATGATTACCGCGCATTGCCATCCACCGGAGCAAAACAAAAAGGGCGGGGCCTGCTGCGCTTGCAGGCCCCGCACCGGTTGACACCCGACGGGACACAGCCGGGCGAGGCGGATCCGTGCTACCGCCCCGCCTGGCCGCGATGTTCAACTACAGCTCGTTGGCCGCGTGATACGCCGTGCGAATGGCGCTCGCGATGTCGGCGGTGCGCTCGCCCGAGCAGTCGCCCACGCAGGTCACGGGCACCGTCACGCCATCCAGGTCAAACGCGTTGGCCTTCGAGCCCACGGCCATCACCACGTAATCGCAGGCGATCTTCACCGGCTCCTCGGCGCCGTCCTCGGTGGTACGAACGGCCTCCACGCCCTCGTCGGTAATGGCGGTCAGGCGGGTCTTAACGTGCTGCTCCACGTTGTGGGCGGCAAAGTCGCTCATAATCAGCGGCAGAATGGTCTCGGACTCGCCTGCGGCAATCTTGTCGAGCATCTCCACGATCGCCACCTCGCAGCCGTGTTGCAGCAGGTACTCGGCAGTCTCGGTACCCACCAGGCCACCGCCAATGACGGCGACGCGCCCGCTGAGCTCCACCTTGCCGGCCAGCACGTCCCAACTCGAGACGACCTTGTCCGAGTCGGCACCCGGAACGGGGATGACCACGTCGTGCGCGCCCACAGCCACAATCGCGGCGTCGGCGGCGTTGAGATCCTCGGCCGTAGCGGCATGGTTGAGCTCGACCTTCACGCCCAGGCCGGGCAGAATCTTCTCGTAGTACTCGACCGAGCGCATGATCTCGTCCTTGCGCGGAGGCGCGGCTGCCAGCACAATCTGGCCGCCCAAGTGATCGCTCGCCTCATAGACGGTCACGTCGTAGCCGCGCTTGGCCGCTACGCGCGCGGCCTCCAAGCCGGCAATACCGCCGCCCACCACGGCGACCTTCTTGTCGCCCTCGCCCGGCTTGATGGCGATGGTCGCCTCGTCGCCGTTCTCGGCATTGAGCACGCACGAGATGTACTTGCGGTTTTGAATCGCATCGACGCAGCCCTTGTTGCAGTTGAGGCACTCGCGAATGGGCTCACCCGTGGCGGCCTTCAGCGCAATGTCGGGGTCGCACATGAGCGAGCGGCCGTACGCGATGATATCGGCCGAACCGTCTTCCAGAATCTTCTCACCGGCCTCGACCGAGACCACGCGGCCGACGGTTGCCACCGGCACGGAGACCAGGGCCTTGACGCGCTCGGCCACGGGCAGCGTCCAGTTGTAGGGCATGGCGCCCATGGGCGGAATGGTGTCGCCCATGTTGCCGGTGTGGTTGGCCTGTGCGACCTGGATCATATCGATGCCCGCACCCTCGAGCAGCTTGGCGAACTCGCAGGCCTCGTCGGGCTGCAGGCCGCCCTTGCCGCGCGGCGTGCCGTCGGGGTTCTCCATGATCACGGGGAGCTTGTACTCCACCATCAGCTGCGGTGCGGCTTCCTTAATGGCGGCGACGACCTCCAGCGCGTAGCGAACGCGGTTCTCGAACGAGCCACCGTACTCGTCGGTACGCTTGTTGAGGATGGCCGAGCACAGCGAACCCACCAAGCGATCGCCGTGGACCTCGATAGCGTCAATGCCGGCCTGCTGCGCGCGGGCGGCCGAGGCGGCGATAGCCTCCTTGATCTGGGTGAGCTGCTCCACACTCGCCTCGTTCACAAAGTGCTGCATGTCGTGGTGCAGCTTGGCGTAGGCCTGCTTGCGGATCTCGTTGGACTCGGCCATCTTGGCGGCAAAGGTCTCCTCGTCGCCGGCGGCCTTGGCCTCCTGCGCGGCCTTGGCGGCGGCCATGGAGCCCATGACCATGCGGCCAACACCGGGCACGTCGTACTCGGGGTGGAACAGCTGCAGCGCGACCTTGGCACCGTGCTTGTGGACGGCGTCGGCCAGCGCCTTAAACGTGGGGATCTGAGCGTCGGTCGCCAGCTTGGGCGTGGGACTTGCGGTCATGACGGGAGCGACGTCGCCGATGACGATGTAGCTCACGCCGCCACGGGCCAGGCGCTCGTAAAAGGCCAGGCTGCGCTCGCCAATGGAACCGTCGCGCTCCTCGTAGCCAGTGGTCAGCGGCGGAAACATAATGCGGTTTTTGAGCTCAAGGGGGCCAACCGTAATGGGCTGGAGCAGCTTGGATGCAGGTGCGGTCATGGACGTTCCTCTCTTGTAGGCGCGGCGGCGATGATGCCGCGTAGTTGTCTAGAGGATATGACATGGGGGTACAGCAACACAACGGAAATCGGCGGATAGCAGGTAGCAGCAGGTGGATGGGGCGGGGCGGCCCGTCGGTTTGTCTCGATCTGTAACACCTGCAGACCAAAAACGACCCTAGATGTTACAGATCGAGGCGAACAAATTCGGTCCGATCAAACATCTCAATCTGTAACATCTAGACCCACTTTTGACCCCTACCTGTTACAGATTGAGACAAACCAAACCCGCCTGCCAGAAAATCTCAATCTGTAACAACAACTCGGCAAAATCCGTCCCTCGTGTTACAGATCTAGACAAACGGAGACCGTCCTGCCGAAACATCTCGATCTGTAACACCAAGCCGCCCAAATCGGGTCTAGATGTTACAGATCGAGATTTTGTTTGAGAGGCCGAGAATTGGACCGAAAACACAGTCCCGGAATAACAAAAAAGCTCGCCGGCTAGGCCGACGAGCTGCAAGTTCTTGGTCGCGGGGGCAGGATTTGAACCTACGACCTCCGGGTTATGAGCCCGGCGAGCTACCAGACTGCTCCACCCCGCAATGTCTGGGCGCCTCATGTGCGCAAGAAAGAATATTACGCGGGAGTTCGGTAAACGGCAAGGAAAATCTCGTAGAGCATAATTCCTTCATATTTAAAACCCCTCAGCCCCTATCACTGTAAACGAATCGCAGCCGAGCGCCGCCGACGGCACGTATACAATGGTGCGCGTCCTTTTACGCCGACACCTGGAGTAGACATGCTGCTCGCTATCGATATGGGAAACACGCAGACGGCCATGGGCCTGTTTGACGGAGACAAGCTGGTGCAGTCGTGGCGCATGCCCACCGACCGCTCCTACACCGCCGATGAGATCCACGTGCGCCTGATGGGCTTCTTTAAGATGTACGACCTCTCACTCGACGCGGTCGACGCGATCGCCTTCGCCGGCGTGGTGCCGCAGCTCTCGCGCGAGTGGCACACCGTGGCCGACCGCATCGCGGCAGACGCCATCGTTATCGGGCCGCAGACGGCCGCGGTGACCAAACTGCGCGCGGCGCGCCCCCAGGCCGTAGGTGCCGATCGCATCGCCAACGCCGTTGCGGCCGAAACTTTCTACGGCGCCCCGGCGATCGTGGTGGACTTTGGCACCGCGACCAATATCGACGTCATCGATGAGGACGGCTATTACATTGGCGGAGCGATTGCGCCGGGCATCCGCATCTCCATGGACGCGCTTGCCGCCCGTGCCGCCAAGCTCGCCAGCGTGCCGCTCGAGGCGCCCGAGCACGCCATCGGCCGCGACACCGAAGAGTGCATCAAGGTCGGCGCCGTGATGGGCGCCGCCGCCATGGCCGAAGGCTTGGTCGCGCGCATGAAGCGCGAGCTGGGACGCGACGATGCCACCGTTATCGCCACAGGCGGTCTCGCCGGCATCGTCGCCGATTCGACCGATGCCTTCGACGTGGTCGACGGGCAACTCACCATCAAGGGCATCTGCGAAATCTACCGCCGCATGCAGGAGCTGGGATAGAGTAAACGCCAGGTCGCAGCAACCAGCCGCCAATCCTATTCCTCAAAATCGAAAATTTTTCAGTTTTGAGGAATAGGGCTTTCTGCTAGGCCTCGTCGCACAGCCACCTCGCCAGGTCCACGATCTGCACCCCATTGCGGTCCGTGGCCTCGTGATGCGTGCGGGCGAGAATCATCTTGGGGTACGCGTCGCCAATGCTCAGCAGTGGTGAAATCTCGCGTTCAAATGTCTTATCCGAGCTGATGTCGTCGCTCACCTGAATGTAGAGCTTCTCGCTTCGCTTGATTGCTACAAAGTCTATTTCCTTTTTATAGAGCACGCCGACGTATACCTCGTATCCGCGGCGCAGCAGCTCGATTGCCACCATGTTCTCGTATACGCGTCCCCAATCCATATCACGTGTACCGAGCAGCGCGTATTTGAACGCGTGGTCTGCCAGGTAATACTTCTCGCCGCTCTTAAGGTATTTTTTGCCGCGGATGTCGTACCGACGAACTTTATAGAAGGCAAACGCATCGCACAGGTACCCCATGTACGTGCCGACCGTCTTGTTCGTTATCTTTAGCCCATCCGCGTTCAAAATATCCGTAATGTTACGTGCCGACGTTATGTTGGATACGTTGTCCATCATGTAATCGGCAATGCGCAGCAGCGCCGATTCGTTTCTCACGTTATGCCGCTGCACGATATCTCTCACGATGAGCGTTTTGAAGACATTGGAGAGATATTGATAACGCTGCTCCTGCAGTGGATAAGGGTAGGAGCCGGACATACCGCCGGTTCTCGCGTACTCATCGAAGTCGCGGTCGACCTCGCCCTCGTCGCCATAGAGTCGATACTCCTCAAACGAGAATGGGAAAACCTCGATCTCAAACGTACGCCCCGTAAAGAGCGTCGACAGATCGCTCGACAGCAAAAAGGCATTCGATCCGGTAATGAATATGTCGTACTGCTCGGATGCGTGGAGGCTGTTGATCGCACGCTCAAAACCGTCGCACATCTGAACTTCATCGATAAGCAGAAAGTTTTGTTTGCCGGACACTCGATGCTCTTTTACATAGGCGAGCAGCGCGTGATACTCGAGCAGATTCTCGAACTCATCGAGGTTGTAGTTGATATGGATGACATTCGAATTGGACAGATTTGCCTCCACGTAATCGCGGAGGGCCTCGAGCAATTTTGATTTACCGCTACGACGGATGCCCGTGATGACCTTGATGTCCGGCACGCCAATAAGGCTCGTCAACGTGTCCATATATGACGTTCTATTGATGAGTTTCATTGGGGCCTCCTCGCGGTCTTTTATCGCTATTCCTCAAAATTGAAAAATTTTCAGTTTTGAGGAATAGGCTCTGTAGCGAATATACCTCGCGAAAGGCCGAGCTGCCTTAATCCTATTCCTCAAAAACGAAAATTTTTCAGTTTTGAGGAACAGGGCGCTGGCAACCCATTCCCCAGATAGGCGAAACCCTCCCCGGCACTGCCGAGGAGGGCTTTGTTGTCATCGTTATCTTTGAGCGCGGGCGCCTCGCGTTACAGCCCGCGAATCCGTACGGCCTCGGGCGGAAACTCCTGCTCGCCGGCGTCGGTCTTGATAGTCGCGCGACCCCAGATGTCCAGGCCCGCAAACACACCGACCGCAAGCGGCAAACCGTTGGGCGACACCGCCGCAACTTGGCGGCCCAGCAGCGGCACCATGTCGAAGTACTCGCCCAGCACGGGAGCCAGCGGACCGGCAGCGCCCTGCGGCGTGTTGGCAACAACCGCCCAGGCGTCCACGCGGGCCAGCACGGCGGCGGCCAGCGTCTCGACCAGCGCTTCGTCAGCCACGTCCACACCAAGCTCGCTCAGCGCCGAACGCTCAATATCCACCGTCACGGCACCGAACATGCCCACAGCACCGGCACCGCCGTTCACGGTAACACGCGCGAGCGACGTCTCAAACGCAGGCGCACCGCACACGATATCGCTCGGCCACTGGATACCCACCTTACCGGCAAGGCCCAACCCCGGCGTCGAAGCCGTGCCCACGAGCGCGTCCATCATGCCCATCGCGGCCACAAACGGCAGGCCGTGGAAGGCGTGCATATTCACATCCGGACGCACGACCAGCGAAAACGTCAGCGAAGCATCGCCCGCGCTCCACGTGCACCAGCCCGCGGACACGCCCTCGCGGCCCGCGTTACGCGCCGCGTCGAGCTCGGTGCCGGCGGCAACAGCATTCATCTCGATCATCTACATACGCCCCAATTCGCCAACGATATGGCCCACGCGGTCCCCGGGCTCCTTGACCTCGACACCGTTGTAGCGGAAGAACCGCGCTGGGTCGTGCATCAGGTCCTCGAGCGGCACCAGCACAAAGTCGCGCTCGCCAATGAGAGGATGCGGCAGGCGCAGCTTTTTGCCGCCGTGGGTCTCGCCATCCATCCACAGCAGATCCAGGTCGATGGTGCGCGGACCGTTGGCCTTGGCCTTCTTGGAGCGGTCGCGCCCCAGCTCGGCCTCGATCTTCATGAGCTCATCGAGCAGCACCAGCGGCGCCAGCTCGGTCTTGATCTCGATGACGGCGTTGGCAAACGCGTCCTGGCGCGTCTCGTAGGCCGGCTCGCTCTCGTAAATCTTGGAGGAGTTGGACACGCAGGTGAGTGGAATCTCGGCGATCATCTCGCGTGCGGCGCGGATGTTGTCGCAGCGATGCCCCAGGTTGGAGCCCACAGCCACAAACGCGCGGCGCGGCTGCGGCTTGGCAACCGCCCAGTAACCGTTCAGGAACTGCGCAAAACCCGCGGCGTCGTGCACGCGCACGATGTTGGCACCGGCCTGGATGGCGCCCAGGCACACGCCAAACGTAGCGGCATCGCGCTCGGCGGCCTCGGTCACGCCCGAGACGGCGCCCACAAAGCGCTTGCGCGACACGGCGCACATGAGCGGATAGCCCAGTGACGCCATCTTGGCAGTCTCGCGCTGGATGACGATGTCCTCGTTAGCCGACTTACCAAAGCCCGGGCCAGGATCGATGCAGATGCGGTCGCGCGACACGCCGGCATGGATGAGTGTGCGGGCCTGGTCGGACAGAAAGCCCATGACGCGGCGCATGATGGGCGCCGAATCGGGCAGGGTGAAGCGGCGGAGCTGCGAGGTAGGCACGTAGGCTTCCTCGCGGCGGGCGCTGCGGCGCATCATGGCGGCCAAGCGGTCATTGGACTCCGATGCGGCCTCGGTGGCTGCGGGCGTGGCCTCGGGCGCGGGCGCAACGGTCTCGGCGGCAGTAGCCTGCTCGGCGGCCGGCGTCTCCTGCTCGCTTGAAGGCTCCGGCGCGGGCTCCGGATCGCCAAACGGCAACGAGGGCTGCACCACGCCGCCCGGAAGCTTGGCCTCCGGCTTAGGCTCGCCCAGCAACTTGCCGCGACGGCGGCGAGCCGGCTTCTCGGCCTCACGCGCGGCCTCGGCAGCCGCCTCGCGCGCCTTCTCGGCAACAAACGCCGCTGCCGAGGTATCGAGCTGCACCGTTGCGTGCGTGCGGGCGGGCGCGGCGACCTCGCCGGCATGCATCACGATGACGCCGCAGGTGCTCGTCTTAACGAACTCGACCATCTTGGGATCAGTGAAGCCCGTCACGTCGTTGACGATCGAGGCGCCGCAGCGCACGGCCGCCTTGGCAACCGCCACATGACGCGTGTCGATCGAGACGATGGCGCCCTCCTTGGCCAGCGCACGCACCACGGGCAGCACGCGGCGAGCCTCCTCGTCGGGGTTGACCGGGGTAAAGCCGGGGCGCGTGGACTCGCCGCCCACGTCGATGATGTCGGCGCCGGCGTCGAGCATCGCCAGGCCGTACTCGATGGCGGCATCGGGGTCGAAGTGCTCCCCGCCATCGCTAAACGAATCGGGCGTCACGTTGAGGACGCCCATGATGCGCGGACGGTCAAAGCTGAGCTCATACTTTCCGCACCGCCATGTCTTGCTGTCGTTCGCCATGAACATCCTCCTAAAATGCCCACGCCGCCGAGCTTGGGGAGCTGGCGGCGGGGTCGCTTTGCACTCAGTCTTTCTATTGTATCCGCGCGCGCGGGCTAGAACGCAAACGCGGCCGCGATGTCGCAAGAAATCAGCAGGTCGGCATTTGCATCCTGATCGGTGGGAGCAAGGTTGCATATGGCCAGCGTATCGCCGGTAAAGTAACGCGTAAGGCCCGCCGCCGGATACACCACGAGCGAGGTCCCACCCACAATGAGGGCATCGGCCGCGGCGATGGCGGCAACGGCACCGGTCAGCACATGCTCATCGAGCGGCTCCTCGTAGAGCACCACATCGGGCTTGATGCGCCCGCCGCACGCAGGACACACAGGCACGCCCGCGGCGTCCTCGTGCTCGCGCGAGCAAATCCACTCGGCGCTATAGACCGCGCCGCACGACTGGCAAATGTTGCGATGGACCGATCCGTGCAGCTCGAACACGCGCTGCGAGCCGGCCGCCTGGTGCAGACCGTCGATATTTTGCGTCACCACGGCGTCGAGCTTGCCGGCGCGCTCCAGCTCGGCCAGCTTGGTGTGGCAGCGGTTAGGCTTAGCGTTAAGCGCGATCATCTTGGTGCGGTAAAAGTCGAAGAACTCCGCAGGATGTGCCTCGTAAAAGCTATGCGACAGCATGGTCTCGGGCGGATAGGCAAACTGCTGGTGATACAGGCCGTCCACGCTGCGGAAATCGGGGATGCCACTTGCCGTGGAAACACCAGCGCCGCCAAAGAAGATCACGCGCTTGTGGGTGTCAAACAGATCCGCCAGCGCGGCGGAGGCCTGCCTGGGGTCCGATATTGCCTGCGTCATATGAGTCCTCCGTCCTTGTTAGTCGGGCAGCGTTGAGCGACGTCCCAGCATGCGGCCTTTAAGTCAGCATGCACGGAGCCCACCCCGCCCCTGTTGCGCTAATCTTAAGCCTGCCAACCCCGTCGAAAGGACACCATGCCTCAGACTTACACTTTCGCCTCGTGGAACGTCAACGGCCTGCGCGCCGTGCTCAAAAAGGACCCGAGCTTTATCCAGATCGCGCAAGAACTCGACGTCGATATCCTGGCGCTGCAGGAGACCAAGCTGCAGGAGGGCCAGGTCGATATCGACCTGCCCGGCTATCACCAAACCTGGAGCTACGCCGAGCGCAAAGGCTATTCGGGCACCGCGGTCTTTAGCCGCCAGGAGCCGCTACGCGTGCTGCGCGCCGACGCGCTGCTGCCCTACGCCGGCGAGGGCGAGGCCGCCGAGCTCGTTGCCCAAGCCGCAACCGAGGGCCGCGTCTGTGCGCTCGAGTTCGACAAGTTTTGGTTTGTCGACGTCTATACGCCCAACGCGCAAAATGAGCTCGCGCGCATCGACGTGCGTATGGCCTGGGACGATGCCTATCGCGGCTTTTTGGGCGCGCTTGAGCACGAAACCGGCAAGCCCGTCGTAACCTGCGGCGACTTTAACGTGGCGCACGAAGAGATCGACCTTAAGAACCCCAAGTCCAACCGCGGCAACGCAGGCTTTTCGGACGAAGAGCGCGGTAAGTTTACCGAGCTGCTCAACGCCGGCTTTACCGATACCTGGCGCACGGCTAATCCGGACGTTGAGGGCGTCTACAGCTGGTGGAGCTATCGCTTTAATGCCCGCAAGAACAACGCCGGCTGGCGCATCGACTACTTCCTGGTAAGCGACGCAATCGCCGACAACGTACGCGACACCGGCATCCGCGGCGACATCTTCGGCAGCGACCACTGCCCCGTCACCCTTACGTTGGAGCTCTAACTCCAGCTGATCCCCTGGGGACGGAGGGAAACGGATCATTTTGGCTCTCCGAGGGCTGCGATGCCCGTCATTATTAGTCGGCCTGCGCAAAACTATGCCGGTTTACGGGGCTGAATCGCGAACCCCCAACCATACGCAATTCCGAGATAATAAAACCGCAGGTGAACGGCTTGCTCTATTTCGAAAAAAGCCGGCATGGTCTGCCTGCGCCAATCTAGCCCCGTAAACCGGCATAGTTTTGAAATGGCACTTCGGCAGTATTGATTCCCGCCCCGACGCAACCAGCCCTACAGCCCGTATTTCACGACGACACGGTTAATGCGACGGCACCAAGGCTTGTACAAGGCGGCCAAAAACACGCAGGTCGCAAGGCCGTGCGTAATATCGAACGGCACTGCCGTGGCAAGACGCGCCACGGCACCCGCCCAAGTAAGCGGCTGTACAAAACCAATGATGTCATACGCGTTGATCACGACGCCATAGAGCAGGCCCGACGCAAAGCCGTACGCCAGCAGTGCTGGCATGCGCACGGTGCCGTCGGCGCGGTCGAACGCACCCGCATGCGCCAGCGCGCCGCCAACATAGCCAACCAGGCCCCAGGCATACATCTGCCACGGCGTCCACATGCCCTGTCCAAAAAAGAAATTGCTGGTCAGCGCCGCCAGCGCGCCAACCATAAAACCATTGCGGCGACCAAGCGTCGCCCCCGCGATAATGGCGATGGCGCTCACCGGTTTAAAGTCGGGAATGGGGCCAAACAAGATGCGCCCCGCCGCGGCCAACGCCGCCAACACCAGCGTGGGCATAATCTGGCGCAGGCCCGGGCGCGACGCCTCGTAACCCGCAAAGAACAGCGCAAGCACCAGCGCCACCACAACCAGCATGGCCAACGCTGCCTGCCCAACGCCCGCCAGCAACGCCGCAGCCATCACGGCTGGCACCGCCAGCAGCAGCGGGATCTCCAGTTTTGCAAGCAAGCGCGAGAAACGACAGTCCGTCATCCCATCACGCCCTATAGAACACGTTGTCGGCAAAGAAGTCGGCCGGGGACTCCACGCAGGCAATCTCGCCGTCAAACATCATGGCGACGTCGTCGGCTACCTGCTCGGCAAAGTCCAAATCGTGCGTAGCCATGATGACGGTGCCGCCAGCCTTCGCATGGTCGCGCAGGGCGCGGGCGATGATGCGGCGGCTCTCCGGGTCCAAGCCCTTCGTGGGCTCGTCAAACAGCAGCAGCTCGGGGCCAATCAGCAGCAGCTTTGCCAGCGCGAGCAGCTGGCGCTGTCCGCCCGAGAGGTCGTAGGGGTGACGCGTCTCCAGGCCGTCCAATCCCAGTTGCGCCGCACGCTCCCGCGCCAAGTTCTCGTCATATCCGCAGGTCGAGGCCCATTCCATCAGCTCATCGCGAACCGTCTCGGCAACCAGCAATGCTTTGGGATTCTGAGGCAGCAGCGCCGCCGAGGCCGCTCCGCGCACCATGCGGCCGCGCTGTAGCTTGGCGGTCTTGGCCAGCACCGAAAGCATCGTCGACTTACCGCAGCCGTTACCGCCCACGATCGCATGCACCGCACCGGCCGAAAACGCCACGTCGAGTCCGCGCAGCACCCAACCGCCCGCGCGATCGTAGCGAAACCAGCCTTCCGACAGGGTGGTAGCCGACCCGCCGTGCATTTTTTGGAGTATTCTGCTTCCATCCGTGCGCGGGAAGGCTTCCGAGCCGTTCTTGAGCGACGTTTGCGCCACAAATTCGGACGATTTGTCCAATTCCGAACTTTTTTTCGCGCTCGATACGTCCACGGGCGACTCCAGAGAGCCCAAACTGTCCTCACGCCTGCTGAATACTCCTGTTTTTGCACATCGGATGGCACCCCACCCCAACATGTCATCGGAAAACAGCGATTCTCGGCGTCCCAAAGAAGCCATATCCGCCACCTCGCGCACGCGGCCGCCCTCAATTCGGTACGCGCACGTCGCATACTCGAGCATCGGCCGCGGTTGATGCGTAGCCACAACAACCGTGCAGCCCAGCTCACGGTTCACGCGAAACAGCGCGTGCAGGAAATTCTTCTCCGCGACCGGATCAAGCTGAGACGTGGGCTCGTCGAGCAGCAGCACGCGCGGGCGTAGCGTCAGAACGGCCGCCAACGACAGCAACTGTTTGCGACCACCCGAAAGCGTGTCAGTATCGCGGTGAAGCCAATCTTCCAGCCCAAAGAAATAGCTGGTCTCAGCTACGCGACGGCGCATCTCGTCGCGCGACACACCCAGATTCTCTAGGCCAAACGCCATCTCGTGCCACACGGTTTCGCACACGATCTGGTTCTCGGGATCCTGGAACACATAACCCACGCGCTCCGCCGATGCCCGCACGTCCATGTCGGCGACGGGCTCGCCCAGCACGCGCAGCTCGCCGGAGCGCGTACCCGCCGGAGCGATCTCGGGCTTGAGCAGCGACAGCAGCGTCGATTTGCCCGACCCGGTACCGCCAACAAGCAGCGCAAACGCACCTTGGGAAACACGCCAATCAAGTCCCTCGAGCACCGGTGCCTCGGCCCCGGGATAGGCAAAACTAAGGCCTCGCACCTCAATCGCCAGCGCGGCCGAGCCATATGCCACACCCGCCGCCGAGCTCCTATCAAACCGAGCCATCAGCCAAACCTCTTCTCGTCAATCGCGTGCAGCACACAGGGCAACACCATCCAAGCCGCGTACACAATATAGCCAGGCCACGGCGCCGGCACCGAAAGCTGCGGGTAAAACGAATACTGCGTTGTCGCGGTCCATGCCACCGCCACCGCGGCGGCACCAAACACCGCAAGTCCAACCAGCGCGGCAGCGTCGCCGCGCCTCAGCCGATACCGCGCATACGTCGTACGACGCGTCGCGGCACCCCACCCGCGCGAGCGCATCGCGTCCGCGCGCTCCAGCGAATCTTCCATGCCCCAGCCCATCAACACACTCGATGCCCGCAAGCGCGAACGCACGGGGTCGGCCGGCGCGCGGTCCGGCACGTCAATCGCATCTTGCACCGCCAGTACCGTGCGGCCGCGGCGCAAAAACTGCGGGATAAGCCTCATGCACATCGAGATCATGAGCGCAATCACCGGCGCGGCGTTACCCAAAAGCGCAAGCACCTTGTCGTAGCTAAGAATCGACGCCGCCGCCTCAAACCACAGCACGCTCGCCACAAACAGCCCGCCCATGCACAGGCCGTATACCATGCTCTCCAGATACACCGCGCGCATGCCAATACGGAACAGCTCCGTCGAGCCCGAGGCGCTAAACAGCGGATTGAGCACCGCAACGATCAAAATCACCGGCAGCTGCCAGCGGAGCGCGCCCAGCGTGCGGGCAGCCCCACGCGTCGCAAATCCATACGCCAGCCCGCCCGCAAGTGACAGCGCAATCAGCACCGGCTGCATCGAGAACATAGTGAGCCCCAGCGTCAGCACTATATAGAGTGCCGGCACAGCCGGATGCGACATCGAGAATGCCGCGACGGGCTCGCCGCCAAACCCCTCTCGTATGTTGTCCACGGGTACCCCCGTCCCCTCGCTCAAACAACAGCTCCGCAGCACCGCCAACGCCGCACGCAAGCAGTGCAAACGCCACGCCGGCGACGCAAGCCTCAACCGCCGCAAACCAATCGTTACGCGCTCGTCATATGCCTGCGGTATCATATTGCGCCGTGTATCGTTTCCAAACACACGTCTCTATAACGTAACAGGAGATCACATGGACGCAACCGCAATTATCCTCGCTGCCGGCGAGGGCACCCGCATGAAGTCGAACCACTGCAAGGTTTCGCACAAGATCCTGGGCAAGCCCATGGTCCAGTGGATCGTCGACGCTACCATCAAGGCCGGCTGCAGCCGCGTCGTGGTTGTCATCGGCAGCCACGCCGACGAGATGCGCGCCCTTATCGACGGCGCCTACGCCAACAGCGCCACCAAGGTCGAGTGCGTCGAGCAGACCAAGCGTCTGGGCACAGGCCACGCCGTGAAGGTCGCGCTCGAGGCCTGTGGCATCACCGAGGGTCCGGTCGTCGTGCTCAACGGCGATCTGCCGCTCATCACCGCCGACACCGTCGCCAAGTTCGCGCAAACCGTCGCCACCGGCGAGCTCGCCTGCACCGTCATGACCATGACCCCGCCCGATCCTTTCGGCTACGGCCGCATCAAGCTGGGCGCCGATGGTCAGATCGAGCGCATCATCGAGCAGAAGGACTGCACGCCCGAGCAGGCCGCCACGCTGCTGGAGTGCAACGCCGGCTGCTACGCCTTCGACGGCGCGCAGCTCGCCGCCCACATTAACGAGATCGGCAACGACAACGCGCAATCCGAGTACTACCTGCCCGACATGCTCGAGATCCTCAAAGGCCACGGCCAGGCTGTCTCCATCTTCCACTGCGACGACTACCGCGACGGCCTGGGCGTCAACAGCCGCATCCAGCTCGCACAGCTCACCGCCATCGCGCGCGACCGCATCAACGAGCACTGGATGGCCGAGGGCGTTACCTTCATCGACCCCACGCAGGCCTGGATCGGCCCCGATGCCACCATCGGCCGCGATACCGTCGTGTGGCCGCAGACGCACCTGATCGGCCACGTCACCGTGGGCGAGGAGTGCCAGCTCGGTCCCAACAGCCGCCTCACCGACACCACCGTCGGCAGCGGCTGCGTCATCGACGAGACCATCGCCATCGAGGCCGTCATCGAGAACGGCGTCGACTGCGGCCCGCGCGCCTACCTGCGCCCGGGCACCCACATGCTCGACGGATCCAAGGCCGGCACGCACGTGGAGATCAAGAAGTCCACGATCGGCGAGGGTTCCAAGGTGCCCCACCTGTCCTACATCGGCGACACCACCATGGGCTCCGGCGTCAACGTGGGCGCGGGCTCCATCACCTGCAACTACGACGGCGTCCACAAGCACAAGACCGTCATCGGCAAGGACGCCTTCATTGGCTCCGACACCATGATGGTCGCACCCGCCCAGATCGGCGACGGCGCACTCGTGGCCGCCGGCTCCGTCATCACCGAGCCGGTCCCGGCCGACGCACTTGGCCTGGGTCGTGCCCGTCAGGTAAATATTGAGGGCTGGGCCGCCGATTATCGCCGCCGTCTGCACGAGGACGACGAGGTATAACGTTTTACCAAGCATCTAAGGAGCTGCTCCATGGGGGCGGCTCCTTTTCCTATCGTGACCTGCGCAACCGGATGAGTGGTCGGTTCGTGTCCGTTGACGGTAAAGACGTTATCAAGACTCGATAAACCCCGCCGCGCGGTTACAATGCAACAAGGCATCTATATGGCATTCGATATAAAGGAGAAGGGTAATGCCGATTAATGATCCCGAGAAGTCAGAGAATATGCGCAAGTCCATCCGCGTGTATTCCGGTTCCTCCAACCGTCCCCTCGCTCAGAAGATCGCTGAGTACCTTGGGGTCGAGCTTTCGGGCCTTACGCTAAAGCAGTTCGCCAATGGTGAGATTTACGCCCGCTACGACGAGACCGTCCGCGGCGCCGACGTCTTCCTGATTCAGTCCGTGGCCGGCGGCAACGTCAACGACATGCTCATGGAGCTGCTCATCGCCACCGACGCTGCCAAGCGCGCATCCGCCCGCTCCATCACCGCCGTTATCACCCACTACGGCTATGCCCGCCAGGACCGCAAGGCCGGCCCGCGCGAGCCCATCACCGCCCGCCTCGTCGCCAACCTGCTCGAGCGCGCCGGCGTCAACCGCATCATCACCCTCGACCTGCACCAGGGTCAGATCCAGGGCTTCTTCGATATCCCGGTTAACCACCTGTCCGCGCTGCCGCTGTTTGGCCAGTACTACAACGACATGCACTTCGACACCGACAACCTGGTTGTCGTCTCCCCCGACGTGGGTCGTGCCAAGGCCGCCAAGAAGCTGTCCGACATGCTCGGCTGCGACCTGGCCATCGCCCACAAGGGCCGTCCGCGCCACAACGCCGCCGAGGTCATGGGCATCATCGGTGACATCAAGGGCAAGACCTGCATCATCAACGACGACATGATCGACACCGCTGGCACCCTGTGCGCCAACGTCAAGGAGCTCAAGGCCATGGGCGCCGGCGACATCTACGTGTGCGCCACCCACGGCATCTTCTCCGGCCCGGCCATCGAGCGTCTGAACGACGCCCCCATCGTCGAGTGCGTCGTCACCGACGCCATCCCCGTCGAGGTCGGCGGCAAGATCAAGACCATCTCGGTCGCCGAGGAGTTCGCTCAGGCCATTTCCGCCGTTTACCACGAGGAGCCCGTCTCCACGCTCGTCGGCGGCGACTTCGCGCTGTAATCGCATCGTCCTTGCAACCCGGCGCATCGCCGTCGGAACAGAAGAAACCCCCGCGCTCCCCCTGGCTTCGCAAAGGTCGCGCGGGGGTTTCTTCTGTTCCGACGGCTCGCTCTGCCGCGGCCGCGCTTTTGTCTGGTGGGATTTCGCTGAAACGAAGTCTCGCCTTCGGCGGGCGTGGTAGCCTTTGTCGTTGATTAAACTTTTATGTGTAACGGAAGGACAAATATGGCAGCTGCACAGCCGCTTAAGATTCGCATGGTTGCCGGACTTGGCAACCCTGGCGAGGAATATGCCGAGACCCGCCACAACGCCGGCTTTAAGGCAATCGACGAGCTGGCCCGTCAGGCCGGCGTCACGTACTGGAAAAACCAGGCCGGCGCCGAGGTCGCGCTCATCAATATCAACGATGCCGAGGAAGAGGGCGGCAAGCGCCAGATCGTGCTGGTCAAGCCGCAGTCGTATATGAATACCTCGGGCGGCCCCATCTCCAAGCTCTGCCGCGAGTACAAGATCAAGGCCGAGGAGCTACTCGTGATTCACGACGAGCTCGACATCCCCGCCGGTGACGTGCGCGTCAAGGTGGGCGGTGGCCACGCCGGCCACAACGGCCTGCGCTCCATCATCGACAAGATGGGCAGCCGCGACTTTAGTCGCATCCGCACCGGTATCGGCAACCCTCCCGGCAAGATGGCCGTGGCAGACTACGTGCTCAAACAGCTGCGCGCCCGCGAGGCCGATGACTTCCAGGACACCTGCGCCCGCGCCGCCGACGCCGCCGGCCTGGCCATCGTGCACGGCGTGATCTATGCCCGCGACCACGTCAACGGCGCCGCTTCCGCCAACGGCAAACACTAAAACCTACCATTTAGGGACAGGTTTATTTTGGCAGGTTTTATCTGCGGAAACGCCACGGTGGCCGCATCGCAATAAACCCCGCACTGCCATACACACATAGCGCCCCAAAGGGGGCCGGCCTCAACGAAGCGCGAGGCCGGCCCCCTTTGCCGTTTTGCCTGATAAAACCGACCAAAATAAACCTATCCCTATTTGGTAGGTCGAAGTGGATAAACCCTTTTCCCAACCGCCGAAGACACACGTAAACAGCATGTCCATGAGGGTATAATTTGCACCGTATGTCTGCACAACGCCTGTGCGCGTACGGTTTTATTCGGGCTACCGTCCATTTCCGTGGAGGCACGGTTCGGCGGCCCTAACAAGAGAGGGGTTCTATGTATAAGATCCTGGAGAAGACGCAGTTCTCGGAGAAGGTGTTCAAGTTCCGCATCGAGGCGCCTGCGATCGCCAAACATGCGCACGCTGGACAGTTCCTCATGGTTCGCGCCAACGAGACGGGCGAGCGCGTCCCGTTTACCCTAGCTGGCTGGAACGGTGACGAGGGCTGGGTCGAGTTCATCTTCATGGTGATCGGCAAGACCACCGAGATGCTTTCCACCTACGAGGCCGGCGAGTCACTGCGCGACGTCGTGGGCCCGCTGGGCGTTCCCACCGAGATGGCCGAGGGCCCCTGCGCCGTCATTGGCGGCGGCGTCGGCCTGGCAATTGCCTTCCCGGTCGCCAAGCACCTGGTCGAGACCGGTCACGAAGTTCACGCCATCATGGGCGCCCGCACCAAGGACCTCCTGCTCATGGAGGACCAGTTCCGCGAGCTCCTCGACGAGGACCACATCCACATCACCACTGACGATGGCTCCTACGGCGAGCAGGGCGTTGTCACCGCTCCGCTGGAGCGTCTGCTACAGGACAAGGCCGTGAGCCAGGTCTTCTGCGTCGGCCCCGTTCCGATGATGAAGTTCTCGACCCTCACCGCCCAGAAGTACGACACCCCCATCACCGCGTCCCTCAACCCCATCATGGTTGACGGCACCGGCATGTGCGGCTGCTGCCGCGTCGAGGTGGGCGGCGTGACCAAGTTCGCTTGCGTCGACGGCCCCGACTTCGATGCCACCCTGGTCGACTGGGATGACCTTCGTGCCCGCCAGGCCGCTTACCGTTCCGAAGAGGGCGAGTCCCTCAAGGCCTATGAGGAAAAGAGCTGCGCATGCCACTAGTTAACGGTCGTTTCGTTGCCGATATGAAGTCGCCCCGCACCCCCGATAACGAGGAGCCGGCTGCCGAGCGCGCCTGCGACTTCCGCCCCGTCGACAAGGGCTTCACCGAGGAGATGGCGCTGGCCGAGGCCGAGCGCTGCCTCAACTGCAAGAAGCCGTTCTGTGTTGAGGGCTGCCCCGTCAACATCAACATCCCCCGCTTTATCGAGCAGATCCGCGCGAAGGACTTCGGCGGCGCTCTCGATACCATCCGCGAGGACTCCATGCTTCCCGCTATCTGCGGCCGCGTCTGCCCGCAGGAGAACCAGTGCGAGGGCAAGTGCATCCGTGGTAAGAAGTCCGAGCCCGTGGCTATCGGCCAGCTCGAGCGCTTCCTGGGTGACCGCCCCGAGCTCGCCTCCACGCCCAAGATGGCCCCCAAGAACGGCAAGAAGGTCGCCGTCGTCGGCTCCGGCCCGTCCGGCATCACCTGCGCCGGCGAGCTCGCCCGCAACGGCTTTGACGTCACCGTCTTTGAGGCCTTCTTCACCGGCGGCGGCGTGCTGGTCTACGGCATCCCCGAGTTCCGTCTGCCCAAGGCAGTCGTCAAGCGCGAGATCGACGGCCTGGAGGACATGGGCGTCAAGTTTGAGTACAACTCCGTCGTGGGTAACATGGCCACGGCCGAGGAGCTGTTCGAGCAGGGCTTCGACGCCATCTACGTGGCGACCGGCGCTGGCCTGCCCAAGTTCCTCAACGTCCCCGGCGAGAACCTGCCCAACGTCTTCTTCGCGAACGAGTACCTCACCCGCGTGAACCTGATGAAGGCCAACAAGTTCCCCGAGTACGACACCCCCACCAAGCACGGCAAGAACGTCGTTGTCTTTGGCGGCGGCAACGTGGCCATGGACGCCGTCCGTACCGCCAAGCGCCTGGGCGCCGAGCACGCCATCATCGCCTACCGTCGTACCGAGGACGAGATGCCCTGCCGTCGCGCCGAGCTGCACCATGCTAAGGCCGAGGGCGTCGAGGTTCTGCCGCTCGTCTCCCCGCTCGAGTTTGTCGCTGGCGAGGACGGCTCCGTGTGCGCCGTCAAGGTCCAGAAGATGGAGCTCGGCGAGCCTGACGAGTCCGGCCGTCGTCGCCCGGTGCCCATCGAGGGCGCCATCGAGGAGATCCCCTGCGACGTCGCTATTTCGGCTATCGGCACCAACGCCAACCCCTTCGCTGCCAAGATCGGCGGCAAGATGGAGCTCAACAAGTGGGGCTACATCGTTGCCGACGAGGAGACCGGCCAGACCACCGATCCCCGCATCTGGGCCGGCGGCGACATCGTCACCGGTGCCGCTACGGTCATTCTGGCGATGGGCGCCGGCAAGAAGGCCGCCGCTTCCATCACCAAGAGTCTGCTGGGCGAGTAATCACCTGCAGCGCTAGCCACCAAACGGCAAAGTCCCCGTCGAGCACACGCCCGGCGGGGACTTTTTTCTACGCCGGCCGCCCAAACCACCACGATGGGGACAGGCACCTTTGTGGTGGCTTGGGGCTTGCCTGGTCGTTTTGTCTCGATCTGTAACACCTGGAGCCCGTTGAGCCTTGTAGTTGTTACAGATCGAGATATTGCTCCAGCCGCACCCGCTTTGTCTCAATCTGTAACAGTTAGAGGCCAAATTCCTCGCTACATGTTACAGATCGAGACGTTAGGTTGGCGGCCATTCGGTTCATCTAAATCTGTAACATCTAGGGCCGTTTTGGGCAGCCAGGTGTTACAGATCGAGATCTCGCAAAAGCCGAGGATGGGCGCCGTCACCAAAACCTAACGCTTGCGACGCTTGGTCGCGGCGATGCCGGCCGCGGCTACGGTTGCGCCGGCGATGCCTAGGGCGGCGACCGTCATCGCGGTGGTATCCCCCGTGGTAGCCAGGACAGCAGCGCCCTTCTTGGCCTGCGTGGTTTTCTCAACCGTCTTGATCGTGGCGGTTGTCGTGGCCGGCTTGGCCGCGGGCTTCACCCCAGGCTGCGGCGTCGGCTTGGAATCCGGCGTAGGCTGCGGGTCGGGAGTCGGCGTGGCTTCGGGCGTAAAGGTCAGATCGGTGTTGAGCCACAGGGTGTAGATCCAGCCGCTGTCCTCATCGGATACGCTATCCGCGACCTGGTAGCCGCACTCCTGGCCGTTGATCACCAGCTTGGTGTCGGGCGTAAAGTAGAAGCCGCGCGCGGACTTGAGGTAGATACCGTAGCGATAGGTCACGCCGGGCTTAAAGGCGTCGATGTGATTCGTGATGTTCTGATCCCAGAACTTCTGAGAGTTCACTTCGCTGCCATCGCTGCCCGTCCAGAACTCACACTGAGGAAGGGAGTTGGAACCCGTCGGAACGTTCGCCGTAAAGACCGGCTTATCGCCCGCCTTGAAGGTGGTCGTGGCGCCGTTGATCTCGATAACGTCGATGGCCCGCCATTCGTCGATCGGCTGCTCGCACAGCATATTGTCAGCGTTTGGCGCGAAGACGCCGTTGACGGTCTTGATGTGGTGCGCCCAATGACCGTTGACGTACATCATGCAGTCATCGGCCACGGTATTGTCGCCCTTGAGCCTCAGCTCAACGGAGTACATGTAGAACTTGCCCTCCTCGAAGTGGTCAATCTTCTTCATGCCCGGCGTGTACTTTGCGGAGTCGGAATACCAGAAGGCAACGGGCTTGAGCTCCGCAGGGTCGCTGCCATCCATCTCTTCCCAGCACTCATAGGCGATCTCATACTTATCGGCATCGGCGGCAGGAATCGTCGCGGTCGCACGCGGCGCCTCGCCGGGCGCGTAGTCGGTTTTCACATCGTTGACGTTTAGATTCTCAAGAGCTTCGTTTTCCGACGAAGCAGGCATCGTAATTGTTTTAATAGCAGGGACATACAGGGATTCTCCGCTTAGACTCGACTTTACGGTTTCCCCGTTTACGGTAACAACGGTTTCATCGCTGAAGGAATATCCGTCTTTTGGCTTCAGCATAAGAGAATACACGTACTCTTTCCCGCTTTTAAACTTTGTAATAGTCGGCAGGGAACCATGTGAGCCGTTATCGGAATACCAGGCAGCAACGGGTTCGTTGTTTTCAAATTCCTGCCAGCATTCATAAGCGATTTCGTATTTATCTGCATCGTAGTTAGGGACACCTGCCGTCGCCTGCGGACCAGTATCCAGCTGCCAATTGAAGTTCGTATTCTGAACATTGGCAAAGGAGATGGATTCCGATTCTGATTCCGCTGCCGGGATAACAAGGCACGCCCTCTCGTAGACATGGGTGCGGGTGTAGTAGTCATCCCGGATCTCGTTAATAGTGGGTTTCCCGGTCGCCTCGGTGTCTCCTTTAAAGGCGTCGTCCGGATCACCGATGATGATATTCCCGGGCTCTGTACCCGTATACGTAAGCTTGGATCCATCATAGGTGGTCGTCATCTTGGACTTATTCTCCTTGTACTCCGTAAAGTACTTCTGTTCCTCCTTCTGTCTCTGAATCTTGCTGATATCCAGGGTAAGCGTTGTTTTATTGCTCGCACTGTCATACGCCGCATGGACGATCAAGTCCCCCAGGCCGATAAAAGTCAAAGCGCTACCATCGAGAGCAGACTGGTCTCCATCTACAAGGGCAATCCCCTTCACATACTCAATCGTTTCTTCTTTCTTGATGTCGGTGTAATTGTTCCGCACCGTAATATTGACCCTAACGCCGCTGCCGCCAACAACATCGGTCACACCGCAGGGCATGATGGCGTCATTCGCCGGCGTGGCGGCGTTATCGCTGAGAGTGTTTTGCTCAGCGGGTGCCGCATCGCTAGATTCATCGGCGGTGCCAGCCGGAGTCGTCTGCTGAGGTTCAGCGACGGTTTGTACCGTCGGGGCAGCATCGGTTGCAGGCGCGGTCGAAGCAGCTGGTGCGGTCGTCGCAGCCGCATCCTCCGCAACCGCCGGCGTCACCGGAGCCGCGGCAACCTCGTCCGTCCCAGCGGCGGGATCGGCGCATTCGTTCGCCAGCGCCACGCTCGGCAGCAGCAGCTGGCCGACCATAAGCGCACACGCGCCGACGCACGCGATTTTGGCACCCACACAACGCCAGGTACCGTGAACCAGCGAGCAGGTACGCTCACGCTGAGTTTGCTTATCAAAGTGGCTTCCGTTCATAACGGCCTCCTTGGTCGATGGGCCATACCACCACAAAGGTGCCTGTCCCCTTTGTGGTGGTCCTGTACCACCAAGATGTGCCAAATGACTCCGCACGCCTAGGTTCGTAGATGCGAACCTAGGCCTCTAACTGCGGTTTAATTCAATATGATTTCGCCATCGCCACACTCGTCCCAAGGACGCTACAATCGAGGACACAATCATTCGTCCATCCAAAGGACCGTCCTTGAACCTAAGCAAGCCTAAAATCAACGCGCTTCTGGCACTCGCGCTTTTTACCTTCGCCTTTCTTTCCGTCGAGTTTCGCTTCGACATCAATGTCGGCCTGCTCGCCGGCGCCGAGCGCGTTGTGCTCGCGCAGGGCTTTATCCTTGGTGCCAGCGTCATCGGCTTTATCGGATATGCACCACTGCTCGGTCTCGCCCAACGCAAAGGCCAGTCCCAGGCAGCCGTCAGCGCCGCCGTTCCCATCGCCATCCTGGGATTGACCCAAATCCAGTCCCCCACGGGTTCGCTTGTGCTCGAGATTCTGGGCTGCGTGGCATTCTTTGGGCTCGGTCTGCTGGGTGCCGCAGCGCACCACGCCTTTTCATTGGCATTCCAGGATGATCCCAAGCTCGCCACCGGTGCAGGAGCGGCCTATGCCGCGGGCATCCTGATGCAGTTCGCCATCAACCTGCTCAATTGCGGCGGCATCGCAGAGCTCATCGTCCTTGGCATAGCGACCATCGCCATCTCCGCACTCAGCGTCGTTCCCCAAAAGGCCGCCGAGAGCTCCAGCCGCGCCATCAATCCCTTTGTTGAGCCCTCGCACGCCCTCGCCAAGCAGGCATGCTGGAGCATCGCGCTCATCATGATTCTTGCCTGCTTGTTCTCGACCCTGGACAACGTGGTCACGCTCTCCAACGCCCACGGCACCATTGCCGTGCAAACATGGCCGCGCCTCTTTTTGGCGGCGAGCGGCCTTGCCGCCGGCATTATCTTTGATCTTGCCGAACGCCGATACATGGGACTCGTCATGCTCGGCATCGCCGTACTCTCGACCATTTCCATCCTAGCCGTAGAGGCCGGGGCCGATCCCAACCTGGGCCTTATCGTCTTTTACCTGAGCTCGGGCTTTTTCGTCACGTTCTTCACCGCCACCTTTACACAGCTGGCACCGCGCATGCATGCGCCCGCCCTCTGGGCCGGCATGGGACGCGCCGCCAACAACATGTGCGCGTTCACTACATCGGGAATCTCGCTGACACTTGTGACCTCGGGCAATGTTGCTCTCATCATGATCGGTGCGCTCGTTTTGCTCGTCGCGGCTTGCGTGGCATTCGTTGCCGCCGGCCTGTTCCGTCTACCCCAGACCAAGCAGGAACGCGAACATCAACAGCTTGCCGAGGAAGCACTGGCAGCGCCGAGTATCGAAGAGCAACGCCAGGCCTTCATCGGCGACCACGGCCTCACCCCGCGCGAAGTGGACGTGCTGGTAGCCGTAACCCAGGATGAACGCCCACTCAAGCAGGTCGCCGAGGAACTCGGCATCTCGATGCGCATGGTGCAGCGCCACCTAAGCTCTATCTACCAAAAGACCGACACGCAGACGCGCGCCGGTCTCACCAAGGCCTTCCCTTCGGCCTAAAAACAAAAACCACCACAAAGGTGCCTGTGCCCCTTTGTGGTGGTTCTCGCTCGGCTGCGGTTAGCCCTCGAGCTGTGCCAGCTTGTAGCGGTAGGCCGCCGCGATGACGTCTTTGCAGCCCTCGCGGCCCAGCTTGGCGCGGTTGACGACGATGTCCTTACCGCTCGTCATCTTCCACTTGCCGGCGCTGTAGCGCTTGTAGAACGCCTCGCGCGCCTTCTGCTGCTGCTTGACCAGCTTGGCGCCCTTCTTTTTGTTGAGGCCGCGCTTCTTGCGCACGATCTCGACGCGGTCCTCAAAGGGTGCGGTCACCAACACGGCAATGTGGTTGGGGTTGTTACGCAGCAGGTAATCGGACAGGCGGCCTTCGATAATGCAGCTCTCGGTCTCGCCCAGGTCCAAAATCACCTGGCTCATCTTTTGGAACAACTTGTCCGAGTACGAGCGCGCATCGTAGCGGTCGGGAAGAAACGCCATGTTCTCCACGGCCAGACGCTCGTCGTAGGCGGCCATCTTGTCGAGCGACTCGCCCGCGCGCAGCGACGCACGTACCAGCAGCTCGTTATCGTACAGCGGAATCCCCAACTCGTCGGCAAGCATGCGGCCAATCTCGTGGCCCTCGGCGCCAAAGTCGCGCGCGATGGTAATGACCACAGGATTCTTCTTATTCTCCAGATCGCTCATCGCGATTCCTTTCTAACAGATGAGAAAAAAGCTGTTTATCGCCTTTTCCCACGATAGCGTACCTGGGTTTTCCTGGTGCCCAAGATTGGCCTGAAAGAGGAGCGACGCGTACTTTGGTTCGCGAGCGACGGTTTGAAGGCCAAGGTTGGGTGCCAGGGAAAGCCAGGCTATGCGGCCACGATGCGGCGTTGATACGCCCTCACCAGCAGCGAGATACCAAAGTTGAGCACAAAGTACATCGCAAACACCAGGCCGTAGAGCATAAGCACCTGCGACAGGTCGATCGCGTGGGCCATCACGACGTTTGCCGTGTACATGAGCTCGGCCACGTTAATGCCCGAAAGATACGAGCTGTCCTTGATGACGGTCGTGCACTGGCTAAACAGCGCCGGGATGATCGTCTTAAACGTCTGCGGCAGAATGATGTAGCGCATGGTGGCAAAGAAGCCGAAGCCCTGGCTCTGCGCTGCCTCAAACTGGCCGCGCGGAATCGAGTTGAGGCCACCGCGCACAATCTCGGCCATAACAGCGCTGGTAAACAGCGTAAAGGCGATGGTCGAAATCACAATGTCCAAACCCTGCACCGTAAAGTAGATAAACAGGATCCACAGCAGGTTCGGCGTGCAACGGAACAGCTCGATATAGGCGCTCACCAAAATACGGAACGGGCGGGGCGCATAGCTCTTAACGAGCGCCAGCACCGTGCCAAAGATGAGCGAGAAAAAGATCGACAGCGCCGAGATCTCGATCGTCTTAACAAAGCCGCCCCAAATGTAGAGCAGGTTGGTCGCGTTGAAGATTTCCATGCGCTAGGCCTCCTCTACGTTGTCGAGCCCCAGCTCGGCCAGGCTCACGCCGCGCGGACGCTCCTTGGAGCGGCGCTCGAGCCACTGCACCAGCATGGCGAGCGGAAAGCAGATGATGAAGTACATAAGGCAGCAGACGATGTATCCCTGCAGGTAACCGTACAGACTCACAAAGTTATCGGAACGGTACATAAGGTCGCCGCCAGCCACAAGCGCCAGCACCGACGTGTTCTTGACCAGGTTGAGCGCCTGGTTACACAGCGGCGGCAGAATGATCTTGAACGTCTGGGGCAGCACGATGTACCAGTACGCCTGCGCTCGGGTGAAGCCCTGGCTCTGGGCCGCCTCCATCTGACCGCGCGGAACGGCCTCGATACCGGTGCGGATGACCTCCGAGATGTAGGCCGCGTGATACAGGCCCACGCCCAAGAAGCCCAACACGAACGGCGCGATGCGCACCGGCTGGTCGGCACCGGTTATGGCCTGCAAAAACTGCGGACCGGCCATGTACATGAAGAGCACCTGCACGGGCAACGGGGTGTTCTGGTAAAACTCCACGTACACGCGGCTTATGGCGCGCAGCACGCGCGAGCGAGTGGTAGAGAACACGCCCAGCAGCGTGCCCAGCACCAGCGACAGCAGCAGACCGGCAACGACCACCTGCAGCGTCACGCCAAAGCCCTCCCAGAAGGGCCCCATGTTTTGAAATGTCGTCGACCAACGGTCGGCGTCAAATAATCCTTCGAGCATTTGATTCCTTCCTTGGACGATGCGCCTATACAAGACCCCAGGTCTTGACCTCTTGGTCGAGCCATCCATCGGCCAGGCGATCGCAAATCACCTGATCGACCACGGCCGAAAGGTCGCAGCCCTTCTTGGTCGCCACGCCGTAGCCCTGCTCGCCAAACTTGACCTCGGGCTGCAGCAGCTCAACGGTCTCGTTCATGTAACCGGCCAGCGTGGAGCGGTCCATGGCAAAGACGTCGATATTGCCGGCGTCGAGGGAACTCTTGATGATGGGGTAGCCGCTAAAGGCCCTAAACTCGGGCTTGCAGCTAAAGCCGTTGTCCTTGATCATCTGCTCGATCAGGCCCTGCGTGGTAGCACCCTGGCTCACGCCGATGACCTTGCCGTCCAGGTCCTCAATCGAGGTAAAGCCCGAACGCTTCTTGACCATGAGGCCCACGTAGTCGGTGCGGTACGGCGTCGAGAAATCCCAGCTCTTCTTGCGCTCGTCGGTGATGGTGTAGGTCGCCGCGACCACATCGAGCTGGCCGTTATCGATCAGCGGGCCGCGCGTCTTGGGCGTTACATCGGTAAACTCGACAAGCTCCTGGGCACGGGCCTCCTTGTAGCTCACGCCAAAGACGGCAGCGGCGATCTGGTAGCACAAATCGACTTCCATGCCCTCAAAGCGGCCCTTGGCGGTGTCGTAATAGCCATAGCCGGGAACGTCCTTCTTAACGCCGGCATTCAGATGGCCACGCGACTTAATGGCCGCAAGCTTGGACCCCTTGTCGGAGCCCTCGCCGCTGGTGGAGTTGCCGCAACCGGTAAGCGCGGTCCCCGTCAGCGCAAGCATACCGGCGCCCGCCAGCTGCAAAAAGTGACGGCGCGACACGGCCGCCCTCGTCATATCCGTCATGTCCATCACCGCGCCTAGTGCAGAATCTTGGACAGGAACTCGCGGCAGCGCGGGTTCTCGGGGTTATCGAAGAAGTGCTCGGGCGTGCCCTCCTCCAGGATGCGGCCGTCCTCCATAAATATGACGCGGTCGGCCACCTGGCGCGCAAAGCCCATCTCGTGCGTCACGCAGATCATGGTGATGTCCTCCTGCGCAAGCTCAATCATAACGTCAAGGACTTCCTGGACCATCTCGGGGTCGAGCGCCGAGGTCGGCTCGTCAAACAGGATGATGGGCTGCTTGGTGCACAGGGCGCGGGCGATGGCGATACGCTGCTGCTGACCGCCCGAGAGGTTCTGCGGATACTCGCCGGCCTTATGCGCCATGCCGACGCGTTTGAGCGCGGCGATGGCGATCTCGGTCGCTTCCTCCTTGCTCTTCTTTTGCAGCTTGATGGGCGCGAGCGTCAGGTTGCCAAGCACCGTCATGTTGGGATACAGGTTGAACTGCTGAAACACCATGGAGCTATACTTGCGAGCCATCTCCAGGTGATTCTTTTTGGTGAGCGGTGTGCCGTCGATGATGACCTCGCCCGACGTGGGCTCCTCCAGATAATCGACACAGCGGATGAGCGTCGACTTGCCCGAGCCGGAAGGCCCGATCATTACGAGCTTCTCGCCGCGCTTGACGGTGAGATTGATATCTTTGAGCACATGCAGGTCGCCAAAGTACTTGTTGAGATGCTTGATCTCGATCATGTCTGCCATGAATGTCCCTTCCCTGCGTTTACACGAGTTGAACTATTGTACGGAAAGAACCACGTTTCCGCAGCCCACACTACATTCCCGTAAAGAACCCGCAACCTTCCGCCCACTCATTGGGCACTCATTGGGGACAGACTTAAATGAGTACCCGGGGAGTGGGCACTCATTTAAGTCTGTCCCCAATGAGTTC
>DBEWTI010000039.1:0-18427 GCA_048205975.1 Collinsella sp.
GAGCATCAAACTTTTAAATTGAAGAGTTTGATCATGGCTCAGATTGAACGCTGGCGGCAGGCCTAACACATGCAAGTCGAACGGTAACAGGAAACAGCTTGCTGTTTCGCTGACGAGTGGCGGACGGGTGAGTAATGTCTGGGAAACTGCCTGATGGAGGGGGATAACTACTGGAAACGGTAGCTAATACCGCATAACGTCGCAAGACCAAAGAGGGGGACCCTCGGGCCTCTTGCCATCGGATGTGCCCAGATGGGATTAGCTAGTAGGTGGGGTACCGGCTCACCTAGGCGACGATCCCTAGCTGGTCTGAGAGGATGACCAGCCACACTGGAACTGAGACACGGTCCAGACTCCTACGGGAGGCAGCAGTGGGGAATCTTGCGCAATGGGGGGAACCCTGACGCAGCGACGCCGCGTGCGGGACGGAGGCCTTCGGGTCGTAAACCGCTTTCAGCAGGGAAGAGTCAAGACTGTACCTGCAGAAGAAGCCCCGGCTAACTACGTGCCAGCAGCCGCGGTAATACGTAGGGGGCGAGCGTTATCCGGATTCATTGGGCGTAAAGCGCGCGTAGGCGGCCCGGCAGGCCGGGGGTCGAAGCGGGGGGCTCAACCCCCCGAAGCCCCCGGAACCTCCGCGGCTTGGGTCCGGTAGGGGAGGGTGGAACACCCGGTGTAGCGGTGGAATGCGCAGATATCGGGTGGAACACCGGTGGCGAAGGCGGCCCTCTGGGCCGAGACCGACGCTGAGGCGCGAAAGCTGGGGGAGCGAACAGGATTAGATACCCTGGTAGTCCCAGCCGTAAACGATGGACGCTAGGTGCGGGGGGACGATCCCCCCGTGCCGCAGCCAACGCATTAAGCGTCCCGCCTGGGGAGTACGGCCGCAAGGCTAAAACTCAAAGGAATTGACGGGGGCCCGCACAAGCAGCGGAGCATGTGGCTTAATTCGAAGCAACGCGAAGAACCTTACCAGGGCTTGACATATGGGTGAAGCGGGGGAGACCCCGTGGCCGAGAGGAGCCCATACAGGTGGTGCATGGCTGTCGTCAGCTCGTGTCGTGAGATGTTGGGTTAAGTCCCGCAACGAGCGCAACCCCCGCCGCGTGTTGCCATCGGGTGATGCCGGGAACCCACGCGGGACCGCCGCCGTCAAGGCGGAGGAGGGCGGGGACGACGTCAAGTCATCATGCCCCTTATGCCCTGGGCTGCACACGTGCTACAATGGCCGGTACAGAGGGATGCCACCCCGCGAGGGGGAGCGGATCCCGGAAAGCCGGCCCCAGTTCGGATTGGGGGCTGCAACCCGCCCCCATGAAGTCGGAGTTGCTAGTAATCGCGGATCAGCATGCCGCGGTGAATGCGTTCCCGGGCCTTGTACACACCGCCCGTCACACCACCCGAGTCGTCTGCACCCGAAGTCGCCGGCCCAACCGAGAGGGGGGAGGCGCCGAAGGTGTGGAGGGTGAGGGGGGTGAAGTCGTAACAAGGTAGCCGTACCGGAAGGTGCGGCTGGATCACCTCCTTTCTAGGGAGATAAATCTTCTAGAGAGAAAACACTTTAACTCGAATAGAGGGCAGGAGCCCGTCCGGTAGATGTCCCGCCACGGATGATTCCCCGCAGCACCCGGTCCCCGGGGTCGCACCCGCGTACCTTGAGAGCCGCATAGCGATAGGAGAGAGATGGAAGGTCAATCCTTCCAGACTCGATTCTTTTCTGCGATTAAACGTAAGAATGATAGCAATCATTCATCCGATCCAAACAAGAAGAATTCACTTAATTATGAGTGAGGAGCATCTGATCGCGAGCACAGTACATAGACTGTGCCGCGGTATGAGATACCCGAATTGCGACATACGAGCGCTATTCATGATATCGATTAATTTAACTTAATTAGCGACACGTGGATATCCCGCGGGCCCGATGCGGTCCCGCAAGATACCACGGGCGCACGGCGGATGCCTTGGCACAGGGAGCCGATGAAGGACGCGGCAAGCTGCGATAATCCCCGGCGAGGAGCACACATCCTTCGACCCGGGGGTCTCCGAATGGGCGAACCCATGCACAGCAGTGTGCATATCCCCCCGCTGAACGCATAGGCGGGGGGAGGACAACCCGGGGAACTGAAACATCTAAGTACCCGGAGGAGAGGAAATCAATCTCGAGACTCCCCGAGTAGCGGCGAGCGAAAGGGGACCGATGGCCAAACCGTCGAGCGGGCATACCCGGCAGGGGTTCCGCCGACGGGGTTGCAGGGCCGCGCATCCGGGGGCTGCCGCCCCCGGGCGCAGGTCCGGCTGGGGAGCGGAACGGCATGGGAGGGCCGGCCGCAGCGGGTGACAGCCCCGTACGCGAACCCAGACCGGACGGCGCGACGCGGTCCCTGAGTAGGGCCGGGCACGTGAAACCCGGTCCGAACCTGGGTGGACCACCATCCAAGCCTGAGTACTACCCTGTGACCGATAGCGCACCAGTACCGTGAGGGAAAGGTGAAAAGCACCCCGGGAGGGGAGTGAAACAGTACCTGAAACCGTGCGCCCACGAGCAGTCGGAGCACCTATTAGGTGTGACGGCGTGCCTTTTGTAGAATGAGCCAGCGAGTCGCTGGCGCGGGGCGAGGTTAACCGAAAGGGAGCCGGAGCGAAAGCGAGCCTTAACAGGGCGACTTGAGTCCCGCGCCGCGGACGCGAAGCCGGGTGAGCTATCCGTGGGCAGGCTGAAGCGGGGGTAAGACCCCGTGGAGGGCCGAACGCACGTCGGTTGAAAACGGCGGCGATGACCTGCGGATAGGGGTGAAAGGCCAATCAAACCCGGAGATATCTCGTTCTCCCCGAAATAGCTTTAGGGCTAGCGTCGCGCGTTCACCGCCGGAGGTAGAGCACCGGATGGACGAGGGGGCTTCGCCGCCTACCGAATCCAACCGAACTCCGAATGCCGGCGGCCCAGAGCGCGGCAGTCAGAGCATGTGGGCTAAGCTGTGTGCTCGAGAGGGAAACAGCCCGGACCGCCCGCTAAGGTCCCCAAGTTCCAGCCGAGTGGCAAAGGATGTGCGTCCGCCCAGACAACCAGGATGTTGGCTTAGAAGCAGCCATGCATTCAAAGAGTGCGTAACAGCTCACTGGTCGAGTGGACATGCGCCGACAATACACGGGGCTAAGCTGGACACCGAAGCGGCGGGATTTTATCTAATAGAATCGGTAGGGGAGCTTCCCATGGGCGGTGAAGCCGCCGGGCGACCGACGGTGGAGCGCATGGGAGTGAGAATGCTGGCATGAGTAGCGAGAGACGAGAGAGTAACTCGTCCGCCGTGAACCCGAGGTTTCCTGGGCAAGGCTAATCCTCCCAGGGTCAGTCGGGGGCTAAGGCGAGGCCGGGAGGCGTAGCCGACGCGCAGCAGGCAGACATTCCTGCACCGCGCACGCGGCGCTACGACCGACGGGGCGACGGATGGGGGTGGCTCGGCGGGGTTCTGGACGTCCCCGTGATGGAGCGCGGCCCGCGGACCAGGGAAATCCGGTCCGCAGAAGGGCGAGGCTCCGGACGAAGCGATTGAGCGAAGCGAGTGAGCCCGAGGTCCCTAGAAAAACCCCTAGGCAGGCGCGTGCGCGCCCGTACCGCAAACCGACACAGGTGGGTGGGTAGAACATACCGAGGCGATCGGGTCAACCATGGTCAAGGAACTCGGCACAATGGCCCCGTAACTTCGGGAGAAGGGGTGCCCGCGCGTACGTGAACGGACTTGCTCCGGGAGCGGAGGCGGGCCGCAGTGGAGAGGCCCAAGCGACTGTTTACCAAAAACACAGGACTCTGCAGAAGCCGCAAGGCGACGTATAGGGTCTGACGCCTGCCCGGTGCCGGAAGGTCACGCGGAGGAGTTAGCCATTCGGCGAAGCCCCGAAGCCAAGCCCCGGTAAACGGCGGCCGTAACTATAACGGTCCTAAGGTAGCGAAATTCCTTGTCGGGTAAGTTCCGACCTGCACGAAAGGCGCAACGACTTGGGCGCTGTCTCGACCATGGACCCGGTGAAATTGCACTGGTCGTGAAGATGCGACTTACCCGCGGAAGGACGGAAAGACCCCGTGAACCTTCACTGCAGCTTGGCATTGGCCGCTGGTCCCGCGTGTAGAGGATAGGCAGGAGGCATCGATCCGGAGGCGCCAGCCCCCGGGGAGCCGCCCTTGGAATACTGCCCTCGCGCGACCGGCGTCCTAACCCGAGGCCGTCACCCGGCTCGGGGACCGTGCCAGGCGGGCAGTTTGACTGGGGCGGTCGCCTCCTAAAGGGTAACGGAGGCGCGCGAAGGTCCGCTCGGGACGGTCGGCAACCGTCCTTTTGAATGCAAGAGTACAAGCGGGCTTGACTGCGAGGCCCACAAGCCGAGCAGGTGCGAAAGCAGGCTCTAGTGATCCGGCGGCCCCGAGTGGGTGGGCCGTCGCTCAACGGATAAAAGGTACTCCGGGGATAACAGGCTGATCTTGCCCAAGAGTCCACATCGACGGCAAGGTTTGGCACCTCGATGTCGGCTCATCGCATCCTGGGGCTGGAGCAGGTCCCAAGGGTACGGCTGTTCGCCGTTTAAAGCGGTACGCGAGCTGGGTTCAGAACGTCGTGAGACAGTTCGGTCCCTATCCTCCGTGGGCGCAGGAGAATCGATGGAGGCTGCCCCCAGTACGAGAGGACCGGGGTGGACGCACCTCCGGTGAACCGGTTGTCGACCAACGGCACGGCCGGGTAGCCGCGTGCGGCGCGGATAACCGCTGAAGGCATCTAAGCGGGAAGCCGTTCCAGGGATTAGTTCTCCTTCCGGTAAGGGCCCAGGTAGACTACCTGGTCGATAGACGGCAGGTGCAAGGCTGGCGACAGCCTCAGCCGAGCCGCACTAATCGCCCGAGCTCTTCCGGAACCGCACCTCGCGGCCCGCGGGACCCAGCGCTCATGCGCGCGGTCCGGGCACGAGGATGCCCCCGAGTCGAATCTTTCCTATGCGCCATGCGGCCCCCAGGGCACGTGTATGCGATACCGGACACCGTAACGGTGGGCGCCGCCCACCGGTCAGCGGCCAGAGCATGGGGGGCACGCCCGGTCCCGTTCCGAACCCGGAAGCTAAGCCCCATCGCGCCGAGAGTACTGCGGGGTCAGCCCGTGGGAGGCCAGGGCGCCGCTGACCGGTGGACGGCACCGAGCCGTCATCGAAACTGAAGAAGGGGGAGGCCTCGCGGCCTCCCCCTTTTTTGCGTTTTATAGAGAGCTTTAATACAAGAACTCGCCTTCTTTTAGCTTGTCTTACTGTTTGGCTGTATTTTGAGTCCTTCTTTTGTATTTGCGCGATAATAACTCCCATTGGCGTTAGGGAGGACTTGATGTTTACCGTTTTTGTCTTGGGCAATATTGCTTCGGGTAAGTCGACTGCCTGCCGCTATCTCGAATCTCATGGCGCCATGCTTATCGATCTGGACGAGCTTGCCAAATCGCTGTATGTGCCAGGCTCCGATATCGTCAATGCCCTCGCGGAAGAATTTGGCTGGGATATTTTGGATGAGGAAGGCGGCATTCGCCGCAGCATCCTCGCTTCTCGAGCTTTCGCTTCTCCTGATTCGGTCGCACGGCTCAATGGCATTGTGCATCCCGTTCTGATTGAACAGCTTTCGCTTAGGATTCTCGATCCGGTTTGTTGTACGGTTTCATCTCCCCGTTATCCCTTTGCGGTGGTCGAGGTCTCTGCTCCGACTGGTTTTGAGGATGCATTTGGCTTGGCTGATGAAATTCTGGTCATCAGCGCCCCTTTGTCAGTTCGTCGCGAGCGTGCTATTCAGCGTGGCATGGAGCCATCTGATTTCGATGCCCGTTCTGCTTGCCAGCCTGATGAATCTGCGCTGTGCAATCTCGCTACAACGGTGATTGATAATGCCGCAGGCGATAATTCGCTCTTTGAGCAGCTTGACTCATGGCTTGCATGCCATGGGTTTATAGACACTGCGAATAAGGAGGATGCCGATGCCTAAGACACGTTTCTTTGCGTGGTATCGCCTTATACCGCTGGCTGCCGTTTTTGCCTTCGGCCTTATCTCATTCGTTTACTCGTGTGCTCCTGCGGCTTTCTTTAAGCCGCTGTATCCCATTGACTACGAGGCGTATGTAAAGCAATCTAGTATTTCGCATAATCTGGATCCGTATCTGGTGTGCGCTGTCATTAAGTCTGAATCGAATTGGGATCCCAAGGCCGAATCGAATCAGGGTGCTCAGGGATTGATGCAGCTGATGCCCGTGACTGCTCAGGATATGATCGCCAAGGGCCTTGTCGACGGTGACGAGTATTCGGCCGACAACCTTAACGATCCGGCTACGAATATCGAGTTTGGCTGTGCGTATCTTTCGTATCTTCTAGCGTATTTTAACGGGTCGACTGACAGTGCCATTGCCGCCTATAACGCCGGTATGGGCAATGTCGACGGATGGGCGCAGCAGAACACGTCACTCCATAATGCGATTACCTTCCCTGAAACTCAGGCTTATCTGATTCGTGTCAATAATGCCTGGGTTCGCTATAAGACCCTCTATCCCGATCGGTTCGTATAGGACTATGCCTGCCGCCTGCGTATACTGCAGATATATGAGTTAGGAGTATCCATGGCGGAATTTGAAGTTGAGCGTGTTGGAGGAGAGCTCAAACGTTTTGGCGTTGAGGGCTCTGAGGTGCCATTTAAGGTTGTATCTCCTTATGAGCCTGCAGGTTCTCAGCCTAAGGCCATTGAGTCGCTTGTGCAGGGTGTGAGGGACGGAGATCGCTATCAGGTTTTGCTGGGCGTGACTGGTTCGGGCAAGACCTTCACGATGGCTAAGACTATTGAGGCCCTGGGGAAGCCGACGCTGGTCATGGCTCCCAATAAAACGCTCGCCGCTCAGCTTGCGAGCGAGCTCAAAGAGTTCTTTCCCAACAACGCTGTGGTCTACTTTGTCTCGTACTACGACTACTATCAGCCCGAGGCGTATGTGCCGCAAAGCGATACTTATATCGAGAAAGACTCCTCGATTAACGAAGAGGTCGAGATGCTGCGCCATCAGGCGACCGCGTCACTGCTCTCTCGACGCGATGTGATCGTTGTCGCATCGGTCTCGTGTATCTATGGCATTGGCTCTCCTGAGGACTATGCGGGTCTGGCTCCAAACGTCGACAAGAAGGTGCCGCTCGAGCGCGATGACTTTATCCATGCACTTATCGACATCCAATATGATCGCAATGACTATGACCTGGCACGCGGCACGTTCCGCGTGCGCGGCGATGTTGTCGACGTGTATCCGCCTTATGCCGAGCATCCGTTGCGGTTTGAGTTCTTTGGCGACGAGGTCGAGCTGATTGCCGAGATCGATGAGGTCACCGGAGAGATGCTTCGTGAGTACGAGGCCGTCCCCGTATGGCCGGCATCGCACTACGTGACCGAGAAGCCGAAGGTCAAGGCGGCTCTGAAATCGATCAGCGAAGAGTGCGAGAAGCGCGTGGCGGAGCTCAAGGCGACCGACAAGTTGCTCGAGGCGCAGCGTCTGCAGCAGCGCACCGATTATGATCTTGAGATGCTCGAGACGATGGGCTTTTGCAACGGCATCGAGAACTACTCGCGTCATCTGGACGGTCGCAAGCCGGGTGAGCCGCCGTTTACCCTGATCGATTACTTTCCTAAGGACATGCTCTGTATCATCGACGAGAGCCATGTGACGGTGCCGCAGATCCGCGGCATGCATGAAGGCGACCGCTCGCGTAAGGTAACGCTGGTGGAACACGGTTTTCGCCTGCCCTCGGCACTCGACAATCGCCCGCTTCGTTTCGATGAGTTTGAGGCAAGGATACCCCAGTTTATCTATGTTTCGGCCACGCCGGGCGACTACGAGCTGCGGGTGAGCCAAAACGACGTGGAGCAGATTATTCGTCCGACCGGTCTGCTCGACCCCAAGATCGATGTGCGTCCGGTTCGTGGGCAGATTGACGATCTTGAGGACGAGATTCGCGAGCGCGTTGCCCGCAAGGAGCGCGTGCTGGTGACCACGCTCACCAAGCGCATGGCCGAGGACCTGACCGACCATCTGCTTGATGCCGGCATTAAGGTCAATTACATGCACTCCGATACAGCGACGATGGACCGTGTCGAGATCCTGCGAACGCTGCGCGAGGGCAAGATCGATGTTCTCGTTGGCATCAACCTGCTTCGCGAGGGCCTAGACCTTCCCGAGGTCTCACTGGTGGCAATTCTCGATGCCGATAAGGAAGGCTTCTTGCGCAACCGCCGTTCGCTGATTCAGACGATTGGCCGCGCGGCCCGTAACGCCGATGGCGAAGTCATCATGTATGCGGACGTTGTGACCGATTCGATGAAAGAGGCCATCGAGGAGACGCAGCGCCGTCGCGAGATTCAGATGGCATATAACGAAGAGCATGGCATTGTGCCCAAGACGGTGCGCAAGGCCATCAACGACATCTCAAGTTTTATTGCCGAGGCCGAAAAAACCGTGGGTTCCAAGGGGCGCTCGAAGGGCGACTCTCTTGGCCATGGCGCATTCTATACGCCCGATGAGTCGGACGAGGGTGGCGTGCCGGAAACGGTGGCGCCCGAGCAGACACTTGCGGAGCAGTTGGAAGAACTGCCGCATGACGAGCTTGTGCGGATCGTCGAAACCATGGAAGAGGATATGCGTAACGCTTCTGCCGCCATGGACTTTGAGGAGGCGGCGCGCCTGCGCGATGCCGTCGTTCAGATTCGGGCGATGCTCGAGGGTGCGTCTGAGGACGAGACGATTGAGCGCTTACGTTCGCAGGCCCGCAAGGGTTCCACGTTCGCATCGGGCAGAAAACGCCAGGGTGCACGGTTTAAGAAATAGCGAACAGGCCCGAGTTCCCTGTGGAGCTTGGGGCCTGTGTCTTTTGCGCGCTGGAATTCGTGCGTTAGAGGTCTGCGATCAGGGCTTCGGCACAACGGATGCCGTCGGTGGCCGCGCTCATGATGCCGCCGGCATATCCAGCTCCCTCACCACAAGGGTAGAGGCCCGGGGTCGACACGGCATGGCACGTTCGGTCTCGGGTGACAGTGACCGGTGAGCTCGAACGAGTCTCCACGCCGGTAAGAACGGCGTCGGGGCGGTCGTAGCCGCGTAGCTTTTTTCCGAGTAGGGGAAGTCCCAGGCGGAGCGACTCGACGATATGCTGCGGCAGGGCTTCGTCAATTGCCGTCCAGGTCACACCGAGCGGATAGGTGGGCTTTACCTTTCCGGGCGCCTTGCTGGCACGTCCTGCGAGGAAATCTCCGACGAGCTGTGCCGGTGCGTTCCAGTTGGAACCGCCCAGGCGATAGGCGGCCGCCTCGCAGGCACGCTGGAGCTCGATGCCGGCGAGCGGGTCATCGTTGGGAAGGTCCTCGGGTGTGACGTTAACGAGCAGGGCGGCATTTGCGTTGCGTCCGTCGCGGGCATTGAGACTGGCGCCGTTGACGCACAGGTGGCCCTGCTCGGAAGAGGCGGCGACAACCTGCCCGCCGGGGCACATGCAAAACGAGAACACGCTGCGGCCGTTGGGAAGATGGGCGACGAGCTTGTAAGGGGCTGCTCCGAGGGCAGGATGTCCCGCCGAGGCTCCGTATTGGACTCGGTCGATGTCGCGCTGCGGATGCTCGATGCGAACGCCCATGGCAAAGGTCTTTTGTGCGAGGGCCACGTTGTGGCCCTTAAGGAGCTCAAAAATATCGCGAGCAGAATGCCCGCAGGCGAGGATGAGGTGCTTTGTCTCGATTGGCTCACAAGCGGCGTCTTGGGACGATTGGACATCAATACCGGTGATGGCGCCAGACGCGTCGATGCGAATGTCGACGAGCTTCGTTCGATAACGGACGACACCTCCGAGCTGCTCGATGCGCTGGGATATAGCGGTGACAACCGTGGGAAGGATGTCGGAGCCAATGTGCGGCTTGGCATCCCACAGAATATCGCGGGGCGCGCCCGCCTCGACGAAGGTTTCGAGGATAAGGCGATGGGCGGGATTTTTGGTTCCCGTATTGAGTTTGCCGTCCGAGAAGGTTCCCGCGCCGCCCAGGCCAAACTGGATATTGCTCTCGGGGTCGAGGATGCGCTCCATTAGAAAGAGATCGATCGCCTGCGAGCGGCGAAATGCCGGGTCGCCGCGCTCGATGAGCAAGGGCTTAAGACCTGCTTCGGCGAGCGTAAGCGCAGCGAAAAGGCCGGCGCATCCGGCGCCGACAACGACAGGGCGTTCTTGAGGTGCGTCGGAGGCGGGGGAGGGGAATGAAGGCTCATCGTCTTCTATCGCGCGTACGCGCGAGCGGTCACGCTCGGCAACGCTGTCGACCGCTTCTCGCTCGAGGTGGGGACTAGTCAGCTCAACACGAAAGCTCAGGATAAAATGGACGTCTCGTTTTTTGCGAGCGTCGATTGACTTGCGGTGGAGCTCGATGGACTTGATCTCGGAGTCCTTGCAACGTAGGACGCGCTTGGCGACTCGCTTGCCAACAATGAGACAGGCATTTTCATCGCCGGCTTCATCGAGCGACGCGTTGACTTGGGTGATTTCAATCATCGAGGTCTCCTTAGAGGCAAGAAAGAGGCCGTCCGGTATTCCAGACGGCCCGAATGCGTTTTTGATTATAGACTGCGCGGCTACAGGCTGCTTGCAGCGCGAATGCCCGAGATCCAGGCCCACGCAAGGTTAAAGCCTCCGCAATCGGCGTCGATGTCGAGCGCTTCACCGCAAACGTAAAGCGGGGCGTCGACAACGCTGCGCGCGCGTAGGCTGGGTGTTGAGATACTCTCGACAGATACACCACCACGCGTGACCTGCGCTGAGCGCTCCTCGGCTGTTCCCTTGACGAGCAACTTAAAGTGCTTGAGGATCGAGACCAGGTGGATGACATCGTTGGAGCCTGGATGGCACTGCTCGAACGCTGTGCAGGCGACGCGGGAGAGTTGCGGGGCGAGCATGCCGTCGAGCCAACGGGGATCGCGGGGTGAAAAGTCACCGAACAGCTCAACGCGCCGGTTGAGCATATCGAGCAACTCGTCTTTGGAGAGGTCGGGGAAAACGTCGAGCAGGATCGTATCGCCGTGCTGGATACGACGAGAGAGGTTGAAGACAGCGACACCCGAGATACCGAAGGTTCGAAACAGCACTTCACCGTCTTCGTGCCAGAGCTCATTATGATTGCGGGCGAGCGTCAAGCGGGCACGGACGCGCAGGCCATCCAACGTCTTGAGTGCCGCCCGATCGCCAACGACCGTTGCCGATACGGGGCAGAGGATGGGGCGCAGCGAAGTGAGGGGGAGGCGAAACGTATCGGCGATACCGGTGGGGTTGCCGCCCGTAGCGATAATTACGGCATGTGCCTGCAGGGCCTCGTTCTTGCGAGAGACATCGGCGAGCGCTTTCCGAAGCGAGCGGAGCTCCGATTTTCGGTCATCGTGCTTTTTTGCCTTGAGCGCCCGCGCTGGACGGTCTATTTGGAGTGCCCAGCCTTCGGAAGCTTTGTGAGCCGAGGCAACGTTGGCTCCGCAGATTAAGGTGATACCTAGGCGGTCGCAAACGTTGAGAAGCGCGTCGCGCACCGATTCGGCGCGAAGGGAGCGCGGGTACAGCCGGCCTTCCTCGGAGGTTGTCATGATGCCCAGCGAGGAGAAGAACCCCATAAGCTCTTGTTCGGGCTGGGGGCCCATGACGGATTCAACGAATACGGAGTGGTTATACCGCTGAGGATCAATCGATTCGTTGGAGAGATTGCAGCGGCCGTTACCGGTCGCAAGGAGCTTGAGACCGCAGGCGACATCGCGCTCAACGATGCAGACGCTTTTGCCAGCGCGTGCGGCCGTAATGGCGGCGGCGAGGCCTGAAGCCCCGCCGCCGATTACCAAGACGTCATAGAGGGCGCTCGTGTTCACTTAGGCCTCGTCGGTCTCGTGCGGGGTAATAGCCTCGACGGCAGAGACTGCCTTGGGCAACATGCCATCGGGCAGCGCGGTCTCGACCTCGCCCTTATCGCAGGCCTCGGCGAGTGCCGGATTAATGGGAAGCTGGCCCAAGATGTCGAGGTTATAGCGCTCTGCGACCTCGGGGAGCTTGCTCTTGCCAAAGACCTCGATCTTCTTGCCGCAGTCGGGGCACTCAATATAGCTCATGTTCTCGACAATGCCCAGAATGGGGACGTTCATCTTCTCGGCCATGTTGACCGCCTTGGCGACGATCATCGAGACCAGATCCTGCGGGCTCGTGACGATGACGATTCCGTCGACGGGCAGCGACTGGAAGACGGTGAGCGCGACGTCGCCTGTTCCCGGAGGCATGTCGACCAGCAGGTAGTCGATGGGGCCCCACGAGGTCTCGCTCCAGAACTGCCTAATGGCGCCTGCGATGACCGGACCGCGCCAAAGGACGGGGTCGGTCTCGTTTTGGAGCAGCAGGTTGGAGCTCATGACCTTGACGCCGTGCTCGGAGATTTCGGGCAGCATAAGGTTGCCAAGGGCATGGACGTGGCGTCCACTCATACCGAACATCTTGGGGATAGAGGGACCGGTGATGTCGGCATCGAGGACGCCGACCTTGTGGCCGTGACGGGCAAGCTCGGTGGCGATGGCGCCGGTGACAAATGACTTGCCGACACCGCCCTTGCCGGAAAGCACGGCGATGACGCGCTTGACCTCGGACAGCGTGTTCTCCTCAAATTGCGACGGCGACGTTTGTCCGCCGGCGGCCTGTGCGTGTTCGCAACCCATGTATGACTCCTTTGTATATGCTGGGGCCGGGGCCCCGCGATGTGACACGAGCGTCATTGTACCCTCGTTTGCGAGCGGGAGTCATTTGCGATGCGTTTGGGCCGAGCGTGCTTGCAATACGATGGGCCCAAGCGAATGGGCGGGCTTACTGAACTTTGCTGGCGAACTCGAGGTATTGCATGCGCTGCAGCTTGTCGATCGTCGAGGCGTAGGGGCTGTCTTCCGATTCCAAGTCGTAGCGCAGCCCGTCGGCACCGAGATAGCCGGCGACATTGATGGTGGGCACATCTGACCTTGTCGCAAGCAGGGCCTTTTGGTAATTGGTGAGCGGGGCGCCGATCTTATTAAGGGTAATGGCTGCAATCTCGTTTGCCCCGACGGTGTCGTAGACGTTGAGCTCGGTATTGCCGGCGATCTCATAGTTAGCCCAGACGAGATATGTCGACTGATAGATACGGAAAGCGTGGCTTGCCGTATCTTCCTGAGGGTACAGCTCGTCGTTGAGAGTCGTTGCGGCACTCGGCTGATGGTCGCCAAAAAAGACAAGAACAACCGGTCTGCCGATATTGCGGAGCTCATTGATAAAGTACTCGAGGTCTCGGTCGGATGCGTTGATGCAGGTGAGATAGGTGTTGAGCGCGCTGTTGGCACCCTCGCTGGCTCCCTCGACCCAATAGTTTGTCAGCTCTTCGGCGGGAACGGTGCCATAGTCGTAGCCGCCGTGATTTTGCATCGTGACGTCAAAGATGAACTGCGGGGCTTCGTCGGTTCTAAGCAGGTCGAGTATCTTGTCGTAGGTGGCGTAGTCGCATACGCCGGCATGGTAATAGGGCGCACCTTCGAAATCGCCGATTGAAAGAAAGTCTCCAAAGCCAAGCTGCTGATAGATTTTATCTCGATGGTAGTTGACGGGGTTTTGCGGGTGCATAGCGGTAGCGGTATACCCAAGCTCTTTAAGGTCCTTTGCCAGGCTGTTGACGCCATTCATCTGATACAGCTGATAGGGAATTTTGCCTAATCCGACAAAGGCCGTTGTCGCTCCGGTCAAAAATTCGAATTCGGAGTTCGCCGTTCCGCCACCGGCGACCGAAGCGAGCATGGTGCCGCGAACAAGTGTGTCGGGAAGCGAGTTGTAGAATGCGGGGCCGGTGTACCCGGCCGCCTGGAGCTGCTCAAAGCACGAAAGGTCGCTAAAACTCTCGTTCATGACGGCAACAATCGTCGGCTTGATTTCATTGAACTGGGCAACGGCCGCCGCGCGCTGTTCGCTCGAGCCATATGTGCTGTCGTAGACGGCGGCGAGCTCCTGCTCGATGCTCTGCGCCTCATCGGGCGTATAGTCTTCGGGCTTCTCAATGGGCAACTCGTTGACCATTTCGGTGAACGAAGTGATAAAACCCTGAGACACATACGTGGTGATGGGCTGCCAACGGTCAAATCCAAAATCCAGCGCCTGCTCCAAGTCGATGCTGGAGAAGCCTGAGAGCCCCACAACGGTCACTAGCAGAAAAGCACAGAGGTTAGCGGCGATAGCGGGGAAGACATGGGTGGGCGTACGGAGCTTTCGCGGTCGGATGAGCGAAAGAAGCCCCAGGGAAATCTCCAACAGGGCGAGAGAGGTTACGATTCCGGCGGTAAAGGTAAACTCGTATCCCTCGCTCACTTCCATTGCGGTGCCAAGGGCCAAGATATCGCTTGGCAGGATGGCTTCGCCTTTAAACGTTATGACGAAGTGCTCGGCAATGCCAAGGATGCAACAGACGACGGGCACGAGGGCCATGACGCCTCCATGACGCTGTCCCAGCAAATAAAGGGAGAGCAGAACCGTCGCGAGCAACCCGACGGAAAACCCGAATGAGTTGGCGGGAATGCGATAGAACGTTTCGTTGCAGGCAATTTCGAGTGAAACGAACGAGAGCGCTGAAACAGCGGCGATGACAAGGATGTCACGGCAAATACAGGCAACCGTTCCCATCGCAAGATCGGTTTGGTCGATAAGTCCCGAAACCAAGGGCTCGACAAGAAGTATGACGGCGGCAGCACCGAGCGCCGAATAAGAAAGGACCCATAGGGAGCTGCCCTCATTTACGAGCAATTGATTCGTAACCCATGCAGCTACCACGCCGAGCGGGATGAGGAGCGTCGCGCACCAAAAGACGCGGGCAATGGGTGGCTTTTCGTTGCGTTTGATTGAAAAATACACGCGCACGACGACGGCGGCCACGATAAGGACGGCGATGAATATGGGCAGATTGGCCATGTCGCTCGAAGTGATTTCTAGGGGGATATCTTCGGTCATGGACGTTCCTCTGGTACAGCAAATTAAGTTCAGTATTAGATTACTGTAACCTTTCCACGGCATTTCGAGAAACAAAGCGCCCGATACGCAAAGCTAAAGGTCTGCGAATCTTGTATTACGAACATCTGTGCGCGTCGAGTGCGCTAAACTCATCGGCAGTATGATTCGATGCAATAGGAGGCAAGGAGCTTCCATGTCTGATTCTTCTATCGTTATTCGCGGCGCTCGTGAGCATAACCTCCGGGATATCGATGTTTCCATTCCGCGTGACCAACTCGTGGTCATTACCGGTCTTTCTGGCTCGGGCAAGAGTTCGCTGGCATTCGACACTATCTATGCCGAGGGCCAGCGTCGATACGTCGAGAGCCTTTCGAGTTATGCGCGCCAGTTCTTGGGCCAGATGGACAAACCCGACTTGGATTCAATCGACGGCCTTTCGCCGGCTGTCTCAATTGATCAAAAGACGACATCCAAGAACCCGCGCTCGACGGTGGGCACCGTAACCGAGATTTATGACTACCTGCGACTGCTGTTTGCTCGCGTCGGTACGCCGCACTGCCCCGAGTGCGGTCGGGTTATCGAGCGCCAAACCACCGACCAGGTCGCCGATAAGGTCCTGGCGGCGGGAGAGGGTCGTCGTGCGTTTGTGCTGGCACCGGTGGTACGCGGGCGAAAAGGCGAGTACACCAAACTGTTTGAGGACCTTCGCGCCGAGGGCTTTAGCCGCGTGCGTGTCGACGGCGAGGTTCGCTCGCTTGATGACCCTATCGATTTGGATAAGAAATTCAAGCACGATATCGAGGTCGTGGTCGACCGCATCGTGATTCGCGAGAACTCGCTGGGCCGTATTGCCGAGTCCGTTGAACAAGCGACTGCGCTGGCTCATGGCAATGTAAACGTGTACATGCTGCCCGATCGTGATGCTCCCGAGGGGACCGAGGGCGAGCTGCTGGAGTATTCGTTGGCCCTGGCGTGCCCGGAGCATGGACACTCCATTGACGATCTTCAGCCGCGTGATTTCTCGTTCAACGCGCCCTATGGCGCGTGCCCCGAGTGCGATGGCCTGGGCTTTAAGAAGACGGTCGATGCCGAGGCCCTAATCGAAGACCCCTCGAAGTCGATCGCCGACGGGGTCTTTGGCAGCCTGTTTGGCAACTCTAACTACTATCCGCAGATTTTCGCTGCGGTCTGCAAACACTTTAAGGTGAGCGTCGATACGCCGTGGGAGGATCTGCCTCCGCGGGTGCGTCGTGCGTTTTTAGACGGCATGGGCGACCAGAAGATTTCGGTCGACTATCAAAAGCTCGATGGGCGCCGCAGCCAGTGGGACACCAAGTTCTCGGGCGTGCGCAATATCCTGTACGAGCGCTATACCGAGACGACGAATGAGAACACCAAGGCGCGCTTGGAGAAGTACATCCGCGAGGAGCCGTGCTCGAGTTGCCATGGTGCTCGTTTGCGCCCCGAGATGCTCGCCGTTACCGTAGGCGGTAAGTCCATTTACGAGGTCTGCTGCCTATCGTGCCGCGAGTCGCTCGAGTTTTTTGAGGGCTTGGAGCTTACCGAGCGCCAACAATTTATCGGCGGGCGCATCGTTAAGGAAATCCTGGAGCGCCTGCGCTTTCTGGTCGATGTCGGACTCGACTATCTGACCCTCGACCGTGCCTCGGCGACGCTTTCCGGAGGCGAGGCCCAGCGCATTCGCCTGGCAACGCAGATCGGCGCCGGCCTCATGGGTGTCCTGTACATTTTGGACGAGCCATCGATCGGCCTCCATCAGCGCGATAACGAGCGCCTGATCAAGACGCTTGAGCGCCTACGCGATATCGGCAATACCGTCATCGTCGTCGAGCATGATGAGGATACGATTCGTGCTGCCGACTATGTGATCGACATGGGCCCCGGCGCGGGCGTGAACGGCGGACACGTGGTCGCCGCGGGAACGCCTGCCGATATCATGGCGTGCCCCGATTCGATGACGGGTGCCTACCTGACCGGCAGGCGAATGATTCGGGTTCCCGATGAACGCCGCAAGCCCGGTCGCGGCTGCCTTAAGATCACGGGCGCCCGCGCCAACAACCTCAAAAACGTTACCGCCAAGATCGAGTTTGGTACGCTTACGGTTGTTACCGGCGTGTCGGGATCGGGTAAGAGCTCCCTGGTTACCGACACCATCGCACCTGCCCTTACGAATGCCATTCACCGTTCGACGCGCCCTGTGGGTCCGTATAAGAAAATCGAGGGCATCGAGTGTATCGATAAGGTTATCGATATCGACCAGTCGCCGATTGGCCGCACGCCGCGTTCCAACCCCGCTACGTACATTGGCCTGTGGGATGATCTTCGCGCGCTGTTTGCGAGTACGCCGGAGTCGAAGGCGCGCGGCTACTCGCCGGGACGTTTCTCCTTTAACGTGAGCGGCGGTCGCTGCGAAGCATGCAAGGGCGACGGACAAATTAAGATCGAGATGCACTTCCTTCCCGATATCTATGTCCCCTGTGAGGTCTGCGGCGGCAAACGCTATAACCGCGAGACGCTTGAGGTCACCTACCGTGGTAAGACCATCTCTGACGTGCTCGACATGAGCGTCACCGAGGCGCTGGCCTTCTTTGGGAATATCCCGCAGATTAAGCGCAAGCTCCAGACGCTGTACGATGTGGGCTTGGGCTACGTGAGCCTGGGCCAGCCCGCCACGACGCTCTCGGGCGGCGAGGCGCAGCGTGTGAAGCTCGCCAAGGAGCTTCATCGACGCCAGACGGGCAAGACGTTCTATATTTTGGACGAGCCGACGACCGGCCTTCATTTTGAGGACGTCCGCCAGCTGCTCGATGTGCTGCAGCGCTTGGTCGATGCGGGCAACACGGTGCTGGTGATTGAACACAACCTTGATGTCATCAAGGTTGCCGACCGCCTGATCGATATGGGCCCCGAGGGCGGTAACGGCGGCGGAACCGTCGTGGTTTCGGGCACACCGGAGCAGGTTGCGGACTGTCCGCAGAGTTATACGGGCAAGTTTTTGGCGCCGTTGCTCAGGCGTGACCGGGAGCGTCAGGCTCAACTTGATGCTCAATAAATAGGCGATTCAGTTTATGGGCGCCATCGACTCCTTGTGATTCGATGGCGCTTGCTGTGTCGAAGTGACGTATGCAGCCGAATTGGACATATACTTAATCCTTACGTCCAAATGCGAGGGAAAGGATATGCCATGGCAAAGGCTGTAAAGACGCCAAAAACCAATGCGATGCGCGAGCTGGAAAGCGCTGGCATTTCCTATGTTCTACATACGTACGAAGACGATGGTGATGAGTCGGCGGGCCTGGGGGTCGCGATTTCGGAGCAGCTTGGCGAGGAGCCCGGTCAAGGATTTAAG
>DBEWTI010000019.1:0-6954 GCA_048205975.1 Collinsella sp.
CTGGAGCCCCAGGGCAGGCAGATGTAGTGCAGCGGGCCGGCGGTCTCGAAGTCGCCGATGCGGTGATGATCGACAACGCCAAAGACCGTGGCGTCCTTAAGGCCGGCGACGGACTGGGCAGACTCGTTGTGGTCGGTGAGGACGACGAGCTGACCAGCCTCGACGGACTCGATCACGCGGGGCTCGGCGATGCCAGCGTCGGCGAGCAGCTTGGCGGACTCGGCCGGAAGCTGACCAAGGGCGCAGGCCTCGTAGGTGTTGCCGGCATACTCAACCTGGTTGAGCAGCTGGGACAGGACGACGGCGCTCATGATGGCGTCGTTATCGGAGTTCTGGTGACCAAAGACAAGAACGTTTGCCATGGATATCCTCCACTTGATATGTGTACTTGGACGTAGCTATGGTAGCACGCCGATGCCGAGCCTTCGCAGACGGAAGGGCCACGGCATATTTTGGGGCGCAGGCACGGGGGCCAAGGCTGTCCCTTTTGCACCATGTTGGTGCAATGTAACCTGTCCCCCTTGCACCAGCTATTTACCGGCGGCGCGCAGGGCTACGTAGGCGGCACCGATGATGCCGGCGTCGTTTCCGAGCGAAGCGACCTTAATGGGCGTCTCGCGCGAGGCAGAGAGCGCGTACTGCTTAAAGTGCTCGCGAACCTTGTCGAGATAAACATCGGCCGAGGCAGACGCGCCGCCACCGATCAGGAACATCTCGGGGTCGACCACGTTGGCGATAAGCGCCAGGGCGCGGCCAAGGTAGTCGGCCATGGTGTCGGCTGCGGCCAGCGCAAGCTTGTCGCCCTCGCGGCAGGCCTGGAACACGTCCTTGGAATCGGAGGGGCCGGTGAGCTCAATGGGCTCGACACCCGCCTTCTTGCACTCGGCAAGGTAGTTGCTCACCACGCCGGTGGCGCTGGAATACTGCTCCAGATGGCCATGGCCGCCACAGCCGCAGGTGCGCTCCTCGGCCGGGTTCAGGCACATGTGGCCAATCTCGCCGCCGGCGCCCACAACGCCCGATACCACGTCGCCGTTAACGATAACGCCGCCGCCCACGCCGGTACCGATGGTGACCATCACCACGTTCTGCACGCCCTTGGCAGAACCGAGCCAGGCCTCGCCCATGGCAGCGGCGTTGGCATCGTTCTCATACTTAACGACCGCATCGGGGCAGTGCTTCTGAATGGCGACCCTCAGCTCGGGCAGGTTAATGGCAATGTTGGCCTTGACCTTGGCATCGCCCGACGCCGGGATGGGACACGGAACGGCCAGGCCAATGCCCGCCACAAAGGCACGCGGAATCTGTGCCTTGGCGACCACCTGGTCGATAGCCTCGGTCACCGCGGCAAAGCCCGCAGCGTCAACGATAGGAGGCGTGGGCACGCTGGCCTTGGCAAGCAGGTTGCCGTCCTCGTCGAACAGGCCCTCCTTAACCGAAGTGCCGCCGACGTCGATGCCGATGTAGTACTGCTTAGGTTCCATGGGAGCCCACCTTTCTCGTTTAAACATTGCCTGTATGGTACCGCTCTCAAGGCAAAAACCTACCAAAAAGGGACAGGTTTGTTTTGGCAGGTTTTATCTGGGGTAACGCAATTGGCTGCCCAACAGGCCGCGCAAGACCATCCCCAAAAATAAAGGCGCCGGGAGGCGGAGGCTCCCGGCGCCCGTCAAAGGGACTATGTTGTCTGTTGGACCGCACGGTCCGTCGCGGCGATAACGCCGACTAGGCCTGAAGTGCCTGCAGCTGCTTGTGAACCTCGATGAGCTCCGTCGCCATGACGCGCATGGTCTCGGTGCCGGCCATCTGGTCCTCGGCATGCAGCAAAATCAACGGGGCCTCGCCGTTACGCTCGCCGTTGGCCTCCTTCTTCAGAAGCCCCATGTGAACATCGTGGCCACCGTTATAGGCCTCGTCGCCCTGCTTGATAAGCTCCTCGGCGGCGTCAAAATCGCCCTCCTTGGCCTTTTGCACGGCATTGATGTACATGCTCTTGGCGGTACCGACGTAGCTGATGATCTCAAAGCAGGTCATCTGCAGTTCGTTCATATCCTCCATGCAGAGCACCTAGCCCATCACGCTGACGCAGTGGTCGATGATGCCGGCAGCGTTCATGCGGCCGTAGTCGACCATGTTGATAACCTCAACCGGGAAGCGGCCGGCGGCCTCCTTCTCAAAATCGCCCTTGGTGTAGCCGATCTGCGGACCAAGCAGCAACATGTCGCACTCGTCCAGGTGATCGTGGGCCTCGTTCATGGGACGAGCCTCGACCTCAATATCCAGACCACGGTTTGCAACCTCGGCCTGCATCTTCTGGACCAGCAGGCTCGTGGACATACCGGCATTGCAGCAGAGCATGATCTTCTTCATGGTTTCCTCCTTATAACTGCGCGGCGCGCAGACGACAACTGGTTTTATTCCTTGCGGCTATTGTGCCCACCCCCCTGCATCTTTACACAAGGGAGAGAGCTGCGGGCACCGGCACCGCGTACCGGCGCCCGCAAAGGTGAAAGGGACGAACGTTAGGCGTTCTACTCGGCGAAAGCCTCCTGCTTGGCGATTGCCTTCTCGGAAATCTTCATAAAGGGCAGGTAGACGGCCATGCCAATGACAATCTCGATAGCCTGCCACACGCCGGCGCGCCAGTCAAAGCCCGTAGCGAGCAGGGCATTGATGACAGGAGGCATGGTCCAGGGCACCTGGGCGATGCAGGGGCTGATGATGCCTGCGCAGGTAAGGCCATAGGTGATGCCGATGAACAGATCGGGAAGAAGAACGAACGGGATCATGAGCGGCAGGTTGTACACGATGGGGTAACCGTAGATAACCGGCTCGTTGATGTTGAACAGACCAGGCAGGATAGCCATCTTGGAAACGGTCTCGGAAGCCTTGTTCTTGGAGAACAGGAGCGTGTCGAGCAGGAGCATGAGGGTGCAGCCCGAGCCGCCGATGAGGGCGAAGCTGTTAACGATCTGCATGTTCATGTAGTGATCGGGCTGGATGGTGCCACCGGCGGCAAAGGTAGCCATGTTGTCGACGATGAGCATGGTCAGGATCGGCTCGACGGTAGCGCCAGAGATGGTGGACTGGTGAATACCGACGCAGAACAGCAGGTTAGCAAGGGTGTAGATGAGGATAACAGCCCACGGACCGGCGTTCATGATGCTCTTGAGCGGGTTGGAGATGCACGTGGAGATGATGGTGCACAGATCGGTGCCGGCGCACACGGCGAGCAGGGCTGCGGCAAGAGCGAAGACCGCGAGGTTAAGCAGCATCGGAATCATGACGTTGAAGGAGTTGGAGACCGCGGGAGGCACGCCCTCGCCCAGCTTAACCTTGAGCTTCTCGACGCCAGAAATCTTGATGAAGAGCGAGACGGAAAGCAGGGCGATGATAATAGCCGAGAACAGACCGTTGGTGCCGGTGTTGGCAGTCGAAAGGGCGCCCGTGACCTCGGCGGAGGTGATCTTGTCGGTGAGCAGTGGGCTCGTGGCGGCAAGCGAGGCGGTGATCTGCTGCGGCATCATGATGACGAAGGCAGAGATGGCGACGACCACGCAAGCGAGCGGGTTATCGAAACGCTTGTTCTTGGCGAGGCTGTAGCCAATCAATCCGGCCAAGATAATGGCAGAGACGTTGAGGGTGCCCAGCGTAATTGCCGAGCCCCACGTCTGAAGGTTGGCAAGGCCCGCCGCATCGAGCGGGAACAGAGGGAACACGACGTTGTTAATAAGAACCGCGATACCCGCAAGGATATAGAGCGGCGTGATGGTCGCGAAGGCGTCACGCAGGGAACGCAGGTGAACCTGGTTTCCCACCTTCGCAGAGACCTCGGCAAACTTGTCGAGGAAGCTCTTTCCGTTGTCACTGGCCATGATTGCTCCTAACTTTCAAATCCGGCCTTTTCCTATGCGCACGGTGGTCTGTCGCCCTCTGCCACCAGATGTGCCATGTGTTGCGCGCGGCGGCGCGCGGTCTGGGCGTTCGCCCGGTCGCTAATCAACCACGTGGGTCGTGGCGACCTGTTTGAGCCAGGCCGCCGACTTCTTAAGGCGGCGCTTGTAGCCGTCCATGAGATCGACCTCGACAAAGCCGTAACGATTCTTAAAGGCATTGGCCCAAGACCAGTTATCGATGACGGCCCAGTAGTGATAGCCCCGGCACTTGGCGCCCTCGTCGATGGCCTTGGCCACCCACTCCAGGTGCTGACGTACAAAGTCGACGCGGTAGTCATCCTGGATGGTTCCTTCGGCGTCACGGTTCTTGTATTCGTCCATGATGCCGATGCCGTTCTCGGAAACGAACCACTCAAGATCGGGGTAGTTCTTAGCGCAGTCCATGCCAAAGTCGTAGAGGCCCTGCGGGTAGATCTCCCAGCCGCGGCTCTCGTTCATAACGGCGTCGGGCCATACGTACTCGTCGGCAAAGTGCGGCAGGCCGTACTGGTCGACCTTGCTCGCCGGCGCCTGAACACGCGTGGGGTGGTAGTAGTTGCAGCCGAGCCAGTCGACAACACCCTGCTTAAGGATCTCTTGGTCGCCGGCGCGGAACGGGAGCTTAACGCCGCCCTCGGCCAGGCTGTCGAGCACGTCGGCAGGAAGCTCGCCCTTGGTGATGAGGTCGAGCCACCAGCGGTTGTTGATGCCGCTGGTCATGCGCACGGCCTCGAGGTCCGCCTCGCTGGGGTTCTCCTTGGTGTAGACCGGGGTAAAGCAGTTGATCATGCCGATCTTGGCATCGGCGCGAATAGCGCCCTCGTCATAGGCGCGACGATAGTTGGCCACGGCCAGCGCGTGCGCCAGCGAGATGTGATACTGCACGGTGCGGGCGCGGTTGAAGTCGTGGAGCTGCGGGAACCACACGCCCTCCTGATAGCGCTGCTCGGGCTCGACGATGGGCTCGTTAAAGGTGAACCAGTACTTAATCTCCTGGCCAAACTCGTGGAAGGCGACGTCGGCGTAATGTGCGTAAGCCTCGACAACCTCACGGCTCTCCCAGCCGCCACGGTTAAAGAGGTAGGTGGGCATGTCAAAGTGGTACAAGTTGACAAACGGCTCCAAGCCGGCTTCGCGAGAGGCGCGGAACAACTCGTGATACCACGCGGCACCTTCCTCGTTGAGGTTGCCGTCGGCATCGAGCAGACGGCTCCACTGGATGGAAGTGCGATAGGTATCCAGACCCAAGTCCTTCAAAATGCGAAGGTCTTCCTGGTACTTGGCCATAAAGTCATTGCCGGCGTAAGAGCCAACGCGGTTGTAGAACGAACCCAGATCCTGGATGGACCAGGTGTCCCACAGGTTCTCGAGCTTGCCGCCCTGGTTCCACTGACCCTCAGTCTGCGGGCCGGACATAGCAGCGCCAAAGAAGAAGTCGTTGGGCAGCTGATACTGTGCCATCAAAGTCCTCGCTTTCGTGTTCTAGAGCTTCCGGTTGGAGACGGGTTTGCTTTGGCAGGTTATCCGGCGCGGGCGCGCACCGGCCATACCGATATCCAACCCGCCAAAACAAAACCGTCCCCAAACGGTCGATCCTGTTGTGCGGAAGGATTCCGTTCGTTGCTTAAACTATAGCGCTCTAATTTTAAAAGTAAAGCGTCTTTTTCTTTTTTCTTTCTCGAACTTCTTAGATAAAAGTAATATGGATGCCCTGTTGAGGGTTATACTTACTTTTTGTATTCATATATGTCGGAAAGGAGGTTCCATGATTCCCAAATACGAGGCGATAGCTGCAGATATTCGTCGAAGTATCGAGGATGGCGCTCTTAAACCGGGCGACAAGCTTCCCACCGTCGTTGAGTTCTGTGAGCTCTATAGCGTTTCCAAAATCACCGTCAAACGAGCTATCGAGCAAATCACCGAGGAAGGTCTTATTACCAGCCGGCGCGGATCGGGTACCTACGTTAAGGACACGGCGGGACTTCCCGGCCAGGCGTTTTTCCAGGGCAAAAACGACCGTGCCCAGGGCTTTTCGTATGAGCACCGCGGGGAAAAGGTGACCTCGGTGGTCTACGATTTCTCGATTGTTAATCCACCAGCGGACATCGCAGCCCAGCTGGGAATTGCCGAGGATGACTTTGCCTATCACGTCGTGCGCGTGCGTCAGGCCGATGGGAAGCCCATCGTTATCGAGTACACCTACATGCCCCTCGAGCTGATTCCAGGCCTTAAAAAGAAGGACCTGTACGGATCGGTCTACCATTTCATCCGCGAGCAATGCGGGCTGAAAATTTCGAGCTTCCACCGTACCATTCGCGCCGTGGCAGCAACCGAGGAAGAAGCCAATCGCCTGGACACCAAACCTGGCTCTCCCCTGCTCGAGCTCACCCAGATTGGCTTTTTGGACAGCGGCGCCGCCTTTGAGTATTCGGTCTCGCGCAACGTTGGCGACCGCTTTGAGTTGCACAACGTAACGTTGGCATAGGTTTTTGTAGTCATCCGGGCGCTCGCTTTGAGCTGTTTTGTGCAGCGCCCGCACAACACAATGGGGGTATAAACATGTCCGATTTGATTAAGCTGACGCCGATCTTTCACGAGAAGATCTGGGGCGGCCGCCAGCTCGAAACCGTATTTGGTTACGACATTCCCGATGGTCCCATCGGTGAGTGCTGGGCCATCTCGGCCCACCCCAACGGCGACTGCCAGATCGCTGAGGGCCCGTACGCCGGCCACACGCTGTCGTGGCTGTGGGCCGAGCACCGCGAGCTCTTTGGCAACTGTGAAGGCAAGGAGTTCCCGCTGCTCATCAAGATTCTGGACGCCAAGGACGACCTTTCGATCCAGATTCACCCCAACGACGAGTACGCCGCCAAGCACGAGAACGGCAGCTTGGGCAAAACCGAGTGCTGGTATGTGCTGGACTGCGAGCCCGGTGCCACGATCATTGTCGGCCAGCGCGCCAAGGACCGCGTCGAGGCCGCACAGATGATCGAGGAAGGCCGTTGGGACGACATGCTCA
>DBEWTI010000084.1:0-4341 GCA_048205975.1 Collinsella sp.
CCGGTCACAGTCGTCGCCGTCACCGACCGCGCAACCGTCGAGCGCCTCTCGCAGCTCAACGCCCAGGTTATGGGTAGCGAGGGAGATCCCTTCTACGGCGCCAAGACCGTTGTGGTGGTGCTCGTCGACCGCAGCGTGCCCACGCACCTGGAAGACGGCTCGCTCGCCATGGGCAACCTGCTCAACGCAGCCTATGCGCTGGGCGTCGATTCGTGTTGGATCCACCGCGCACACGAGGTCTTTGACTCACCCGAGGGACTGGAACTGCTGGCCAAGTGGGGTCTGCCCGCCGACGGAAGCCTGCGCGGTGTGGGCAACTGTATTCTGGGCTATGCCGAAGACGTGCTTCCCCAGGCCAAACCCCGCCGCGACAACGTCGTGTACGTCAGGTAATTAGTTCCGCCGTTCTAACGAACGGCGGCCCCGCTGGCGCTGCGCGAGCCGCATTCACGCCAATCTGACGTTCAATTTCGAGGGCGCGACCAAAAGGTCAGCGCCCTCTCATTTCACGTCACCTTGGCGCAAATGCGGCTCGCTCGCTGTTGGTGACTGACATCGGGTGCGCCACTGGTGACATCTGGCACTTGGGCAGCTAAAAGGCCCCGTCCCAAATTAGCTGCTCCACTCGCAACTTATCTTGCCGATGGAGTTGTCGTCGTTTCGTTCGCGTGGGTCGCTTCGGCGCTGTCGCCCTGTTCGTCCTCGTCTTTTTTCGCATCGGCGATGGTGGAGGCAGCCGCAACGATACCACGCTGAGGCGCCACGCCCGTCTGGGCCTGAGCGCCCTCGACAAGCTCCGTGCCGGCATGCGCGAGCTCAGCAGACCCGAACATCGCACTCAGGTCGGCCCCGCCGCCGGCGTAACCAAGCGCCGCGAGCGCGATGACGATTATCGCAACAACGACCGCAATCGGAACATAGCGATGCCAGCCTGCGGGATTGAGGCCGCTACGGCGAGCAGCGCCACGGCTAATGAAGCCGAGCGTTCCATCGTGCTTGAGCTTTGACCCCACCACACGCTTACGGCCCCACAGCGACGATTCGGCCTGCATGGCCAAGCGAGCGCTTGCCGAAGGATAGCCATATCTAGTGCGTTTGAACGAGCCGTCGAAGCCTGAGGCGCTTTTGCCCCACGTCCGCGAAGTCGTGCGATGGTTGACCGGCGCCGTGGGCTTTCGAGCCCGATTTGGTTTTGAAGTCTCCGCCATACGCCCCCGCACGCCGTAACGCAATCGAAACATTACCGCTTTGGACTGTAGCACACGCGCTGCATGCGGTCACGAGCGCCTCGCTCAGCGGTCATCGTCCTTCAGCAAGCGCCACAGGGTCGTGCGGCTTATTCCCAGTACCTCGGCAGCGCGGGTCCGGTTGCCCTGAAGGTAGCCTACGACCAGCCGCGCGATGTCGCGTTCGGTATCGGTCAGTGGACGCAGGATATACAGGTCGCTGTCGAGCGTCGGAGTGCCAAAGGTTGCGGTTTTGATGACGTCTTCCTGGGCGAGCACCTCCTCCGCCACCGTGCGCTCCGCCACACCCGGTCCTACTAATATATAGAGTCGTTCCGAGACCTCGCGAAGCTGCAGATAGTTGCGTGGCCAGCGATAGCCGTTGAGTGTCGAGGCAGCCTCCTCAGACATACTCGGAGCGGCAGTTCCAAAGACATCTGACAGATACGACAAATACTGCGCAACCTTTTTCGATGCGCCACCCTGCTCGGCAATCGCAGGCGCCACACTCACTGCGCACGCCAAGCGCTCGGTTACAAAAGCGGCCTGATCGCTTTCGCCGCCACCCGGCATGTCGTTTGCCGTCAGAACCACATGGCAACGCGCGGCCAGCGCCGTGTCGGTCATCGTAGAGACAAGCTCGCGCAGACGCTGCGGCGAAAGTGCATGCCAGCCGCCAATACAAAGGGTCAGCCTTGCCTGGAACAGCGGCGATTCCGAGCTTTTGAGCAGATGGCGCCAGCCGCGATCTGTGAGCTCGTCAAGCGCCACGGACACAAAGGGTTCGTCAGCATAAGGCCCATCCAGATAGAGGCGTTTTGCAATCTCTGCCTGGCCAGCACCCAGCTCGCCCTCCAACATGAGGGGCACGCCGCGGGCATAGCTTTCGCAGACGGGGCCAGAGACCGCAGCGGCACCCTCGACAATGCCGTACGCGCTTGCCTCGTAGCGCGCCTCGACCTCATCTGCGTTAAGCCACTCAATGCCCGCGTGTGCCGCCACACCGCGCACCTCGCGGATCACGACCACCCAGAGCGTGCCGTCTTCCTTGACGACCGGACGCACCGTGAGGCTCAAGCGCCCTCCCGCACGCCCCATCACCAGGCGCGTGCCGTTGCCCACGCGCCCCAGGCGCTCGGCGACAAATGCCGCGATATCTTGCTCGAGCGCGACATCATCCATGGTCGAAATCGCCACGTGTCCATGCCCATCGATCGCCAACGCCGAGGCCCCGGCAGCGGCCAAGGCCTCGATCAAGATTTGCAGCTTGGCGTCACTGTTCATATTGCGCCCCGTCCTCGACGCCACGCCGCCACTGACGGGCGCACGGGCGAGTGTTTCAAAATTGAACGATATTACTCACCAAACACTATAGGGCAGAAGCCGCCGTCCTGCGAGTATATGAGTTGCCCCGCATCGCCATCCTGGCGGGGCGATAAGAGCTCTTCGGGACCTATCAACCTGCGGACAAGCCATACCCGCAAGAGCTCCTATCGCTCCACCGCGGACATGCGCGCACCAGCATGCAGCACGCAAATAAGCTACTTCTCTACCAGATTCCCAGCACGTGCTGCATTCCCAAACTCATGCATGCAATGCCAATCCAGCAGCAAAAGCCCAATGCAATGGGCTTGCCGCCCTTTTTGACCAGCTCGACGATATCGGTATTAAAGCCAATAGCCGCCATAGCCATCACAATAAAGAACTTCGACAGCTCCTTGATAGGTGCCGTAATGGACACGGGAAGCTGAAGCACCGTGGTGATTACACTCGCCAGCACAAAGAACAGCACGAACATGGGAAACGCGCGTTTAAGCGAGAACGTGCTTTTGGCGTCGCCGCCGGCCTTGCGCGCCAGATGCATCTGCCAGCATGCGAGAACCAACGTAATGGGAATAATGGCCAGCGTTCTGGTGAGCTTGACCACCGTGGCGCTCTCGAGCACATTGGCGCCGGGATGCATACTGTCCCAGGCACTCGCCGCAGCCGTTACCGACGAGGTGTCATTGATGGCGGTGCCGGCAAACAGGCCAAAACCCTCGTTGGTCAGCCCGAGCATGCCGCCGAGCGTCGGAAACACGAGCGCCGCGATAACGTTAAACAGGAAGATGACCGAAATAGCCTGGGCAATCTCGCGATCGTCGGCATCGATGACGGGCGCGGTCGCGGCGATGGCAGAACCGCCGCAAATCGACGAACCCACACCCACGAGCGTCGCGATCTTGCCCGGCACGTTCATAACGCGGCAGAGCACGAAGGCGATGACAAGCGAGGTCGAGATCGTCGCCACGATAATCGGCAGCGACTGAGCGCCTTTGGACAGAATCTGCGAGAGGTTCATGCCAAAGCCAAGCAGGATTACCGCGTACTGCAAGACTTTTTTAGACGTATAGGTGACACCGGCGGCGAGCTGTTCGCGACGATTCTTGGGAAAGACGAGCGCCAGGACCATGCCAAAGAGGATGGCAAACACCGGCCCGCCGACCACCTCAATCTGTTTGCCGAGCAACGTCGCGGGAATGGCGACGATCAGGCAGAACAAGACGCCTTTCCAGCGCTCGCGTACGATATTTGCCAGTTGCATATGGAATTCCTTCTTTCTATTTCACGTTTGCGACGGCTTATGATACGGCAACATTGAGCACAGCTCCGCGCAAACACAGACCAAGATGCCGCAATAGTTCTCGGGCAACAGTCGAATTACCCACCGCGGAGAGCTGATTCGCGGCATAATTAACAGCTGACATATCAGTGTGATAGAACGGTTGCGAGGCACTATGGAAGAATCGATGCACGTCGGCGAGCAGGAAACGAGCCTACAGGACCAGTCCTACCACACCATTCGACGCAAAATCGTCTACCTGGACTACAAGCCGGGCGAAAAGCTGGGCGTCAAACAGCTTTGCGACGACCTTGATATGGGGCGAACCCCTGTGCGCGAGGCGCTGGTGCGTCTGGCGCAAGAGGGCCTGGTGCGCACCGTGCCCCAAAGCGGCACCTATGTCTCGCCCATCAACCTCACTCTTGCCGAGAGCGCCTGCTACATTCGCGAGCACCTGGAAAAGCAGGTGATTGTGGAGTGCTGCGCCCGTGCCACCTCGGCAGGCATCGAGCA
>DBEWTI010000111.1:0-11617 GCA_048205975.1 Collinsella sp.
ATGTTGTAAAACACCCCCGAGCATATGTTCGAAAACACAATATGTTGTGTTTAGGGCAAAGGCGGGATGCCACCTGTAGCACCCCGCCCGTGAACCTCAACCTTCAAGTTGACCTTGAGGCGATTTTTACGTCCCTTTACATGCCGTTCACATCGCCCCCAAACTCCCCCACCCGCGACACACGCGACCCACCACCGAGGCGATAAGTGGCGAAAAATGGGGCGGTTCCCCATATTATTAATGTCGTCGACAGGCGGGGTGGTTCCCCGCGTACGTGCCATCTGAGTAACCGAGGGGAGGGCGCACATGGGAATGACGGGTGCATATGAGCGCAATCTCGATGCAAAAGGTCGTCTGTCCCTGCCTGCACCCCTTCGCGAGGAGCTTGGAGAGCACGTTCGCGTGTTCAAAGCCCTGGATGTCGATGCTCTGTACGTGTTCTCTGCCGAGGCCTTCGATAAGTGGGTCGAAGGACTCTTCGCGGGTCGTGAGGGCCACGAGGGTTTTAACCCGCGTGACATCAACGACCAGAAGCTCATGAGGGCGATCAACAAGCGCACCACGTCGATGGATGTGGACAGCGCGGGTCGTATCGGTCTTTCTGAGTCTCTCCGCAAGCAGGCGAACCTCGACCGCGAGGTCACGGTTGTGGGCAACTACGACCACCTTGAGGTTTGGGACCGCGCTACGGCCGATGAGGACGATGACGACGAGGCCCTGCTGGACCTCTTCTTCTCGTAAGGGCAAGGCACGAGTAACGGATGGAGCGTGGGATCTTGACACAAGAATATCGGCATGAACCTGTCATGCTCGGCGAAGTACTTGAGTCGCTGCAGCTAAAGAGCGGCTCCGTCGTCTGCGATTGCACTCTTGGCGGTGCCGGCCATTCGGTAAAGATGGCCGCGCAGGTGGGGGAGACGGGTCTTTTGCTCGGCGTCGATCAGGACGACATGGCCCTCGAGGCCGCTGGCGCCCGTCTGGACCGCGAAGTTCCCGGCGTACCGCACCAGCTGCTGAAGGGCAACTTCGGCGACTTGGACGAGCTGCTTTGCTCGGCCGAGGTGCCCGGGGTCGATGGCTTCCTGTTTGACTTGGGCGTTTCGTCACCGCAACTCGATATCCCTGGCAGGGGCTTTTCGTATAACGAGGACGCCCCATTGGACATGCGGATGGATCCGGGTAACAACACCTTAAACGCAGCTGAGGTCATCAACACCTATAACGAACACGACCTCGCCCGGATTCTACGCGTCTACGGCGAAGAGAAGTTCGCCTCGCAGATTGCGCGCGAGATCGTGCGCCGCCGCGAGCAAGAACCGATCGAAACCACCGGCCAGTTTGTCGAGATCATCAAGGCTGGAATACCGGCTGCCGCTCGTCGGCATGGTGGTCATCCGGCCAAAAAGAGTTTCCAGGCCATTCGCATCGAGGTCAATCACGAGCTCGATGTGCTCGAACGAGGGCTTGACGCCGCCACCAGGTGGCTCAACCCGGGCGGACGCATCTGCGTTATCTCGTACCACTCGCTCGAGGACCGTATCGTAAAGAACCACTTTAAGGAGATGAGCCAGGGGTGCACGTGTCCGCCGGAAATTCCGGTGTGCGTGTGCGGCAACGTGCCGATACTCAAGGTCATCACCCGCAAACCCCTGGTTGCCCAACCCGATGAGGTTGCGCGCAACCCTCGGGCGAGATCAGCCAAGATCCGCGTGGCGCAGCGCCTGTAGGCGTGTCCGCGCGATATTGGACCTCCCGCTCGCACTATAAACGAAGCTTAAACACACTACCAACGTACTCGGGATGGGAGGCGGCATATCATGGGCTATAACACCTCAAACGCAGCACTCGCCTATGATATGAACGCCATGCCCGCCTATCGTGAGGCACCGCAGGCCCCCGTTGCTCCCCGCGAGCAGCGCACGCCGCGCTTTGATGTCTACACGGGCGCGGGCCGTCAGGCAAACCAGGCGGTAAGCCCGGTTTTCATGAGCGTTCTTAAAACGTTTTGCATCATTGCGGCCATCTTCATGACGATCGGTGTCGCCCGTGTGGCGCTCGCCGGCGTTACGGCCCAGGTGCTCAACAGCAACGCCGAGCTTACCAACACGCTCGAGAAGGCGACCGATGAGAGCTCCGACCTCGAGGTCATGCACTCGGTCTATGGCGCCGACACGCGCATTCGCGACCTTGCGGGCGCTTATGGCATGGTGGAGCCCAGCGAGAGCGTTACACTTGATTTTTCGCAGGATGCAGCCGCGGGCGCCAACGCAACCGCGACCGCTCAGTAACAAGACGGTAGCTGAGTATGACAAATGACTATCGCCGCGGTCCCGATGGGGGCCGTGGTTCTGGACGTCCCTCATCGCGGGGACGTTCTGGTTATCAAGGAACGGGTCGGCCATCTTACAACGCGGGGCCGTCCCGTGGAAACGACCCTGCATCGCGACTTCGCGGTTCGGGTGGCCCTCAAGTGCATAACACCAGGTCGCGCAAGAACTCGTCGACCGAATGGCTCACGGGCACGCCGCTGCCTCGTCGCAACGTCGTCATGGGGTGCATTGGGCTCGGTTTGGCTGCGGGCGTCTATCGCCTTGCCGACTATCAGATCGTGAACGCCGGCAAGCTGCGTGAGCGCGCCGATGCGCGCCGCCTTCTCGCTCAGACGCTCTATGCCAAGCGCGGCACTATCTACGACCGTAACGGCAACGTGCTGACGTCTTCGGTCGAGTGCCGCAATATCGCCGTGAACCCGCAGCTGGTCGAGGATGTCGACAAGACGGTGTCGGCGCTGGTCAAGGCGACGGGTATCGATAAAAAGACTTGTCGTAAACTCGTTGAGTCCGATGGCACCTGGGTGTATATCAAGCGCCAGGTGGACGAAGACGACGCTGCGGCGCTGGAGAAGAAGAACCTGCCCGGCGTGCTTTTTGAGCAGGCCATGAAGCGCGTATATCCATACGGCAATCTGGCATCGCAGGTGCTGGGTGTAGTGAATGTAGACAACGACGGCTTGACTGGTCTCGAAAAGCAATACAACAAGCTTCTGACCGGCACGAACGGTTCCCTCGTGCGCGAGCGCGCGAGGGACGGCAGCTATATCGCGGGCGGTGCCTATAAAAAGGTGGCTGCGGTCGACGGCGTTGACATCGTGACGACGCTCGACGTCAATATCCAGCGAGCGGCCGAGGATGCCCTGGCAGAGGCTGTCGAGAAGACAAAGGCCAAGAACGGCTCGGCTTTGGTCACCGACCCCACGACCGGTGAAATTCTCGCCGCCTGCTCGTACCCGACCTACGACCAGACCAATTTGGAAAACGCCAAGACCGAGGATATGAACCTGCGCCTGGTCACCGACGCCTACGAGCCCGGCTCGGTCTTTAAGACGCTCGTGGCGGGCGCCGGCTTCGACTTGGGCGTCGTGCGATCGAGTACGTCGTTTGAAGTGCCGGCGAGCATCAAGGTGGGCGACGATACCGTCACCGATGCCGACAAGCGCGACTATGCCATGACCATGGATGTACGCGAGATGATGCGCCGTTCGTCCAACGTGGGTTTTGTCCTGGTGGGGCGCAAGATCGGTGCCGACGACTTTGCCGCCTATGTGGACAAGTGGGGCATCGGTCACAGCTCGGGTGTCGATTTTCCGGGCGAGAGCCTGGGCATCGTCAAGGAGCGTGACCAGTATGACGGCGCCACGCTGGGCTCGATGAGCTTTGGACAGGCGTTGTCCGTATCGCCGATTGAGATCGCACGTGCCGTGGGCGGCATCGCCAACGGCGGCGTGATGATGACCCCGCACTTCTATAAGTCCAGCAAAGGCGACGAGAAGGACTGGGGCGAAGGCGAGCGCGCGATTTCGGAGGACGCCGCATCCCAGGTGACATCGTGCATGCAGACGGTCGTGTCGGAGGGAACGGGCGTTGGCGGCGCGGTTGACGGCTATGACGTGGCAGGTAAGACCGGTACGGCCGAACGTGCTGACGAGAACGGCGGCTACCTCAAGGAGAACTACATGTCGTCCTTTATGGGTTTTGCACCGGCACAATCGCCCAAGGTGCTGTGCTATATCACGCTCGACGGAACGCCGAGCGGCTCAGATGCCGCTGCGGTTCCGTTCCAGTCCATTATGGCCAACGCGCTCGACGTGCTGGGTATCCCGCACACGAAGTAGGGGGGTTACAATCTTTGGGGCGTGGTTTGTTGTCCCATATGAGGGGTGTTCACATGCCCTGCACCACGCATGCGCGGCGCTGGGATACAATACGCCGATAGCATTATTAGGTTTACAGGGGAGCTGCAATGATAGAGATCGCCGTCAACAACCTCGCGGCCGCAACAGGGGCCCGAACCGTGACGGGAGAAGCCGATCGGGTATGCCGCGGGTGCGTTATCGACTCGCGCCAGGTCGAGGAAGGGACGATTTTCGTCGCCTTTCCCGGTGAAAACGTCGACGGCAATGATTTTGCTTCCCGTGCCGTCCAGTCGGGTGCCGGCGCCGTCGTGATGACGCGTGAGCCCGAGGCCGAGCTGGTCTCGCTGGCGCAGGACAAGGGCTGTGCCATCTTGCTGACCGATGATCCCGAGGAGTTTCTGCTGCGTTTGGCGCACGCGTATCGCCTGGAGCTTGGCTGCCTGGTCGTTGGCATTACCGGTTCCATCGGCAAGACGACGACCAAGGACGTGCTCGCCGCTGTGCTCGCCAAGCGCTATCGTGTCTGGGCCACCAAGGGCAATTTCAATAACCTGATCGGCATGCCGCTCACGGTGCTTTCCGCTCCGGCCGATACCGAGGTCCTGGTGCTCGAGATGGGCATGAACCATTTCCACGAGATCGAGCGCCTGTCTCTGTCTGCCAATCCCAACCTTGCCATCGTGAGCAAGATCGGCACCTCTCATATCGGCATTTTGGGCAGCCGCGAGAACATCGCCCGCGCTAAGGCCGAGATTGTACAGGGCATGTGCGCCGCCGGCGACAATTTGCCGCTGCTGGTTTTGGGCGGCGAGGACGATTTTACGCCGTTCATTCGCGATACGTTCGCCCAGCCTGCTGGTATCGACGTGATGCTGGCCGGTGTCTCTGACGATGATGAGGTCCGCGCCCGCGACGTTCGCGTTGATGACGAGGGCCGTCCGGTCTTTACGCTCGATTTTGGTCAGGGCGAGACAATCGATACCATGCTTGCCATCCCCGGCGTGCAGTCCGTTCCTAATGCCGTTAAGGCCGCCGCGGTTGCCTATCGCCTGGGCGTGACGCCCGAGCAGATCGATGCTGCCTTTAGGGGTCTTACGATCACCGGGCACCGCCAGGAGATCAAGCGCGCCAAGAGCGGTGCACGCATCATCGACGATTCCTATAACGCCAGCGCCGAATCTATGGCTGCTGGCCTCGATCTGCTGTGCTCGCTTTCGTGCACGGGGTCTCGCATGGCGATCCTGGGCGAGATGGGCGAGATGGGCGATGAGGCTCCTCGCATGCATGAGCTCGTGGGCGCCTATGCCGCCGCCAAGAAGCTCGACATGCTGGCGTGCGTGGGTGGTGAGCTGGCCCAGCTTATGGCCGATGCCGCGCGCATAATGGGCATGGACGAGGACCGCATCCAGGTGTTCTCCGATTATCAGCAGGTGCTCGACCGCATGGGCGGCGCGCTTGAAAAACATGATGTTGTACTGGTCAAGGGTTCCCGCTTTGTTGAGCTCGACCGCTTTGTGGAAGGTGTGTGCTAGCCCATGTTCGGCAATCCCTCGTATCCAACGTATCAGGCTTTTTTGGGGCTTGGCATCGCCGCAGCCATTGCGCTACTGCTCATGCCGTGGTGGATCAAGCTGCTCAAGGTCGAGGGTATCGGCCAGCAGGTTCGTGCCGACGGCCCCAAGCGTCATTTGGTTAAGCAGGGAACGCCCACCATGGGTGGCGTTGTCATCCTCGTCGCGATCTCGCTGACCTGCCTGCTGATGGGCAAGCTCACCACCGAGCTCGTACTCGTGCTGCTCGCCACGCTGGCGACCGGCGTGCTGGGCCTGATCGACGACCTGACCTCCGTTACGCATGGGCGCTCGCTCGGTCTGACGCCCCATGCCAAGATGATCGGCCTAACCATTATCTGTGTCACCTTTACGGTACTTGCCGTCAACTGGTGCGGCGTCGCCCCTGAGATTCGTTTTCCCGGTGGGTTGACGATCGACCTTGGCGTGCTTTCGACCACCATCTGCGGCTATTCGTTCCCGTGGCTCTATATTGTCTTTTGCTGGCTAATGATCGCCGGTCTTTCTAATGCCGTGAACCTGACCGATGGCCTTGACGGTCTTGCTGGCGGCACCTCCATGATCGCCATGCTCGCCATGGCTGCCATGGCGTTTTTGCACGGAGACGTGAACCTGTCCATCTTCTGCACCGCGTGTGCCGGTGCCTGCTTGGGCTTTCTGTGGTTCAACTGCTATCCGGCGAGCATCTTTATGGGTGATACCGGCTCGCTTGCTCTGGGCGCCGCGTTTGCCTGTACGTCCATCATGACTAACACCGAGGTCGTCTCCCTCATCATCGGCGGCCTGTTTATCGTTGAGACTCTGTCGGTCATGATTCAGGTTGTCTACTTCCACTTTACGCACAAGCGCGTCTTCCTTATGGCGCCCATCCATCATCATTTCGAAAAGAAGGGTTGGGCCGAGACCAAGGTCGTCATTCGTTTTTGGATTATCGCTGCGGCATTTGGTGCCGTTGGCCTTGCTCTGTTCTTCCAGTTGGGATAGTGGTCTTTCATGCCTCTTGCTGATGTCTTTAGCCTGCTCGTTTTGGGTCAGGGCAAATCCGGTCTCGATGTCGCCCGCTGGGCGCTGGCACATCCCGAGCGCGTAAGCGCCGTTACCGTGTATGGCGGCGGCACCTCTGAGCCCAATGACGCCACGCGTGCGCTCGAGGCTGCTGGTGCGTCGTTTGTCTATGGGACCGAACAGGTCGAGGGCGCCTATGACGTATGCGTGACGTGCCCGGGCATCTCGGAGTTCTCGGGCTTCTTTAAGGCCGGGCGCGAGCATGCCGCCCAGATTATGGGTGAGCCAGAGTTTGCCTATCGCCTGTCGCCCGATAACTGGATTGCCATCACGGGCACCAACGGCAAGACGACTACCACGTCGCTGACCGATTATCTGCTCAAGGCTGCCGGCGAGGCCAGCGTAGCTGTCGGCAACATCGGCGAGCCGCCGGTCAACGAGATTGACGGCCGAGCCCACAACGAGTGGTTTGTGGCTGAGCTCTCGAGCTATCAGATTGCTACGACCACCGAGCTCCACCCTCGTGTGGCGGTGCTGCTCAACATCACTCCCGACCACTTGGGCTGGCATAAGAGCCATAAGAACTATGCGCTTGCCAAGATCAAACTGTTTGACAATATGGTCGATGACGATCTGGTGGTTGTCGACGTCGAAGACGCCGGCATTCACGAGTTCGATGAGTACATCTACACGCCGGGTCGTCGCATCTGCAAGGTCGCTTTTGACGAGCCCGAGGGTGCAGACGCCGCCTTTGTACGCGATGGCAAGATGATCGTGCGCCTGAAGGGCGTCGAGACCCCGCTCATCGCTACATCCGAACTCAAGATCTCGGGCCATCACAATGTTATCAATGCCCTGTGCGCTGCCACGGTTGCCCTGGCAGTCGGTGCCGATGTCGATGGCGTCTGCCGCGGTCTGGCTTCGTTCCAGCCGCTCGAGCACCGCGTGGAGCCGTGCGGCGAGATTGACGGAGTGCGCTACGTCAACGATTCCAAGGCGACCAACACCGACGCGGTCGAGAAGGCACTGACGGCATTTCCCGATGACGACGTGATCTTGCTGCTCGGCGGCCACGATAAGGGCACGCCGCTCACGGACTTCGCGCGCGTTGTTATGGATAACGTTCGCTCGGTCGTCTGCTTTGGCGATGCGCGCGAACGCTTCACCGCCGCTATGGACGAGGCCGATGTCGATGGCGATGTGGATATCGCCCAGGCGGATGACCTACGCGATGCCGTGGACGTCGCCCGTTCGCTGTCGAGCCGTGGCGACGTGATCTTACTTTCTCCTGCCTGCTCTTCGTTCGATGAGTTCTCGGGCTATGAGGAGCGCGGCCGCGTGTTTAAGGACTATGTGGCCCAGCTTGCCGCTGCAGCGAAATCGCAAATGGAATAGGGGTTGCCGGTGAGAGAGGAGAGCCCCCGACAAGGTATGAGGAGGCCCGACTCGGACCGTGCTTCCTCGCGGCGTAGCACACCGCGTTCCGGACGCGGCGGGCAGTCGTTTAGCGAACGCTATATTGCCGGCGTTCCCGCCCGCATCATGCGCCCCCGTCTGATATTCATGGCCTGTCTGTTTATCTTGGTGTGTTTTGGCCTGCTGATGGTGTACTCGGCGTCTTCGGTCGAGGCGCTGCACGAGAATGGCTCAGCGACGTTTTTTCTGGGTAGACAGGTCGCGTTTGCCGTGGTCGGTGTTCTGGCGCTGATTGCCATCGTGCGCATTTTGCCGGACAGCTGGTTTGGGGAGGATGTGCTCAGGATCTTCCTATTCGTCATGATGTTCTTGCTTCTGCTGGTGTTCTTGGTGGGCAGCGGCAGCCGTGGCGCCACGCGCTGGCTCAACATCGCCGGCATTCAGTTCCAGCCTTCCGAGTTTTTAAAGCCATTTGCCATTGCGTATTCGGCCATCATGCTCGACCGCTTCTTTTCGCCCGGTGGCAACATCAACGAATTCCTTCGCAAGATGGGCATCTACCTGGGCATTTCGCTCTTTCTGATCTTTATCCAGCCCGATTTCGGTACCGTCCTGATCATCCTGTTGACCCTCATGTGCATGGCGTTATTTGCGGGCCTCGACCCCAAATTTATCATCGGCGTGATAATCTTCGGCATTCTCGTGATCGTGATTGCGCTTGTTGCAGAGCCGTACCGTATGGTGCGTATCCAGGTTGCCTTGAACCCTTGGGCCGACGAGTATGGTGACGGCTATCAGGCCACGCTTGCCATCATGGCGTTTGCCTCGGGCGGTCTGTTCGGCCGTGGCATCGGCAACTCAACCATGAAGTACTCGTATCTGCCCGAGGCGCACAACGACTACATCCTGGCCATCATTGGCGAGGAAGTCGGTTTTGTCGGAACTGTGCTGTTCTTCTTGGTGTTTGCGATGCTGATCTACTCGGCGTTTCGCATTGCCGAGCAGGCGACCGATCGTCGGGGCGCGCTCATGGCGTCTGGCTCCGCAGTCATTCTCGCGGTGCAGTTTTTGATTAACGCGCTGGGCATCCTCAACGTATTTCCCATGACGGGCAAACCGTTGCCGTTTATTAGCTACGGCGGTTCGTCGATTATTGTGTCGCTTATGCTCGCCGGTCTGATCCTGCGCGTTTCGTATGAGAGCGCCCGTCGCGATGAGTACGACCGTCGCCGCGAGAGCTTTGCCGTTATGGATGAGAGCACCGCCGGCGTGCCCCACGTGCGCGGCGAGCGATCTTCGCGTAACGGCTTTACCGTTCTGGATGGCTCTGCGACCGAGCCGGCAGCCCGTCCGCGTCCGCGAACGGCTCCGCAAGGTCGTCCTCAGCGCCCCAGCCCTCGCAACGCGGGCGGCGGATATAATCGAATCGATTTGAACTCGGACCCGTCGGCGCGTCTGCGCACCGACGACCAGGGACCGCGTGTACGAAGGGACTACCATGACCGATAAGATGACCGTTGCTATTGCAGCCGGCGGCACGGCGGGACACATCAACCCTGCGCTCGCCTTGGCCGAAGAGCTGCGTGACCGTGGCCACCACGTTGTGTTCGTGGGCCAGTCGCGCAAGCTCGAGGGTCGTCTGGTCCCCGAGGCTGGGTTTGATTTTGTGCCCATTACGGTCACGGGCTTCGACCGCTCCCGTCCCTGGACGGCGCTGACCTCGCTGTGGCGTGTCAACAAGGCCAAGCGTGCGCTCGCCAGTCATTTCTCAAAGGTCGGCAAGCCCGATGCCGCCATCGGTTTTGGTGCCTATGTCGAGGTTCCGCTGCTGGGGTGGTGCAAGGGCGCAGGCGTTCCGTATCTGCTACATGAGCAGAACTCTGTTCCGGGCCTGGCCAACAAGATGATGAACTCCCATGCCGCCCGCGTGTGCATCTCGGTGCCTGCAGCGCGCTCGGTCTTTGAGCGCGAAGGTGACCCTGACCATGTGCTCATGACCGGCAACCCTGTTCGTCGCTCGGTGATCGAGGGCGATCGCGCTCGCGGCCGCAAGGCACTTGGCGTTCCCGAGGACGCTACGCTGCTGCTCGTCTTTGGCGGTTCACTTGGCGCCCAGCACCTCAACGAGCGCGTGGTTTCGCTCAAATACGAGCTGCTTTCGCGCAAGAACCTCTATGTGTTGCATTCGACGGGTGCCGACGGCTTTGAGGGGACCGAGCGCGCTTTGGCGCTGACGCCCGAGGAGGCGAAGCGTTATCGCGTCCAGCCTTACATCGACAACATGGGCGATATGCTGGCTGCTGCCGATTTGGTGCTCTCGCGTTCGGGCGCATCGAGCGTGGCCGAGATCGCTGCGCTCGCCGTGCCCTCGGTGCTCGTGCCGTATCCGCATGCGACGGCCGACCACCAAACCACCAATGCCCGTTATCTGGTCGACGCCGGGGCCGGCGTGCTCTGTGCCGATGCCGATATCGACGGTTCTGCCTTTGCCGATGAGCTGCTGCACCTGGTCGATGACGCGGCGGAGCGCGACGCCATGCGTCAGGCATCGCGTGGCCTGGCTCAGGATAGGGCCGCTGCTCTTCTGGCCGATGCGGTAGAGGGTTTGCGTTAGTTAGACGGGATATCGTCGGTCGCCCTCGCGCTGATGCGGTAGGTGCGGTACAGTTAACGGGTTACAGGCAGTGTTTACGCAAGGAGTACACGAGCACATGGCTGATTCCCAGACTGCAACCTCCGCGCCCGAGTTTAAGAGCGCCCACTTTATCGGTATCGGCGGCGCCGGCATGAGCGGCATCGCTCTCGTTCTGCACGAGCGCGGTTATGCCGTTACCGGTTCCGACCTTAAGACGTCACGTTATATCCGCCAGCTTACCCGCGCTGGTGTGAAGGTGCACGTGGGCCATGAGGCCGCCACGATCGACGAGGTCAAGCCCGACGTGGTTGTTGTATCCACCGCTATTCCGGAGTCCAACCCTGAGCTCGTGCGCGCTCGCGAGCTGGGCATTCCCGTGTGGCCCCGTGCCAAGATGCTCTCTGCTTTGGGCCACGGCTACACTACCGTCGCTGTTGCCGGCACGCATGGCAAGACCACCACGTCTTCGATGTGCGCCACCATGCTCGACCGCATGGGTCTGGATCCGAGCTTCTTGATCGGCGGCATCGTCGAGGGCTATGACACGAACGGCAAGAACGGCTCGGGTGACTACTTTGTCGCCGAGGCCGACGAGTCCGACAGCTCCTTCCTGTTCCTGAACCCCAACGTGGTCATCGTGACCAACGTCGAGGCCGACCATCTCGATCACTACTCGGGCATCGAGGAGATCGAGGCCACCTTTGCCAAGTTTATGGGACTGGTGGGCGAGGACGGCACCGTCATCGTTTGCGGCGAGGATCCGCATCTGGTCGAGCTCGCCAAGTCGACGGGCCGTCA
>DBEWTI010000113.1:0-9938 GCA_048205975.1 Collinsella sp.
TACGGGCCAAGCTCTCGGACTACGTGCACTGGTACAACAACTTCAGGATCCACTCGACGCTGGGCTACATGTCGCCGGTCGAGTTCAGGGAGGCGGGGCTGTCCCTCCCGGAATCGTCCAAATAGATGTTGCCAATCCAGGACGCCTCGGAGCTCGTGGCGGCCAGGCGCGCGGCGAGGGTCAGCCAGGTGAGGGCGGCGTCCATACTGGGCACCAGCGAGAAGTACATCTCGATGCTGGAGAGGGGCCAAAGGGAGCTCAAGCCCATAAGGAGGGCCTACGAGGCATGGGTCGAGGCCGGACTTCCGCTCGATTGGGACAGGCAGGCCTTCGAGGCCGAGCGCAAAATGGATTCTAAAAAACACCTTGCCAAATAGGAGCGTCAGGACGCAAGAAACCCCCGCCGCACGAAGTGCGCAGCGGGGGTTTCTTGCATGTCCGAGGACGTTCTGAAAAGTAACACCAGGGCGGGCCCGGACGAGAACAACCGACTACAGGTCGATGTGCGATTCCTTGATCGGGAACGGCTCCGCGAAGTGGCAGGCGCAGCAGTGGCCAGGGGCAACTTCCTTAAACTCAGGAAGCTTCTCGGAGCAGATACCCTGCGCGATCGGGCAGCGCGTGTGGAAACGGCAGCCGGTCGGCGGATCCAGCGGCGACGGCGGATCGCCAGCGAGGATAATGCGCTTGCGGGTCTTTTGGATATCAGGATCGGGAACCGGCACGGCAGACAGCAGCGACTGCGTGTACGGGTGGTGCGGCTCACTGTAGAGCGTCTTCCAGTCCGAAACCTCGACCATCTTACCCAGATACATAACGGCAACACGGTCGGAGATATGCTGCACGACAGAGAGGTCGTGAGCAATGAAGAGATAAGCCGTACCGAACTTGTCCTGGAGCTCCTTAAGAAGGTTCAGAACCTGGGCCTGAATGGATACGTCAAGTGCAGAGACAGGCTCGTCACAGATGATCAGCTTGGGCTTCAGAGCGAACGCGCGGGCGATGCCGACACGCTGGCGCTGGCCGCCCGAGAACTCGTGCGGATAGCGGTTGATGTGCTCGGGGTTCAGACCGACGACGTCCAGCAGCTCGCGGACACGCTCGATACGCTCTTCCTTGGTGCCAACGCCATGAATGGTCATAGGCTCAGAAACAATCTCGCCGATGGTCATACGAGGGTTGAGCGAAGCATAGGGATCCTGGAAGATGAACTGCATCTCGCGACGCATATCCTTGATCTCGTGCTTGCTCATCTCGGCAACGTCTTTGCCCTGGAAGAACACTTTGCCTGCCGTCGGCTTGGTCAGGCGCATGATGGTGCGGCCCGTGGTGGACTTACCGCAACCAGACTCGCCGACCAGGCCAAAGGTCTCGCCCGGATAAATCTCGAACGAAATGTCATTCACAGCAGAGACGACACGCTTGGAGAAGCGCTTGGCGAACATGCCGGACTCAGCGGGAAACTCCTTAGAGAGGTGCTCGACCTTCAGCAGCGGAGTACGCTCGTTGATATCTACCATTACGCCTCGCCTCCCTTCTTGGAATCCTTACGCGTACGGGACGTCTCAGGAGCGTTCTTGAGGAACTCGGGGTCACCGGAGTAGTGGCACGCAGAGTAATGACCAGACTCGGTGACAACGCGCTCGGGGCGCTGCTTGCGGCACTTATCGGTCGCATAGGGACAACGAGGCGAGAACACGCAGCCCTCGGGCAGGTTCATGAGCGAAGGCGGGTTGCCGTGAATCGGCGTCAGCGGCTTCTTCTCCTCGATGGCCTGCTCCGGGATGGAGCGGATAAGACCCCAGGTGTAGGGATGGCGGCTCTCGTAGAAGATTTCCTCAGCAGTACCGAACTCGACGGGACGGCCGGCGTACATAACCATGATCTTGTCGGCCATATCGGCAACGACGCCCAGGTCATGGGTGATCATGATAATGGCGTTGCCGTTCTTCTCCTGCATCTCCTGCATGAGCTCGATAATCTGAGCCTGAATGGTAACGTCCAAGGCCGTCGTGGGTTCGTCGGCAATCAGGATATCGGGGTCGCAGGCAAGAGCCATAGCGATCATGACGCGCTGACGCATACCGCCAGAGAACTGGTGCGGATACTCATTGACGCGCTTCTCGGGCTCGGGAATACCAACGAGGTCCAGAAGCTCGGTGGCACGCTTGAGCGCCTCCTGCTTGGAGTAACCACGGTGCAGACGAAGGCCCTCGCCCACCTGCTTGCCGATCTTATAGACCGGGTTCAAGGAGGTCATAGGATCCTGGAAGATCATCGCGATGTCGTTACCGCGAATGTGCTGCATCTCTTCCTCAGTCATCTCGAGGATAGAACGACCGCGATAGCGAACGTCGCCGCCCTCAATCTTTCCCGGAGGCATCGAGATAAGACCCATGATGGTCATGGCGGTCACGGACTTACCAGAGCCGGACTCACCGACGACGCCCAGGGTCTCGCCGCGATCGAGCGTGTAGGAGACACCGTCGACAGCGCGAACGACGCCATCCTCGGTGTGGAAATACATCTTTAGGTCATCGACCTCGAGCAGATGCTGGCCCTCGGGAACCGGCTGGTCCTTCAGGTCCACATAGTTCTTGTTCTTCTTCATCCTTATGCGTCCTTCATCTTGACGTCGAGGGCGTCGCGCAGACCGTCACCCAACAGGGTGAAGGCGAGCACCGTCGAGAGAATTGCCAAACCGGGCATGATCATCATCCACGGAGCAGTCAGAAGATACTGCTGACCGTCCTGAATCATGGAGCCCCACGAAGGCGTAGGCGGAATAACGCCCATGCCGAGGAAGGACAGAGCGGACTCGGTCAGAATGGCACCACCAATGTTCATGGTCGCATAGACCACGATGGAGGCGACGGAGTTCGGGAAGATGTGACGTACAACGATGCGAGCATCAGATGCACCCATCGCGCGCGCAGCATCAACATAGTCGTTTTCCTTGACCGTCAAGATTGCAGAGCGGAAGACGCGCGCAATCGAAGGCCAGCCAAGAATGCCGATGGCGATAAAGACGTTCTGAAGACCACGGCCGATAACGGCGATCATGGCGACAACGAACAGCACGTACGGGAACGCCAGGAAGATGTCCGCACAGCGCATGATGATCGTATCCCAGATGCCGCCGTAGAAACCGGCCAGAGCACCCATGACCAGACCAATCAGCGTGGAGATCGCGGTGGCCATAATTCCGACGGACAGCGAAACGCGCGCACCGTAGATAACGCGGACGAGAATGTCACGACCAAGGGCGTCGGTGCCAAACGGGTGCTCTGCACACGGAGCCAGCAGCGACGTCTCGGCCATGGTGGTCGAGTCGGAAGCTGTCGGCGAACCGAGCCAGGGCTTAGCCCACAGATCTGCGGTCAGGGCAACCACAACGACGATGATGATCCAGCAGACACCGATAACGGCGAGCTTGTTCTTGCGAAGACGCTTGAAAGCGTCGCCCCACAGCGTGCGGGACTTGGCGGGAGCAGATGCGGCCTTGGTGGCGGTAGCCTGCTCCTGAGACTGAGAATCAGTTTCCTGCATGAGACGTACCTCCCTTAGGCCTTATCCGACGGACCGCCAAGGCGGATGCGCGGGTCGAGGAATGCATAGCTAATGTCGACGAGCAGGTTGATCACCATAACGACGACGACGATGAGCGTAACGCCGCCCATAACGATGGGCCAGTCACGCATGCTAATGGCGCGATAGACCTCATAGCCGATACCGGGCCAGTTAAAGACCGTCTCGGTCAGGATGGCGCCCGAAAGCATGCCGCCAAAGTCGACACCAATATAGGTAACGACGGGGATGAGTGCATTCTTAAGCGCATGCTTGACGATGATCGCACGATTGGAGAGACCCTTGGCCTTTGCCGTACGGATGTAATCCTGGTTCATGACGTCAAGCAGCTGCGAGCGCATGATGCGCGCAGCATAAGCGGTCGAAACCGAAGCCAGCGTAATGGTCGGAAGCACATAGTGCATCCAATCCTGATACTGAGAGCTGGAACCGCCGGCACCCGAGATCGGCATGGAGATTGCACCGCCCGTGGCGTCCTTGAGGATGACGCCAAAGAACAGCTGCAGCAACATACCGAGCCAGAAGGCCGGGACCGCAACGAGGATCGACGTGGTGAGCGTTACCAAAATATCCCAGAAGGAATAACGCTTTACCGCCGAAATGATACCCGCACCGATACCCATAATTGCCTCGAGCACGATGGCGCACGCGGCAAGTTTGACCGTATACGGATACTTCTGGGCAAAGATATCCGTAACCGGCAGCTTGCGCTGATACGAATTGCCCAGATCGCCATGAAGCAGGCCGTTCATGTAATACAAGTAACGGTCCACGAGCGACGTTTGAACGGGGTCGCCGTTCTCGTCAAGGATCGCGTTGCCGTCCTCGTCCGACTGGACCAGGTGATAGCGGACGCGAAGCTGAAGCTCCACCTCGGGGGACAGAGCCTTGTCTCCACCGATCAGCTTGATCGGATCTCCCGGCACGATATTCTGGAGGGCGAACAGAATCAGCGTAACGCCCAAAAATACCGGGATGAACTGAAGCACACGTTTAACGATGTACTTACCCATACCACTCCCCTATCTAGGGATTAACCTAAATGGGATGCCGATCGCCAGACCGGCATCCCAAAATTACCATCAGCCAGTTTACCCCAGGTTAGGGAGAACTGTATGTTTCCCATGAGGTCTACGTAAATACTTGACCCTCACGGAAGCTGCAAACTCTTAGGCGAGCTCAGCGGTACCCAGCTCGGCGTGCTTCTGCGGATCGACATAGAGGTGCTTGATGCGATCGGAGCCGACGATGGTGTGCGTGTAGAACATCACCGGGATGACCGGGCAGTCGGCAGCGACCATAGCGTCAGCCTCCTGCATCTTAGCGACGCGCTCTTCGTCGTCAACCGTGGTACGGGCCTCGTCAACCTTAGCGTCGAACTCGGGGTTGTTGTAACCAGAGCGGTTGTCGCCACCGAGGGAGTCGGAGTGGAACAGCGGATACAGGAAGTTGTCCATAATCGGGTAGTCGGCAATCCAACCCAGACGACCGAACTGATAGTTAAAGTTCTGATACTGCTCGAGCAGGGCAGACCACTCGGGGGTATCGGAGACAGCAGTAACGCCAACCTTGGCGAGGTCGCCGATGATGGACTCCATGATCTCCTTGTGACCACCGTCCTGGTTGTAGGAAAGGGTCACGCTAATGCCACGATCGCCGTTAGCGCCAGCGGGAGCAACCTTGTCGAGGTACTCGTTAGCCTTGTCGACATCGTAGGCGCAGAACTCCCATGCGCCCTCCTTGTAGCCATCGATGCCCGGAGGAACAATGCCGTCGGCAGGGGTACGGGTACCCTTGAAGATGGTCTTGCAGATGGCCTCACGGTTGATGGCCAGGGAGATGCCCCTACGCAGGTCGGCGTTGTTGAACGGCTCGGCCGTGGTGTTGCAGGTCAGATAGTAAGTGGAAGGCTCGGCGCCGAGCAGCATGCGCTCGCCGTCACCCATGGTGTAGCCGTCCTTGGACACGCCGCGATCCTTCTTGGCGGCATCGATCTGAGCGACGGGAACGTCGCAGACATCGAGGTTACCGGCCTGGAACTCCTTGTAAGCGGTCTCCATGTCCTTGATGACCTGGAAGTGGATGCCATCGATCTTGGCCTTGTCGCCATAGTAATCGTCGAACTTCTTGAGGTTGATCTCCTGGCCATCCTCCCACTTGCCGTCCATCATGAACGGGCCGTTACCGACCGGTGCAAGGTAGAAGCTCTTGACATCGGACTCGGCGCACTCGGGAACCGGGGCCAGAGCCGGGTGAGAGGCGACGAAGGGGAAGTCGGCGTAAGCGGAAGACAGCTTGACGACGAGGGTCTCATCGTCGGGGCAAGTAACACCGCTGAGCTCGGTAGCGTTACCGGCAAGCAGGTCGTCATAGCCCTCGACCATGGAAAGGTGATAGGAGACCTCGGAAGGGCCGTACTCGGTAGCGATGGCCGACTTGGTGTTGACCAGACGCTCCCAACCGAGCTTGAAGGACTTGGAGGTAACGTCGTCACCGTTGTGGAACTTGGCCTTCTTGATCTTGAAGGTGAACTCGGTGGCGTCGTCGTTGGCCTCGAAGGACTCGCAAGCCAGCGGAACGATCTCGCCCTTCTCGGCGTCATAAGAGGTCAGAGCGTCAAAGAGCTGGTACTCGACCTGAGTGCCCTGGTCCTCCTGGACATTGTAGGGGTCGATGCAGACCGGGTTGTTGATGTAGAAGTTCAGCGTCGAACCGGACTCAGAACCGGAAGCGTCGCCGCCCTTCTTGCCGCATGCGGCAAGAAAAGCCATGGAGCTCGCAGCGAGGGTGCCGCCAACAAAGGCGCGACGACCCATAACGGGCTGGTGGAACATAGAATCAGCCATGCCATCCTCCTTATGAGATAGGACAAAGAAATGTTCAGTCGGACACATGTCGAGACAATCCGATCCGAACCATCAAAACGCCGCCCGCTGCAATGGCTGGTTATACACAACAGGCCAAACGTTTTGCAATACAGTAGCGCATTTTATGCACAAATTGGGCCTGATTCCGGTCAACGGTCAAGAATTTCTTTAGTTGAGCGAAGTATGTGGTGATATTTTTGACTCTGTTACAAATATGTAAACAAAAAAAGGGTCCCGCACTTGCGGAACCCTTTTCAAGTACTTATGCAGCTCGTGATTAATAGCCCACGATGCCCTGCGGGAAGAAGAACATACATAGCACGACGCACACGGCAAACACGACAGCCATGATGACGGTCAGGCGGTCGAGGTTCTGCTCCATAACGCCTGTGGCAGAGCTGGAGTTATACAGCGAGCTAGCGATCATATCCGAAACGCCGGTACCCTTACCGGAATGCATCAGGACGAGAATCGTCAGCGCCACGGCAGAAACAGCCCAAACGACAAACAGAAGAATCTGGAACGGACCCATAGATAAGCTCCTTAATAGAACAGTTCAAACTCCAGTACTGTACCACAATCCCCCGCTCTCCCCTACCTGCCACTCAAGGACGGGGTGGAAATGGCAGAAATACCAAAAAGGGGGTTGTCCGGTTGTGGACAACCCCCTTGCTAGAAAACGGTATTTGTTTTCTATTAGGCCTCGGTAGCGAGCACGCGGCCCGTCATCTCGGCGGAAGGCTCAATACCAGCCATGGTGAGCATGGTCGGAGCGATATCGGAAAGACGGCCGTCCTCGATACCGGTGAGCTTGGCCTTCTCATCAACGATGATGAACGGCACGCGGTTGGTGGTGTGAGCCGTAAACGGATGCTTGGAACCGTCGGAAGCAACGTCAAACATGTGATCGGCGTTGCCGTGGTCGGCGGTAATCAGTGCAAAGCCGCCCTTGGCGAGAATCGCAGGGACAACCTTGGACAGGGCATCGTCAACAGCCTCGACAGCCTTAACGGCAGCGTCGAAGACACCGGTGTGACCAACCATGTCGCAGTTCGCGAAGTTCACGATGTAGAAATCAGCGCGATCCTCGTTGATGGCGGCGACGAGCTTCTCGGTCACCTCGGGAGCGCTCATCTCGGGCTGCAGATCGTAGGTAGCGACCTTGGGGGAAGCGACGAGCACGCGCTCCTCGCCCTCCTTGGGCTCCTCGATGCCGCCGTTGAGGAAGAACGTCACGTGGGCGTACTTCTCGGTCTCGGCGGTGTGCAGCTGCTTCAGGCCATTGGCGGCGATAACGTCGGCCAGGACGTTCTCGGGGAACGTCTTGGGGAAGGCGACCTCGACGTCAAACGTCGGATCGTACTCGGTCATCGTCACAAAGTGCGAAAGCTTGATCTGCTCGCGCTCAAAGCCGTCGAACTCCTTGTCCGTGAACACGCGGGTCATCTGACGAGCGCGGTCGGGACGGAAGTTGAAGAAGATGGCCGCGTCGCCCTCGTGGATGCCCTCGTTGTGGGCAGCGAAGGGCTCGACGAACTCGTCGCCGCGCGGATCCTTCTCGTAGTAGGCCTTGATACCGGCAACGGGGTCGGTATCGGCATCGGACGCGTTGACCATGACGTCGTAGGCGCGCTGGATGCGCTCCCAACGATTATCGCGGTCCATGGCCCAATAACGGCCCGAGACGGTGGCAACGCGAGCGTCGCAACCGGTCTCCTCGGAGATCTTAGCCAGGAAGGCGCAGAACTCACTCATGTAACCGGCACCGGACTGCGGGTCAACGTCGCGACCATCCATGAAGGCGTGGACGCGAACGGTCTTGACACCGTGCTCGGCAGCCATCTTGACCAGAGCCTCGACGTGGTTCATGTGAGAATGGACACCGCCAGGGCTCATAAGGCCCATGAGGTGGAGAGTCTTACCGTCAGCCTTGACGTCGTCCATAGCCTTGACAAAAACCTCGTTCTTGGCGATGGAGCCGTCCTTGATGGCGTTGTTGATGCGCGAAAGCTCCTGGAACACGATGCGTCCGGCACCGATGTTGAGGTGACCCACCTCGGAGTTACCCATCTGGCCATCGGGAAGACCCACGTCCTCGCCCGAAGCGCCGAGCGTGGTGTGGGGGTACTTCTCGTACAGGCTATCAAGGAAGGGCGTCTTGGCAGCGGCGACGGCGTTCTCGCCATCGGCCGGAGCAAGGCCGCAACCATCCATGATAATCAGGAGTGCAGGAAGATGACGCTGTGCCATATGTCCTACTCGCCTGCCTTGACGACCATAGAGGCGAAGTCGGCAGCCTTGAGCGAAGCGCCGCCCACGAGGGCGCCGTCAACGTCGGGCTTGGCGACGAGCTCGGCAATGTTGCCGGGCTTGGCGGAACCGCCGTAGAGAACGCGGATGCCGTTGGCGAGCTCCTCGCCGAACATCTCCTTGAGGGTCTCACGGATAGCGCCGCAGACCTCCTGAGCGTCCTCGGCGGTAGCGGTCTTGCCGGTGCCGATGGCCCAGATGGGCTCGTAGGCGACGACGACCTGCTTGGGGCAGGTGATCTCAAGACCAGCAAGGCCGGCCTTGACCTGGTTCACGACGTGCTCGACATAGGTGCCAGCCTCGCGGACCTCGAGGGACTCGCCGCAGCAGAAGACGGGAACAAGACCGGCGGAAACGAGAGCCTTAGCCTTCTTGTTCTGATCCTCGTCGGTCTCGTGGAAGTAGTCGCGACGCTCGGAGTGACCGATGATGCAGTAGGTGCAGCCAGCGGACTTGAGCATGTCGCAAGAAGACTCACCGGTGAAGGCACCCTTGTCCTCCCAGTACACGTTCTGTGCACCGAGGGCGATGGGGGCAGCCTGAATGCGGTCATGAACCGTGGTGATGTCGATGGTCGGAGGGCAGACGAGCACCTCGACGCCAGCCGGAACCTCGGGCAGAGCCTGAGCCAGCTCGTCGGCGAGCTTGGCGGCCTCGGCGACGTCGTTGTTCATCTTCCAGTTACCAGCGATAAGAAGGGTGCGATTAGGCATCGAGAAGCGCCTCCACTCCGGGCAGGGCCTTACCCTCGACGAGCTCCATGGAAGCGCCACCACCGGTGGAGATCCAGCTCATCTTGTCGGCCAGGTTGAACTTGTTGACAGCTGCGACAGAGTCACCACCGCCGATGATCGAGGTGCAGTCAGCCTCGGCGAGAGCCTCGGCGATAGCCTGGGTGCCGTGAGCAAAGTTGTCAAACTCGAAGACGCCCATGGGGCCGTTCCAGAACACGGTCTTGGCGCCCTTGACAGCCTCGGCATAGAGCTCCTCGGTCTTGGGACCGATGTCCATACCCTCACGATCGTCGGGGATAGCGTCGGAAGCAACAACCTCGGGGACAGCGTCCTCGCCAAAGTGATCGGCAACACGGTTGTCGATGGGGAGTAGGATCTTGACACCCTTCTCCTCGGCCTTCTTGAGCATCTCGCCGGCGCGCTCGACCCAGTCCTCTTC
>DBEWTI010000130.1:0-3467 GCA_048205975.1 Collinsella sp.
TTCCTGTGCCATGGTGATTCCCTTCTACACGCCGGCGGCGATGCCGGTGCGGTCGTGGATGGCGCCATGCGGGCAGACGACGGCGCACATGCCGCACGACAGGCAGTCCACGCCGTCGATATGGGCGCAGTTGTCCTCGATGCGGATAGCGCCGGCAGGGCACTTTTTAGCGCACATGCCGCAACCGATGCAGCTCGTGTCGCAGATCTTGCGAGCGATGGCGCCCTTATCGGTGTTGTTGCAGCGCACCAGAATGTTCTGGTAGCCGGGAACGAAGGCAATCACGCGCTGCGGGCACGCCATACCGCACAGGCCACAGCCCGTGCACTTGGAGCGATCCACGCGGGCGATGCCATCGACCAGCGCAATGGCGCCGTGGGGGCAGGCCGTGACGCAGGCGCCACAGCCAATGCAGCCTTCGCTGCAGCGGGCGTCGCCGCCTGCGGAAGCGCAACCACTTCCGCAGGCAACGTAGGCCACGTTATGTTGAATGGATTTGGTCATAAGAGACTCGCCTATTTCTTAAGAAGGTACGAATAGTTGTCGCGCACGGCCCTGATGGTCAGGCGGACGGCCTCGGGAAGACCGGTGTTGACGGCATCGACCGAGACGGTGCGGACCGTGCCGGCGACGCGAACCTTAAAGTGGTCCTCGTCCACGGCCAGGAAGCCCTCGTTCTCGGAGTTCTCCATGTCCTGCTCGCTCCAGAACAGGGTGAGCTTGTCCTTGTAGGGACGACCCTCCTGGTAGGGGCAGAACACGGCGCAGTTACCGCACTCGTTGCACATGCCGTCGACATGGACGACCTGATGCTTGGCCAGGCCCGGCACCTTAATTGCCACGTTGGCGCGGTTGGGGCACACGTCGCAGCAGACCTCGCACACCGAGCCGCAGCCCAGGCAGCGGGTCTTGGTGCAGTTGCGCTTGTCGCGGCACAGCGACCCCTTGCGCTCGTAGCAGGTGTCCTCGCGGCCGGCCTGCTCGTTGCAGTCGGCGTACTTGTTAAAGTCCACGCCGGCGATGGCACGGGCGACCTCCGCGGCGTCGGCGATAGCCTCGACCACGGTGGCAGGACCGCGACGGCAGTCGCCCGCAGCCCAGACGCCCTCAACGCCGGTGGAGGTGGCGGCAAGACGGCCGCGACGGTCGTGCTCGACGCCCGCGGCATCGTAAAGGCTGGCATCGATGCCCTCGCCCACGGCGCAGATCACCGTGGTGGCGGAAAGCTCGACGGTCTCGCCCGTGGCGACGGGACTGCGACGGCCGCTTGCATCCGGCTCGCCGAGCTCCATAACGTCGCAGGTCAGCACGGAGCCGTTGAGCGCCTTGGGCGCCAGCAGCTCGCAGAACTCAACGCCGTCGGCAAGAGCAAGATCGAGCTCTTCCTCGTCGGCAGGCATCTGCTTCTTGGTGCGGCGATACACCAGGCGCACGTTCTTCACGCCGGCCAGGCGCTTGGCCACGCGGGCCGCGTCCATGGCGGTGTTGCCGGCGCCAATGACCACGACATCCTCACCCAGCTCGAGTTTCTCGCCCTTCTTGGCGGCCTCGAGGAACTCCAGCACATCGAGCTCGGCACCCTCGCCCAGGCCCGCAGAGCCGGGCATCCAGGCACCGGTGGCCACGACCACGTCGGTAAAGCCCTGAGCCTTGAGCTCGTCAATGGAATCAACGCGAGCGTTGAGCTGCACCTTGGCGCCAAAGGCCAGGCAGAGCTCGGCGTCGTGGGAGATATCGTCGCTCGCGATACGGAACTCGGGAATCACGTGACGGACCACGCCGCCGAGAGAGTCGCGGGCCTCGAAGATGGTGACGGGCACGCCGGCACGCGTCAGGAAGAATGCCGTCGCCAGGCCGGCCGGGCCGCCACCGATAACGGCAACGTTGCGCTCGCCGTCGTTGGCGATAGCCTGAGCACGCAGCTTGGGCAGCACAGCGGTCATGGCCTCGCGGGCGGCCTTGAGCTTGCTGGCGCGAATCTGGGCGCCCTCGGACTCGTAGAACGCACGCTCGCAGGCACGGCCGCAGGGATGTGGGCAGATGGTGCCGGTAATGAACGGCAGGGCGTTGCGCTCGATGATGATGTTGAGCGCGTCCTCGTAGCGGCCCTCGTCAACAGCCGCCAGATAGGCGGGAATATCCTGCTGGATTGGGCAGCTCGTGCGGCACGGCGTGGTAAAGCAGTCGGAAAGTGGGCTCTTGCCGGCAACTTTGCGGTCGGGCAGCGGGCGCAGCGGCTTCTTGTAGAGCGGGTTGGTGAGCGAATCGGTCTGGATCGCGGTCACTGCCTCGAGCGAAATGCCCTCAAACGGCTTGCCGTCCAGATCGCCAAATTCGCCGGCCATCTGGCTAAAGCGCTCGTAGCCACCGGGCTTGAGCACGTCAGTCGCCAGGGTGACGGGCCAAATGCCGGCGTCGTACAGGGCGCGGATGTTGTAGACCGTGGCGCCGCCGGAGTAGCTGATGCGCAACTTGCCATCGAACTGCTCGGTAATGCGGCGGGCAGCCTCGATGGTCAGCGAGAACAACGAACGGCCGGACATATACATCTCGGTGGAAGGCAGCTCGTTCCTCGTCACGTCGACGGGGAACGTGTTGGTCAGCTTGACGCCAAACTCCAGGCCGCACTCGGCGCACAGGGCAATCAGGCGCTCGAACATAGGCACGGCATCGGCCCACTGCAGGTCCTCGCGGAAGTGCGTGTCATCAAAGACGATATAGTCAAAGCCCAGCTCGTTGAGGCGCTGACGTGCAAACTCATAGCCCAGCAGCGTGGGGTTGCACTTGATGTAGGTGTTGAGGCCCTTCTCGGTGATCAGATAGGTCGCGATGCGCTCGATTTCCGCCGGCGGGCAGCCATGCAGGGTAGACTCGGTGATGGAGTTGGAGACGCGTGCCGGGATGGACTCGACAAACGCGGCGTCGACATGCTCAAACTTGTCCAGGTTAGCGAGAGCCCAGGCACGGCACTCGTTCCAGACGTCAGAGCCGCTGGCATCCTTCATGCCCTCGATGTAGGCGTCGACCTTGGGGCTCTTGATGCCCTCGAGGTCATAGCCCACGGACATGTTGAAGACAAAGCCGTCCGGGCTGCCCAGACCGTACTCGCGAGCGATCAGGTGGCAGGCAAACCATGCCTTCACGTACTCGGCAAAGGCCTGCGGAACCTCGAGCTCGGTCGACCACTCGCAGTTGTAGCACTCGTCCTGAGCCACGATGCAGGGCTTGTTGACGCACTTGGAGAGCTCCTCGCCGTCCATAACCTGGACGGTCTTGAGCTCAAAGAAGCGGGAACCAGCCACATAGGATGCCACGATGTTCTGGGCAAGCTGCGTATTGGGACCGGCGGCCGGGCCAAACGGGGTCTCGATGCGCTCGTCAAAAATGGGAAGCGCGCCCTCCTGGTTGGTCGTGACCATCTTGCGCACGCCAAAGATGGCGTCCTGGGTCTTGTGCTCCTCGATGAT
>DBEWTI010000133.1:0-4627 GCA_048205975.1 Collinsella sp.
GATGTTTCGAATGGTCCCCGCTGTCAATTCGTCAGATGGATGGGGTGCGTGCATCACGAACATCCTGCCATCTAATGGCCTGTAAAAGCGAACGCGCGATCCGGATGTCTTGCCCTTGCTGTCCATTTCAAAGCCATATGAGGCCATAACTTTTAAAAAATCGGCATACCGATACGTCGAGGGGCAGCTAAACAGTTGGGCGATGAGTTTATCGGCTCGAGTCATCCCGCCTCACATTCTGCAACTACATTCTAGTTGCAATTTAAGTCCGATGCAATCACCCGTACTATAGAACACATGTACGTATGGAACAAGTGTTCGAACCACCACAAAGGTGCCTGTCCCCTTTGTGGTGGTTTGGGCCGAGGATGAGCTTCTGCGGCAGTTTGTCTAAATCTGTAACAGTTACTCGGCAAAAATGGGCCTAGGTGTTACAGATTGAGATAAAGGGCCGGTGTCGCCCAGAACTGTCTCGATCTGTAACGTTTGGAGCCCATATTCCTGTCCCAGCTGTTACAGATCGAGGCAAACCGGCGGGCGGGGCGGGGCGTCCCGTGCCAAAGCTGGTTCGCTCCGCCCCGACCGCCCCAAAGAAAAAAGGTAGATTTTCAGGCATGTCCCAAAAATCTACCTTTGCTGTGCGTTAGCCCAGCAGGTCGACTACGTTGAAGCCGGCGTTGCTCTTGGCGATGACGTCGCGGCCGCCAAAGACACAGGTGGGCGACTCGGCTGCGATGCGCGTCACGTCGGTGCCGAGCGAGCGCAGCTCACCGGGCGTGGCGGCGAGCATCTGGGCGCGACGCTCCTCGCGCGCATGCGGATCGAGCCCGGCCAGGTAGGTCGTGTTGCGGCGCTTGGTGAGCGCGTACGGCTTCACCGGCGCGTCCATGCCGCTCACGCAGCTCACGATAAAACCCTCAAAGGCGGCTTCGTCGGGCTCAAAGCTGCCAAGCCATGCACCCGCGCGCTCCACGCGCTCAATCGAAGGATCGATCGCCGGGTCGCGGTAGGTGTAGAACGCCGCCTGACGCTCACCTGCCGCGCGGAATCCGCAGCCGTACGCCCCGCCCTTCACGCGGATCTCGTTCCACAGGTAGTCGTAGGAGAGCGCGTTGGCAGCCACGGCCCAAGCGCCTGTCACGTCGAGCCCCAAGCGACGCGGATCGCACGCACGCGCGGCAAAGCAGATGTCGCTGGGGATCACGAAAGCCTCGTGGCGGTCGCACGGCGCCGGCACCACGAGCGCGTCGCGGCCGGCGCCATCGCCCGCGCCAAGCCCCAGGTTGCCCGCGGCACCCCAGTACGCGTCAAAGTCCTCATCGCTGCCGGTAAAGCTCGCCATGCAGCCATCGGCCACAAAGATGCGCTCCGCCAGCTCGGCAAGCTTGGTACGCAGCCCGTCCACGCGCTCGTCAAAGTGGTCGAGCAGATCGCGCAGGAACAGGTAGAAGTCTACGCCCGAAAGCTGCTCGCGCACCACGGCCGAAGGCGAGCTGTAGCTCATCGCGCGACCGAGCGCCGCCGAGTGACCGTTGTTGATAAAGCCCTGCTCAAGCCCAATGCGAATCTGCGTGAGCACGTCGCGCACGCGGTCGGCGTCGGCATCTGCCAAAAGCGTGCTCGACCATACCTCGCGCGGCAGACTCGCCAGTGCATCGATCTTCTCGGACAGGGCGCCGGCGCTCACCAGCAGGTAGGGGCGCACGCCGTCCACTTCGGGCTGCGTCATGACTTCGGTCGTAAAGCTCAAAAAGCCGAGCTTACCAGCGAGCAAGTTGTCGAGTTCCTCGGCCGAATGCTCTCGCGTGGGCAGCTGCTTAAGCAGGCGGCAGAGCAGCGTTACATAGGGCAGGTCCTCAAACGCGACGCAGCTCAGGTCGAAATACTGCATGGCGTAGGCCAGACGGTTGGTGGGGATGCCGTGGCGCAGGCAGGGGATGGGCGCGGTCGTGTCCACGACCAGCGGCGGCTCGGGGCGCGCCTCGCCAATGTCGGACACGCGCAGGCGCGGCAGCGTGGCCTTGGCCTCGGATGTGTCTTCCGCCTCCTGTGCGGCACGCAGCGCGGCCGTGCGCTCGACCACGTCGGCCAGCTCGGCATCGGTCATGGCGTCGCGCTTGGCAGCCAGTTCGGCGGCTTCGGCACCCTCCGAACCCTCGGCAGCGTCTACCGGAACCAGCTCGACCAGCGCCATGTGGTCGTTCTCCAGTACGAGCTCGCGCAGCAGGTCCTCAAAATAGCTGCCGTCCAGCTCGCCACGGAGCTCCTCGTACACCGGGCCGTACTTGAGCGCCAGCGTCGCGGCGTCGTCATCGTAGAGCCAGGTGCTCAGCGCGTCGCACGCAATGGCCACGCCGTCGGCGATGCCATAGTCGCGCTGGCGCAGGTCGTACTCGTTGCTGCTGATGATGGCTTCCAGGCGCTCGCGCGGAACGCCGTGCTCACACAGGTCGCGGCAGGCGTCCTGGAACACGCGACGTAGCTCGCGCGCCACGCCGGGCTGCGCGTTTTGCAGCATGATGAGCTCGTAGGGCTGCAGGCTCTCGGCCGCGGTGTAGCTCACCACGTTGCCGCCCAGGCCGGCGGCCAGAATGGCCTTCTTAACCGGTGCTTCGTTGGAGCCCAGCAGTGCCTCGAACAGGATATCCGCCGCGATCGTGCGCTTGCGGTCGAGCGCGCTGCCCAGCACCAGACCCAGGCCCACCAAGGCGTTCTCGGGCGTGGTGGCCATCTCGACGCGCTTATACTCGCAGGTCACAGGTGCCTGCACGTCCAGCGGATTGGGTGCCAGCGTGGACGGGTCCTCGCCGGCGGCAACGGCAGCGTCCATGCGGCGGCTCGCGGCGCTCGGCTGCGACAGATAACGCTTGTCCAAAAACGCCAGCGCGCGGTCTACATCTAGGTCGCCGTAGAGCGTTATATAAGAGTTGGAAGGATTGTAGTGGCGCGCGTGCGTATCCAGGAACTGCTCGTAGGTGAGCGCGGGAATCGCGCGCGGGTCGCCGCCGCTCTCGTGCGCATAGGCGGTGTCGGGATAGAGCGCGGCGTTGACGGCGTCGTCCAGCACGCTCATGGGGTCGGACAGCGCGCCCTTCATCTCGTTGAACACCACGCCGTTATAGCGCAGCGTGCCCTCGCGCAGGCTCGCGGAGCTACCGTCGCCCTCGCCCTCGGCGCCCTCCGGCAGGTCCAGCTCGTAGTGCCAGCCCTCCTGCTCAAAAATGGTGGGCTTGGTATAGATGGCCGGGTTGAACACCGCGTCCAGGTACACGTCCATCAGGTTGTACAGGTCCTGCTCGTTGGTGGTGGCAACGGGGTAGATGGTCTTGTCGGGGTAGGTCATGGCGTTGAGGAACGTCTGCATGGAGCTCTTGATCAGATCGACGAATGGCTCCTTGACGGGGAACTTGGCCGATCCGCACAGCACCGAGTGCTCAAGAATATGGAACACGCCGGTGGAATCGGCCGGCGGCGTCTTAAAGCCAATGGCAAAGGCCTTGTTCTCATCGTCGCATGCCAGGTACAGCAGGCGAGCGCCCGAGGCAGTGTGGCGCAGCACGTAGGCGTCCGAATCGAGCTCGGGCACGGTCTCGCAGCGCTCGACGGCAAAGCCGTGGCAGGTGGTGCCGGGCACCAGCAGCGAGGCGGCAGCGGCGCGCGGGTCGGTTGAGGTGGTGGGCATATGCAGTCTCCTTTGACGCCCCAGCGGGGGCGAATCGAGTCGAATCCTCGAGAGTATACCCATATGGGGCCGCGGCTCTGCAGCGAACTGAAGACGATGCCAGCGGATTGGGCATAGGCCCCGCGTGTCCCGCCAAATGAGCGTGGATTTTCGGACGAAATAATCCGTCGCAGGCCCAAATGCCGTCCAATTATCCACTCCCGCACACCTTTCGTCTCCAACCGGGAGATGAGAGATAGACGAGAGACGTATACGAAAGATGGCTGTACAGCAAAGAGCCAAACAATTAATAGTGCTGTTTGGTTGGTGATTGTTTTTAGTAAAAACACTTACGAATAAAGCAAGTTGCAAACAGCTGCCCCCTTATTTCGTGCTCATTTTTAAGGCGAGAAATTGCCGCCATATGATCGGACGAGTTTCAACGATTGCGATTTAGTATTTGGCGCGGATGCGGTCAATTCCGATGAAACGCTAGCTGACCACGCGGTAGATTGCGCTTTTTCCCAGATGCCCCGGCAATGCGCAATAAGCCAGATAACGAAGCGATTGCCGGTGCGTCTATCCATGGGGAATTCTGGGAAAGCTTCTGCGGACAGTCAAAAGATTCGTCGGCCCCAAGCGGATTAAAGGTATTTGCATAAGACGTCATTTAACTAGGGACGATGTATATTGAATCGTTCAATGAACTTGCACGCTGTGTCCAACAATGCCGATTGTTGTTTTAAGGGGCTTGATGAAAGAACAGAATCAAAATAATACTTGCATAGTTAGTTATATAAAGTATTATAACGTTATGGGATGAATGAAGGGTTCATCTAAGTGAGTTAGGAGTAAGGGATGTTCAATTTCGATGAGCCTCGTTACGAGAAGGTTGTGAGCGATGCCCTCGCTCTCCGTCCTCAGATCGAGGCTGCCGTGGACAAGGTCTGCGAGCAGGGCTATTCC
>DBEWTI010000137.1:0-23086 GCA_048205975.1 Collinsella sp.
ACGGCCACGATGAACATGCCCAGCAGCGACAGGCCAATGGGCCAGTACCAGGCGAGGATGACGCCCAGACCGACCGCGATACCCTTGCCACCGTGGAAGTTGAGGTACGGCGAGAATATGTGGCCCCATACGGCCGCCAGGCAGATGACACCGAGCATCCAGTCGCCAGGGGCTCCAGGCGCCATGATGTTCGGCGGAAAACCATAGCCTAGATCGGCGATGAGCGGACGGGCGATAAGGACGCAGATGGCGCCCTTCAAGCAGTCGAGCAGCAGCGTGAGCGCCGCGACCTTGGGGCCGGCCACGCGCAGCGCATTGGTTGTGCCGATGTTGCCGGAGCCCGCCTTGCGAATGTCCGTGTGGTTGAACATGCGGCCCAGGATCAGGCCAAACGGAATCGCTCCGATAAAGAACGAGACCACGGCGCAGATGGCGGTCAGCAGAATCGGATTATGCATCCTTTTGTTCCTTCTTCCTAAAGAAGAGTCGAATGGGCGTGCCGGCAAAATCGAAAGTCGAGCGCATGCGGTTCTCCACGTAGCGCTGGTAGGTGTCGTTGACCAGGTCGCTATGGTTGACGAAGAACGTGAACGTCGGCGGGTTGATGCCCGTCTGAGTCACGTAGTGCATGCGCAGGCGGCGCTTGCCGTCCACCACGGTGTGGCCGAACTCGCGCAGGTCGGTGAGGAAGGTGTTGAGGCGCGAGGTGGTGATCTTTTGCGAGCGCGTCTTCTCGGCGGCGTCGACCATCGCCCAGATCTTCTCGACGCTGCGGCCAGTGAGGGCAGAGATGCGCAGGTACTGGGCCCAGGGAGCCATAACGCCCAGACGGCGGTCGACGGTCTCCATGCAGGCCTCGCGCTTGCGGTCGTCGTCGAGCAGGTCCCACTTGTTGAGCAGCACGACGATGGCGCAGCCGCGCTCGATGGCCAAGCCCATGACCTTCTGGTCCTGCTCGGTAACGCCCACGGAGGCGTCGACGACGAGCAGTGCCACGTCGGCGCGATCGATGGCGCGCAGGCCGCGGACCATCGAGTAGTACTCGATGTTCTCGTACACGGTGCTCTTCTTGCGAATACCCGCGGTGTCAACCATGCGGTAGTGCTTGCCGTTGCGCTCGACGACCGTGTCGATGGCGTCGCGCGTGGTGCCGGCGATGTTCGAGACGATGGAGCGGTCGGCGCCCAGGATGCGGTTGAACAGCGACGACTTGCCGGCATTGGGGCGGCCGATGATGGCGACGTTCAGGGCGTCGGGGAACTCATCGGTGACCTCTTCCTCCTCCTCCGGAAGCAGGGCCACGATATCGTCGAGCAGGTCGCCCGTGCCGTGGCCATGCAGGGCCGAGAGGGGCGTGGGCTCACCGACGCCGAGCGAATAGAACTCCCAGATGCTGTCGTTTTCGCGATCGGGGTTGTCGAGCTTGTTCACCAGTAGAAAGACCGGCTTGTCGCAGCGCTTGAGCATGCGGGCGACCGACTCGTCCTCCTCGGTGACGCCGGTGCGGCCGTCGACCACAAACAGGATGACGGCGGCTTCCTCGGCGGCGGCGAGGGCCTGGTCGCGGATGGACGTGGCAAAGACGTCATCGCTCTTGAGCGGCTCGATGCCGCCCGTGTCGACAATGGTGAACTCGCGGCCGTTCCAATCGGCCGTGTGGTATGAGCGATCGCGCGTGACGCCGCGGGACTCATGGACGATGGCGTCCGAGGTTTGGGCTAGGCGGTTAACGAGCGTGGACTTGCCCACGTTGGGGCGTCCGACGACGGCGACGATAGGTTTCATCTGCTCTCCTTTAATGGATAGGGTCAGCGGAATTAGTAGAGTCTGCGGGCACAATGCCAAGGATATGCTCCAGGGTATCGAGCAGCTCATGCGGCATGGTCGACACCACATGAACCTCGGCGCCGCGACTGGTAAGGCTTGCGAGTAAATCGTCACGATGATACTCGTCAAGCGTCATGCCGTCAGCGTTGAACATGAGCTTAGGCACAAAGAGCATAACCCCCGACAGGTCTTGGGGCAGCTGCTCCAGAATGTCACACGCGACGATGAGGCCGGTCACGTCCACGTTGCCGCCGAAGTAGCGGTTCTTGATGGCCGTAACAGTGCCGCCGAGACCATGCGGCGACTCCACAAAGCGCGCCACGGTGTCGCGCGCGCTGGCGCCGGAGAGGCACAGCAGGTGCTGGCTGCGGGCGGCGATGGCCTCGCGGACGCGGGCCAGTCGCTCGGCATCGGTAGCCAGCACGTCGTCGGTCTCGTCCAGATACGAGCGGATCATGCCGATGCCGTCGTAGTACTGCGGGTAACCGTCGTAAAAGTCTGCCTCGGGAGGATCGATGCCGGCGTCCAGATAGAACTCGTCGCTCATCTGGAAGGTGTGGCGGCCAAAGCGCTCGTAGGCGCGGTCCTGGTAGGGACGGATCATGGCAATGGTCTCGCGCGCTAGCTCGGGCTTGTCGCTGTAGGACCAGCTAAAACGGTTCTGATGCTTGGTAAAACCGAGCGGCACAATGCCCAGGCTTGTGATTTGCTCGTGCTCCTCGCAAAAGCGCAGAGTCTTTTCCAGCTCCTCGCCGTCGTTCATGCCGGGGCACAGCACAATCTGCGCATGAATCTCGATGCCGGCGGCCATGATGGCCTCGAGCACGTCCATGCCACGTTGGGCGTTGCGGCCCATCATGCGGCGGCGGACGTCGGGGCTTACGGCGTGGACCGACACGTTCATGGGACTCATGTTGCGCTGGATGACGTTTTGCACGTCCTCGTCGGTGAGGTTCGTAAGCGTGACAAAGTTGCCTTGCAAAAAGCTTAGGCGATAGTCGTCGTCGCGAATATAGAGCGTTGAACGGCCGCCCTTGGGGAGCATGGTCATAAAGCAGAACACGCAGGCGTTTACGCAGGTGCGCATGCCGTCGAAGATGGGACCATCGAATTCAAGGCCCCAGTCCTCTCCCGGGAAGCGGTCGAGCTCGACGGGGGTGACGCTGTTGTCGCGCGGGTCGAAAACCTCGAGGTCGACGGTATCATCGTCGGCTTCCCAGAGCCACACAATCATGTCGGTAAGCTGCTCACCGTTGACCGTGAGCACGCGCATGCCCCGCTCGATACCCACATCCCACGCGGGCGATTCGGGACGCACGTTCTTTACGAGCGCGCCCTCACCCGGCTCGGGGTCGCGGCTGCGCCCGTAATCGGCCACCTCGGCGGCGTATGCGGGTACGGTCTGGTCCATGGTTAGCGGCAAAGCTCCTTGATGCGCTCGACGGCGCGTTCGATGTGTTCTTGCGGGGTGGAGGCTCCGGCGGTGATGCCGATGTGGTGAGCTTCGGTAAACCACGCGGCCTGGAGCTCAGAAGCTTCCTCGATGTGATACGTGCGCTCGCAGGCGTCTGCGCAAATCTGCGCCAGGCGGCGGGTGTTGCCTGAGTTCTTGCCGCCCACCACGACCATGCAGTCGCAGCGGTTAGCAAGTGTGGCTGCTGCTCGTTGACGCTCACTCGTGGCAGCGCAGATGGTGTTGATCACACGTAGCTCCTGCACGCGCGGGGTGATAGCTGCCACGACCTCGGCGAGGTTCTGTGCGGTCTGAGTGGTCTGCACGACGAGGCCTACCTTGCCCTTGAGCGACAAGGCGGTGGCGTCGGCGGCACAGCTCACGACCTGCGCATCATTGCCGGCGTGGCCCAAGATGCCCTCAACCTCGGGATGGCCCGGCTCGCCTACGACTACCACGCGGTAGCCCTCGCGTACCAGGCGCTCGGCGGCCACATGGACCTTCTTCACGTAGGGACAGGTGGCGTCGACCACGGTAAGGCCGCGCTCGCGGGCAGCATCGATCACCTGCGGCACCACGCCGTGGGCGCGGATGATCACGGTACCGGTTGCGGCGCTATCCAGGTTCTCAGCCAGGCTAACGCCTGCCTCAGCGAGCTCGCGCACCACGATAGGGTTATGGATGAGCGGACCCAAGGTATGGACCTGATTGCACTCCCCTGCCTGCGGCGCAGCGGCCAGCGCCATATCGAGCGCGCGCTGTACGCCGTAGCAAGTGCCGGCGTGGGCGGCGATCTCGATGGTAGGCGCGGTTGCCTGGTCGGACGCAGTCGCGGCGGTGTTCGTCACATTCTCGCTCATGGCTAGAACCTGCCCGGATGCTCGGCGCACAGCTCGTCACGCATGGCGTATACGCGGCTCATGGCCTCGGACTCAAACCAGGCCAGGCGCTCCGTACGCTTAAGCCCGGCCGGCGCGTCCGAAAGCGCGACGGCCTTGCCGGCACGAATCCAGCACTTCTTGGGACGCATGAGCTTTTTGCCCGCGGGCGTGATGTCGGACCAGCCGCAGATGGCGAGCGGGTTGACGGGCGCCTTGCCCATCTGGGCGATGAGCGCAAAACCGCCGTGGACCTCGGGCTTGATCTCACGCGAGCGGATGCGCGTGCCCTCGGGGAAGATCAGGACGTCCTCCCCGCGTTGCAGCGCATGCTGGGCGGCGCGCAGGCACTTCATGTCGGCAGTGCCGCGCTCGACGGGGATGCCACCAACGCGGCTAAAGGCCCAGCGCACAATCTTGCTCTTGGCGAACTCGGACTTAAAGATGGGACGAATTCGGCGGCCCCCAAAGAACAGCGCCGTCTCCACGGCCAAGAGTTCGGCCATCGAGGTGTGGTTGCAGATGACCACGCTGCCGCGGCCTTCCTGACGCTCAAACAGCAGATCGACATCTTCGACCTTCCAACGCCACATGAGCTTGGAGAAGGCCCACAGAATAGCCATGACCACCACGACGACGGCGCGGATGAGCGCCGGGAACTCGGCGTAGGGGGCGTTGTAGTAATCCTCGGGCGTCTGCTTAAACAGGCGCATGAGTTACCTCCTTTGGTTGATGAGGTCCTCGATAATGCGTACGACCTCGTCGATGGTGTGGGCGGTGGAGTCGACGTGCACCGCGTCCTCGGCGGGCACGAGCGGTGCGACCTCGCGACTGCTGTCGAGTTTGTCGCGCTGCTTGAGGGCGTCGAGGGTTTCGTCGACCTCGGCCTCGAGCCGCTCGGCAGTAAGCGGCTGGTCGTCGTTTTGGTGGCGTTGAAGCACACGGCGACGGGCGCGCTCGCGCGGGTCGGCGGTCAGAAACACCTTGACCTGCGCGTTGGGGAACACGACGGTTCCGATGTCGCGACCCTCGGCGACGATGTCGCGGTCCTCGGCGGCGCGGCGCTGGTGGATGAGCATGGCGGCGCGTACGCCTGGGTAGGCCGAGACCTTGGAGACGTTGGCGTCCACCTGCGGGGTGCGGATGGCAGCCGAGGCGTCCTGGCCGTCGATGGTCAGGCGCGTGTCCTCGCCGGCGCCGTTGGTAAAGCGAATTTCGATCTGCTCGGCGAGGGCGTCGATAGCCGCCTCGTCATCCAGGTCGATGCCGCGGTCGAGCGCAGCGAAGGTGACGGCGCGATACATGGCGCCCGTGTCGAGCTTGTTAAAGCCCAGCTGGCGGGCGATCTCTTTGGCGATGGTGGACTTGCCGGAACCGGCGGGGCCGTCGATGGCGACGATCATGCAATGCTTCCTTTCGGTGGTTGACGTGCTGGTATGGTACGCGGACGCTACGGCTTGGCGGACTGGCTAGCCCGTGTAGCGCTCGCGGTAGGTGTTGCGCTTGGGGGCGGAGGCGTGGCTGCCGTGGTGACGCGTACGGCTCGCGGTGTTGGTCGCGGGCGCGCCGGCGCGTTTGGGTGCGGCCTGCTTGGGCGGGATGCCGCCGGCCTTGAGGATCTGTACCTCGCGGTCGGTGAGCTCGCGCCACGAGCCCTTGGCCACGTCCTTGAGCTCCAGGCCAGCAAAGTTGCAGCGATGCAGGCGGATTACCGGATGGTGAATCTTGCTCAGCATGCGCTTGACCTGGTTCTTGCGCCCCTCGCGGATGATGACCTCCACGGCGGTGGTACTGGGCTTTACGCCTTGCGGAGCCACGGCCTCTGCCTCGCGCGCGTTGATGACGCGGCAGATCGCCGGCTGGCACAGGCCGTCGTCGAGTTCGATGCCGCGGCGGAGTGGTTCTAAGTCGCGATCGGTCAGGTGGCCGTCCACGAGCGCCTGGTAGGTCTTATAGACATGCTTGCTGGGGTGCAGCAGATCCTGCGACAGGTCGCCATCGGTGGTAAAGAGCAAAAGACCCGTGGTGTCGCGGTCCAGGCGGCCCACCGGGAAAAGTCCCGGAAAGCGGTCGCGGGGGACCAGGTCGGCCACGCAAGGGCGCTCCTGCGGGTCGCTCATGGTGGTGAGGTAGCCGGTCGGCTTGTAGAGCATCAGGTACACGGCGCCCTGGTTGAGCCTGACGGGCATGCCGTCGACCTCGATATGGTCGCGGTCGACATCGACTTTGGTGCCCAGTTCGGTCGCGACCTCGCCGTTGACGGTCACGCGGCCGGCGGTCATCAGGTCCTCCGAGCCACGGCGGCTCGCCACGCCCGCGCGCGCCAAAAAGCGCTGCAGGCGCATGGTGTGCGGATAGACGGGCTGGGCGTCGGTGGCGGGTACTGCGTTGCCCATGGCGCGCGTCTCCCCTACTTCGTTAGTCCTCGTCATGTAAATCCTCCGAGGTCTCGTCGACGACCAGGGTTTCCAAGTCCTCGACTGCCTCAACATCTTCAACATCGGGATCGAGTAGTTCGCGCTCTTCGTCCAGGTCATCGGCCTGCTCCTCGAGCGTGGACTGAATGCTGCGGCCGCTCAGGCGCTCGCGGATAAACTGACGCGACTGCTCGTCGGGGGCAAACTGCTCCAGGTCGGGCAGGTCGCGGGTGGAGCGCAGACCGAACTTTTCCAAGAAGGCGTTGGTCGTGCCATAGATGATGGCTTGACCGCGCTGGGGGTCGCGGCCGAGCTCGCGCACCAGGCCCTTGTCCACGAGCGACGCGATGACGCCGTCGGAATTGACGCCGCGGATGCCCTTGACCACCTCGCGCGTCACGGGCTGGTGGTATGCGATGACGGCCAAGGTTTCGAGCGCGGCCTGCGACAGCTTTTGCGTGTCCCAGCTCAGCACGTAGGCTTCGACCACGTCGTGGTAGGCGGGATGCGTAAACAGGCGCCAGCCGCCGGCAACCTCGCGCAGCTGAAAGCCGCGGTTGGCCTCCTCGTACTCAACCTTGAGCTCGGCGAGCAGCGACGCGCACTCACCGGGGGCGATATCCAGTGCGCCGGCGAGCGCGGGCGCACTCACCGGGTCGCTCGATACCAGCAGCAGCGCCTCGAGGGCGCCTTTGAGGCTGTTTGCCTCCAGCGTGGAAAGGGTTGACATGGTTGCCGCTCCTATTCGGTGAGCTCGGGGCCCTCGCCAGGCACGTATGCCTCGGCGCCCTCGACGCGGTTGATCTGAATGGTTCCGAAGATCTTGTCCTGGCTCAGCGTGAGCGAGCCGCGTTTGGCGAGCTCCAGCATGGCCAGGAAGGTGACGACGAGCTGCTCGGTGGTGGCATCGCCGTCCAGCAGCTCGCGGAAGGTGCAGGTTTGGTGCGCCATGGTAAAGCGGTCGACCGAGGCAACCGTCAGGTCGAGCGGCACGCGATGCGGCGCCACATGCTCGGCCTCTAGCAGGAAGGTCTGGCGTTTGCCGTCCAAGTCGGCGCAGATGACGGCCAGGCCGCGCAGGGTGATGCCGGCCAGGTAGTCGGGCATCAGGCCCAGAAACTCGGGGTCGGGGCCGGCCACGCGCGGATGCATGCGGCTTTCGGCCTGCATGCGGGCGCCCAGGGCCGCCGCCGCGCCCTTAAACTGCTTGTAGGCGATCAGGCGCTGGATCAGGACCTCGCGCAGGGCGTCGCCGTCGAGCGCACTGAGCTCCTCGAGGTCCTCGTCGAACTCGTCATCGTCATCGGCTTTGCGCGGGGCTTCCTGGGGCACCAGCGAGGCGGCCTTAATGTCTAAAAGGGTTGCCGCGACCAGCAAAAAGTCGCTCGCCACGTCCAGGTCCAGTGCCTCGATGCGCTCGGCCTCGGCCAGGTACTGCTCGGCGACCTCGCTAATGGAGATGGCGCCGATATCTACTTTTTGGCGGGTTACCAGCTGCAGCAGCAGGTCGAACGGTCCGCTGTAGACCTGCGTCGACACGCGATACGACATCTTCGACCTCCTTTGACGGCGCCTTCGCGGCGCGGTTTGGGTGCATGTTACGACCGTTTTGCACGGTCGACCTGTAAGTTTACCCTAGATGCCGGCGATTGCGAAGGAAAGCAGCTGCTCTGCCAGCGGATACACGGTAACGTCGAAATAGCGGCCGATCACGTCGATGCCGGTCCACATGGGCAGTAGATACAGCACGATGATGAGGATGGGCATGGCGTATTGCTGCAGGCGGTAGTAGTTGTCGAGCGCCTTGCCTTTAAGGAACGGAACGACGATCGACGAGCCGTCGAGCGGCGGGATCGGGATGAGGTTAAAGAACGCAAGCGATAAGTTGACCACGATAAAGGTTGCGCCGAAGTTCATGATTTGCGACGCCACAGCAAAGGACATGCTGGCGTAGAGGTTGCCATAGGTCAGGTGCATGAGGGCTGCGGCCAGGCACGCGAGCACGATGTTCGATGCGGGACCTGCCGCGCTTACCAGGACCTCGTCGCGCTTGGGGTGCTTGAGGTTGTTGAGGTAGACGGGCACGGGCTTGGCAAAGGCGAACACCGGGCCGCCGGCAGCGAGCATGAGCAGCGGCAGGATGATGGTTCCAAACGGGTCGATGTGGTTGAGCGGGTTGAGTGAGACGCGGCCGCGCGAGCGGGCCGTCTTGTCGCCGAGTGCCCAGGCCGCGGCGGCGTGCGCGCTCTCGTGGATGACGATGCCGACGATGACGGCGACGGCGCTGGCGAGCAGGTTCATGGGATAGCTGCTGGACATGGCGCTCCCCTAGCGGACGCGGCGCGAGGCGCGCGTGAGCAGATAGTCGGCCACAAACAGGATGACGGCCACGATGGCGTAATCCAGGCGGAATACGCCGCCAAAGGGCGACGTGATGACGCCGTAGCCGGCGATGGCGCTCGGCAGCGCGCGCGAAAGCTCGACGACAAAGCCGACGATCTGCAGTTTGGCGGTCAGACCGCTAAAGCACAGCAGTACGGTCATCGCGCTCATAAAGATGCCGCAAATGCGGCAGGCGATGGCGATGATGCTCATCGCCACGGCGGCGGCCTTACGAGAGTTCACGCGCGGTCTCCTCTTCGATCTGGGTGGAAAGCTCGAGCCATTCGTCCTCGAGCTTGGGAAGCTCTTGCTTAAGGCCGTTATATTCCCCCAGCGCGGCGTTGAACTTGTCCTGATCGGCATAAAGCTCTTCGCTTGCCATCAATTCCATAAGCTCGTCATAGCGGGCGCGCTTTTTGTCCAGCTCTGCCTCGATCTTCTTGAGCTGGTTGCGCACGCCCTTGAGCTTTTTGTTGAGCGCGGCGCGGGCCTGGGCCTCTGCGCGCTTCTGCTCCTTGGTCTTTTTGCCCTCGGCCGGTTTGGGTGCCGCGGCGGGGGTGCTGGCCTGGGCTGCGGCGGTTGCCTTGGCAGCGGCCGGCGCGCTCCCCCCTGCTGCCTCGGCGGCGCGAGCGGCGAGGTCCTCGCGCTTGTAGAGGTAGTAGTCGTAGTCGCCGTCATAGACCGTGACCTTGCCGTCGCGGATGTCGATCACGCGGTTGGCCACGGCGCGCACCAGGTGCTCATCGTGGCTGATCAGCACGATGGTGCCGGGGAAGTTTTGCAGGGCGTTCTCGAGCATGTCCACCGAGTCGATGTCCAGGTGGTTGGTGGGCTCGTCCAGGCACAGGAGCGCCTCGGGCGCTACGAGCATCTTGGCCAGGGCCAGACGCGCCTTTTCGCCACCGGAGAGAACGCGGACCTGCTTTTCGATGGCGTCGTTATCGCTAAACAGGAAAGCGCCCAGCAGGCTGCGCTGCTGTGGCACGGTCCACTTGGGCGTGACGGTGTCGATCTCCTGCAGGACGGTGTTGGACTCGGTCATGCCCTCGAGCGCGTGCTGGGCGTAATAGGCGACGCCCACGTTGGTGCCCAGGTCGCGGTTGCCGGTGGTGGGCGGCTCCAGGCCGGCGAGGATCTTCATGAGGGTGGACTTGCCGGCACCGTTGGGGCCGACGAGCGCCACGTGCTCGCCGCGGTAGAGTTTGAGGTCGATGTCACTGTAGATGTGCTTGTCGCCGTAGGACTTGGAGACGCCCTCGAGCCCCACGACCATGTCGCCGGAGCGCGGCGGATCGGGGAACTTAAAGTCGATGTGCTTGTGGCCCTCGGGCAGGATGACGAGCTCCTTTTTGATCTGCTCGATCTTGCGGATGCGCTCCTGGGCCTGGGCGGCCTTGGTGGGCTTGTAGCGGAACTTGTCAACGAAGACCTGCATGTGGGCGATGTCGCGCTCCTGAGCGGCGCGCTTGGCGCGCATCTGCTCCAGGTTGTCCTCGCGCTGCTTGAGGTAGCTGCTGTAGTTACCGGTGTAGGTGGTTACGCGACGGTTCTCGAGTGCTGCCACGTGGTCGACGCAGGCGTCCATGAAGGCGCGGTCGTGGCTGACGATGAGTACGGCGCCGTCGTAGCTGGCGATAAAGCCGCGCAGCCACTGGACGCTCTCGAGGTCCAGGTGGTTGGTGGGCTCGTCCAGAAGCAGCAGGTCGGGGTGGCGCAGGAAGAGCTTGGCGAGCGCGATACGCATCTGCCAGCCGCCCGAGAACTCGGAGCACGGGCGCTCGAAGTCGGTGACCTTAAAGCCCAGGCCGGAAAGGATCTTGCGGGCGTTGCTCTCGAGCTCGTAGCCGCCCAGGTGCTCAAAGCGGTCCTGGACCTGGCCGTACTCGTTAAGGAGGGCGTCGACGTCCTTGCCTTGCTCGGAAAGCTCGGTGATCTGGGCCTGCAGCTCGTTGGCACGCTCACCCATGCGACGGATTTCCTTGGCGGCGGCCATGACCTCGGCAAGGATGGTGGTGTTCTTATGCTCCAGGTTGGTTTCCTGCTCTAGGTAGCCTACCTGGCAGTCCTTGGCGTACTGGACCTGACCGGCGTCGGGGCTGTCGATACCCATGATGATCTTGAGCATGGTGGTTTTGCCGGCGCCGTTGGGGCCCACGAGCGCGAAGCGCTCGCCGGGGTTGATCTGGAAGGACGCGCCCCTGAAGAGGACGCGTGCGCCGAAGCTTTTTTCGATCTTGTCGACCAGAAGGATCATGGTGCCGCCTTTGACCTTGTGTGCCTATATGAAAAAAGGCCCCAACTTGCGTTGGAGCCTCATTCAATGCTCGGGTGGAGACGAGGGGGATCGAACCCCTGACCTCTTGACTGCCAGTCAAGCGCTCTCCCAGCTGAGCTACGCCCCCGTGCGAAAAAGTACTATACGGGAACTCGAACGCCGATGCAAGGACAATTTCGGAAAAACTTTCCGGGGGCGCGGGCGCCGGAGTCCCGCGGGGTCGCGACGGCGGAGACCGGCGCCCGCGGGGCCGATGCGGGCGCGCGTCCGGGGCGTCTGGGCCCCTCGATGCCCGGTAAGCCCGCGGGGCGCGCCCCGCGGGCTTACCGGGCATCGAGGGGCCCAGACGCCCCGGACGCGCGCCCGCATCGGCCCCGCGGGCGCCGGTCTCCGCCGTCGCGACCCCGCGGGACTCCGGCGCCCGCGCCCCCGGAAAGTTTTTCCGAAATTGTCCTTGCATCGGCGTTCGAGTTCCCGTATAGTACTTTTTCGCACGGGGGCGTAGCTCAGCTGGGAGAGCGCTTGACTGGCAGTCAAGAGGTCAGGGGTTCGATCCCCCTCGTCTCCACCCGAGCATTGAATGAGGCTCCAACGCAAGTTGGGGCCTTTTTTCATATAGGCACACAAGGTCAAAGGCGGCACCATGATCCTTCTGGTCGACAAGATCGAAAAAAGCTTCGGCGCACGCGTCCTCTTCAGGGGCGCGTCCTTCCAGATCAACCCCGGCGAGCGCTTCGCGCTCGTGGGCCCCAACGGCGCCGGCAAAACCACCATGCTCAAGATCATCATGGGTATCGACAGCCCCGACGCCGGTCAGGTCCAGTACGCCAAGGACTGCCAGGTAGGCTACCTAGAGCAGGAAACCAACCTGGAGCATAAGAACACCACCATCCTTGCCGAGGTCATGGCCGCCGCCAAGGAAATCCGTCGCATGGGTGAGCGTGCCAACGAGCTGCAGGCCCAGATCACCGAGCTTTCCGAGCAAGGCAAGGACGTCGACGCCCTCCTTAACGAGTACGGCCAGGTCCAGGACCGCTTTGAGCACCTGGGCGGCTACGAGCTCGAGAGCAACGCCCGCAAGATCCTTTCCGGCCTGGGCTTTAAGGTCACCGACTTCGAGCGCCCGTGCTCCGAGTTCTCGGGCGGCTGGCAGATGCGTATCGCGCTCGCCAAGCTCTTCCTGCGCCACCCCGACCTGCTGCTTCTGGACGAGCCCACCAACCACCTGGACCTCGAGAGCGTCCAGTGGCTGCGCGGCTTTATCGCCAGCTACGACGGCGCCGTACTCATCGTCAGCCACGACCGCGCCTTCATGGACGCCTGCGTCGACCACGTGGCAGCACTCGAGAACCGTCGCGTAACCACCTACACCGGTAACTACAGCAGCTACCTCAAGCAGCGCGAGGACAACCTGGAGCAGATGCGCGCCAAGCGCGCCGCTCAGGAGCGCGACATCGCCCACATGCAGGTCTTCGTTGACAAGTTCCGCTACAAGCCCACCAAGGCCGCCCAGGCCCAGGAGCGCATCCGCAAGATCGAGCAGATCAAAAAGGAGCTCGTCATCCTGCCCGAGGGCCACAAGCACATCGACTTTAAGTTCCCCGATCCGCCGCGCTCCGGCGACATGGTCGTGGGGCTCGAGGGCGTCTCCAAGTCCTACGGCGACAAGCACATCTACAGTGACATCGACCTCAAACTCTACCGCGGCGAGCACGTGGCGCTCGTCGGCCCCAACGGTGCCGGCAAGTCCACCCTCATGAAGATCCTCGCCGGCCTGGAGCCGCCCACCACCGGCAACCGCGACCTGGGCACCAACGTGGGCGTCGCCTATTACGCCCAGCACGCGCTCGAGGGCATGACCGAGTCCAACACCGTCCTGCAGGAGATCGACACCGTCACGCCCAAGTGGACCGTGCCACAGCAGCGCAGCCTGCTGGGCGCTTTCCTGTTTAGCGATAACGACGCCATCGAAAAGCAGGTCCGCGTTCTCTCCGGTGGCGAAAAGGCGCGTCTGGCCCTGGCCAAGATGCTCGTAGCGCCCGAGGCGCTCCTGTGCCTGGACGAGCCCACCAACCACCTGGACATCGACTCGGTGGACATGCTCGAGAACGCCCTGCAAAACTTCCCCGGCACCATCGTGCTGATCAGCCACGATGAGCACCTGGTGCGCGCCGTGGCCAACCGCGTGATCGACATCCGCGACGGCAAGGTCACGGTCTATGACGGCGACTACGACTACTACCTCTACAAGCGCGAGGACCTCGCCGCTCGCGCCGCCGAGGCAGCAGGGGGGAGCGCGCCGGCCGCTGCCAAGGCAACCGCCGCAGCCCAGGCCAGCACCCCCGCCGCGGCACCCAAACCGGCCGAGGGCAAAAAGACCAAGGAGCAGAAGCGCGCAGAGGCCCAGGCCCGCGCCGCGCTCAACAAAAAGCTCAAGGGCGTGCGCAACCAGCTCAAGAAGATCGAGGCAGAGCTGGACAAAAAGCGCGCCCGCTATGACGAGCTTATGGAATTGATGGCAAGCGAAGAGCTTTATGCCGATCAGGACAAGTTCAACGCCGCGCTGGGGGAATATAACGGCCTTAAGCAAGAGCTTCCCAAGCTCGAGGACGAATGGCTCGAGCTTTCCACCCAGATCGAAGAGGAGACCGCGCGTGAACTCTCGTAAGGCCGCCGCCGTGGCGATGAGCATCATCGCCATCGCCTGCCGCATTTGCGGCATCTTTATGAGCGCGATGACCGTACTGCTGTGCTTTAGCGGTCTGACCGCCAAACTGCAGATCGTCGGCTTTGTCGTCGAGCTTTCGCGCGCGCTGCCGAGCGCCATCGCCGGCTACGGCGTCATCACGTCGCCCTTTGGCGGCGTATTCCGCCTGGATTACGCCATCGTGGCCGTCATCCTGTTTGTGGCCGACTATCTGCTCACGCGCGCCTCGCGCCGCGTCCGCTAGGGGAGCGCCATGTCCAGCAGCTATCCCATGAACCTGCTCGCCAGCGCCGTCGCCGTCATCGTCGGCATCGTCATCCACGAGAGCGCGCACGCCGCCGCGGCCTGGGCACTCGGCGACAAGACGGCCCGCTCGCGCGGCCGCGTCTCACTCAACCCGCTCAACCACATCGACCCGTTTGGAACCATCATCCTGCCGCTGCTCATGCTCGCTGCCGGCGGCCCGGTGTTCGCCTTTGCCAAGCCCGTGCCCGTCTACCTCAACAACCTCAAGCACCCCAAGCGCGACGAGGTCCTGGTAAGCGCGGCAGGTCCCGCATCGAACATCGTGCTCGCGTGCCTGGCCGCAGCCCTCATGCACCTGACCTATGGCAACCTCTACGCCAGCATGTCCTTTGCTGTGGCGTCGCAAATCATGAACTTCGGCGCAACCTTTATCGTGGTCAACTTATCGCTTGCGTTCTTTAACCTCATCCCGATCCCGCCGCTCGACGGCTCGTCGATCGTCGTTCCGTTCCTTAAAGGCAAGGCGCTCGACAACTACTACCGCCTGCAGCAATACGCCATGCCCATCCTCATCATCGTGCTGTATCTACTGCCCATGTGGACCGGCATCGACGTGATCGGCCGCTATTTCGACGTTACCGTGTATCCGCTGGCAGAGCAGCTGCTTTCCTTCGCAATCGCCGGCATCTAGGGTAAACTTACAGGTCGACCGTGCAAAACGGTCGTAACATGCACCCAAACCGCGCCGCGAAGGCGCCGTCAAAGGAGGTCGAAGATGTCGTATCGCGTGTCGACGCAGGTCTACAGCGGACCGTTCGACCTGCTGCTGCAGCTGGTAACCCGCCAAAAAGTAGATATCGGCGCCATCTCCATTAGCGAGGTCGCCGAGCAGTACCTGGCCGAGGCCGAGCGCATCGAGGCACTGGACCTGGACGTGGCGAGCGACTTTTTGCTGGTCGCGGCAACCCTTTTAGACATTAAGGCCGCCTCGCTGGTGCCCCAGGAAGCCCCGCGCAAAGCCGATGACGATGACGAGTTCGACGAGGACCTCGAGGAGCTCAGTGCGCTCGACGGCGACGCCCTGCGCGAGGTCCTGATCCAGCGCCTGATCGCCTACAAGCAGTTTAAGGGCGCGGCGGCGGCCCTGGGCGCCCGCATGCAGGCCGAAAGCCGCATGCATCCGCGCGTGGCCGGCCCCGACCCCGAGTTTCTGGGCCTGATGCCCGACTACCTGGCCGGCATCACCCTGCGCGGCCTGGCCGTCATCTGCGCCGACTTGGACGGCAAACGCCAGACCTTCCTGCTAGAGGCCGAGCATGTGGCGCCGCATCGCGTGCCGCTCGACCTGACGGTTGCCTCGGTCGACCGCTTTACCATGGCGCACCAAACCTGCACCTTCCGCGAGCTGCTGGACGGCGATGCCACCACCGAGCAGCTCGTCGTCACCTTCCTGGCCATGCTGGAGCTCGCCAAACGCGGCTCGCTCACGCTGAGCCAGGACAAGATCTTCGGAACCATTCAGATCAACCGCGTCGAGGGCGCCGAGGCATACGTGCCTGGCGAGGGCCCCGAGCTCACCGAATAGGAGCGGCAACCATGTCAACCCTTTCCACGCTGGAGGCAAACAGCCTCAAAGGCGCCCTCGAGGCGCTGCTGCTGGTATCGAGCGACCCGGTGAGTGCGCCCGCGCTCGCCGGCGCACTGGATATCGCCCCCGGTGAGTGCGCGTCGCTGCTCGCCGAGCTCAAGGTTGAGTACGAGGAGGCCAACCGCGGCTTTCAGCTGCGCGAGGTTGCCGGCGGCTGGCGCCTGTTTACGCATCCCGCCTACCACGACGTGGTCGAAGCCTACGTGCTGAGCTGGGACACGCAAAAGCTGTCGCAGGCCGCGCTCGAAACCTTGGCCGTCATCGCATACCACCAGCCCGTGACGCGCGAGGTGGTCAAGGGCATCCGCGGCGTCAATTCCGACGGCGTCATCGCGTCGCTCGTGGACAAGGGCCTGGTGCGCGAGCTCGGCCGCGACCCCCAGCGCGGTCAAGCCATCATCTATGGCACGACCAACGCCTTCTTGGAAAAGTTCGGTCTGCGCTCCACCCGCGACCTGCCCGACCTGGAGCAGTTTGCCCCCGACGAGCAGTCGCGTCAGTTTATCCGCGAGCGCCTGAGCGGCCGCAGCATTCAGTCCACGCTCGAGGAGCAGGCCGATGACCTGGACGAAGAGCGCGAACTACTCGATCCCGATGTTGAAGATGTTGAGGCAGTCGAGGACTTGGAAACCCTGGTCGTCGACGAGACCTCGGAGGATTTACATGACGAGGACTAACGAAGTAGGGGAGACGCGCGCCATGGGCAACGCAGTACCCGCCACCGACGCCCAGCCCGTCTATCCGCACACCATGCGCCTGCAGCGCTTTTTGGCGCGCGCGGGCGTGGCGAGCCGCCGTGGCTCGGAGGACCTGATGACCGCCGGCCGCGTGACCGTCAACGGCGAGGTCGCGACCGAACTGGGCACCAAAGTCGATGTCGACCGCGACCATATCGAGGTCGACGGCATGCCCGTCAGGCTCAACCAGGGCGCCGTGTACCTGATGCTCTACAAGCCGACCGGCTACCTCACCACCATGAGCGACCCGCAGGAGCGCCCTTGCGTGGCCGACCTGGTCCCCCGCGACCGCTTTCCGGGACTTTTCCCGGTGGGCCGCCTGGACCGCGACACCACGGGTCTTTTGCTCTTTACCACCGATGGCGACCTGTCGCAGGATCTGCTGCACCCCAGCAAGCATGTCTATAAGACCTACCAGGCGCTCGTGGACGGCCACCTGACCGATCGCGACTTAGAACCACTCCGCCGCGGCATCGAACTCGACGACGGCCTGTGCCAGCCGGCGATCTGCCGCGTCATCAACGCGCGCGAGGCAGAGGCCGTGGCTCCGCAAGGCGTAAAGCCCAGTACCACCGCCGTGGAGGTCATCATCCGCGAGGGGCGCAAGAACCAGGTCAAGCGCATGCTGAGCAAGATTCACCATCCGGTAATCCGCCTGCATCGCTGCAACTTTGCTGGCCTGGAGCTCAAGGACGTGGCCAAGGGCTCGTGGCGCGAGCTCACCGACCGCGAGGTACAGATCCTCAAGGCCGGCGGCATCCCGCCCAAGCAGGCCGCACCCAAACGCGCCGGCGCGCCCGCGACCAACACCGCGAGCCGTACGCGTCACCACGGCAGCCACGCCTCCGCCCCCAAGCGCAACACCTACCGCGAGCGCTACACGGGCTAGCCAGTCCGCCAAGCCGTAGCGTCCGCGTACCATACCAGCACGTCAACCACCGAAAGGAAGCATTGCATGATCGTCGCCATCGACGGCCCCGCCGGTTCCGGCAAGTCCACCATCGCCAAAGAGATCGCCCGCCAGCTGGGCTTTAACAAGCTCGACACGGGCGCCATGTATCGCGCCGTCACCTTCGCTGCGCTCGACCGCGGCATCGACCTGGATGACGAGGCGGCTATCGACGCCCTCGCCGAGCAGATCGAAATTCGCTTTACCAACGGCGCCGGCGAGGACACGCGCCTGACCATCGACGGCCAGGACGCCTCGGCTGCCATCCGCACCCCGCAGGTGGACGCCAACGTCTCCAAGGTCTCGGCCTACCCAGGCGTACGCGCCGCCATGCTCATCCACCAGCGCCGCGCCGCCGAGGACCGCGACATCGTCGCCGAGGGTCGCGACATCGGAACCGTCGTGTTCCCCAACGCGCAGGTCAAGGTGTTTCTGACCGCCGACCCGCGCGAGCGCGCCCGTCGCCGTGTGCTTCAACGCCACCAAAACGACGACCAGCCGCTTACTGCCGAGCGGCTCGAGGCCGAGGTCGACGAAACCCTCGACGCCCTCAAGCAGCGCGACAAACTCGACAGCAGTCGCGAGGTCGCACCGCTCGTGCCCGCCGAGGACGCGGTGCACGTCGACTCCACCGCCCACACCATCGACGAGGTCGTACGCATTATCGAGGACCTCATCAACCAAAGGAGGTAACTCATGCGCCTGTTTAAGCAGACGCCCGAGGATTACTACAACGCCCCCTACGCCGAGTTCCCGGCGCTCATCCGCGCCGTCGTCGTGGTGGTCATGGCTATTCTGTGGGCCTTCTCCAAGCTCATGTGGCGTTGGAAGGTCGAAGATGTCGATCTGCTGTTTGAGCGTCAGGAAGGCCGCGGCAGCGTGGTCATCTGCAACCACACCTCGATGGCCGAACTCTTGGCCGTGGAGACGGCGCTGTTCTTTGGGGGCCGCCGAATTCGTCCCATCTTTAAGTCCGAGTTCGCCAAGAGCAAGATTGTGCGCTGGGCCTTTAGCCGCGTTGGTGGCATCCCCGTCGAGCGCGGCACTGCCGACATGAAGTGCCTGCGCGCCGCCCAGCATGCGCTGCAACGCGGGGAGGACGTCCTGATCTTCCCCGAGGGCACGCGCATCCGCTCGCGTGAGATCAAGCCCGAGGTCCACGGCGGTTTTGCGCTCATCGCCCAGATGGGCAAGGCGCCCGTCAACCCGCTCGCCATCTGCGGCTGGTCCGACATCACGCCCGCGGGCAAAAAGCTCATGCGTCCCAAGAAGTGCTGGATTCGTGCCGGCAAGGCCGTCGCGCTTTCGGACGCGCCGGCCGGGCTTAAGCGTACGGAGCGCCTGGCCTGGTTTGAGTCCGAGGCCATGAGCCGCGTATACGCCATGCGTGACGAGCTGTGCGCCGAGCATCCGGGCAGGTTCTAGCCATGAGCGAGAATGTGACGAACACCGCCGCGACTGCGTCCGACCAGGCAACCGCGCCTACCATCGAGATCGCCGCCCACGCCGGCACTTGCTACGGCGTACAGCGCGCGCTCGATATGGCGCTGGCCGCTGCGCCGCAGGCAGGGGAGTGCAATCAGGTCCATACCTTGGGTCCGCTCATCCATAACCCTATCGTGGTGCGCGAGCTCGCTGAGGCAGGCGTTAGCCTGGCTGAGAACCTGGATAGCGCCGCAACCGGTACCGTGATCATCCGCGCCCACGGCGTGGTGCCGCAGGTGATCGATGCTGCCCGCGAGCGCGGCCTTACCGTGGTCGACGCCACCTGTCCCTACGTGAAGAAGGTCCATGTGGCCGCCGAGCGCCTGGTACGCGAGGGCTACCGCGTGGTAGTCGTAGGCGAGCCGGGCCATCCCGAGGTTGAGGGCATCTTGGGCCACGCCGGCAATGATGCGCAGGTCGTGAGCTGTGCCGCCGACGCCACCGCCTTGTCGCTCAAGGGCAAGGTAGGCCTCGTCGTGCAGACCACTCAGACCGCACAGAACCTCGCCGAGGTCGTGGCAGCTATCACCCCGCGCGTGCAGGAGCTACGTGTGATCAACACCATCTGCGCTGCCACGAGTGAGCGTCAACGAGCAGCAGCCACACTTGCTAACCGCTGCGACTGCATGGTCGTGGTGGGCGGCAAGAACTCAGGCAACACCCGCCGCCTGGCGCAGATTTGCGCAGACGCCTGCGAGCGCACGTATCACATCGAGGAAGCTTCTGAGCTCCAGGCCGCGTGGTTTACCGAAGCTCACCACATCGGCATCACCGCCGGAGCCTCCACCCCGCAAGAACACATCGAACGCGCCGTCGAGCGCATCAAGGAGCTTTGCCGCTAACCATGGACCAGACCGTACCCGCATACGCCGCCGAGGTGGCCGATTACGGGCGCAGCCGCGACCCCGAGCCGGGTGAGGGCGCGCTCGTAAAGAACGTGCGTCCCGAATCGCCCGCGTGGGATGTGGGTATCGAGCGGGGCATGCGCGTGCTCACGGTCAACGGTGAGCAGCTTACCGACATGATTGTGTGGCTCTGGGAAGCCGACGATGATACCGTCGACCTCGAGGTTTTCGACCCGCGCGACAACAGCGTCACCCCCGTCGAGCTCGACCGCTTCCCGGGAGAGGACTGGGGCCTTGAATTCGATGGTCCCATCTTCGACGGCATGCGCACCTGCGTAAACGCCTGCGTGTTCTGCTTTATGACCATGCTCCCCAAGGGCGGCCGTTCAACGCTCTATATTCGCGACGACGACTATCGCCTAAGCTTTTTGCAAGGCAACTTTGTCACGCTTACGAACCTCACCGACGAGGACGTGCAAAACGTCATCCAGCGCAACATGAGTCCCATGAACGTGTCGGTCCACGCCGTAAGCCCCGACGTCCGCCGCCGCATGATGGGCCGCAACGCCCAACGTGGCATGGACGTGCTCGAGGCCATCATGGCCGCCGGCATCGAGATTCATGCGCAGATTGTGCTGTGCCCCGGCATGAACGACGGCGAGGAGCTGGAAAAGACTCTGCGCTTTTGCGAGGAGCACGAGCAAATCACAAGCCTGGGCATTGTGCCGCTCGGTTTTACCAAGCATCAGAACCGTTTTAGCTGGTCCTACAGCGACAAGCCCGAGCTAGCGCGCGAGACCATTGCCATGATCCGTCCCTACCAGGACCGCGCCTACGAGCGCTTTGGCCGCCACACCTTCCAGATGAGCGACGAGTTCTATCTGGACGCCGGCATCGATCCTCCCGAGGCAGACTTTTACGACGGTTACCCGCAGTACTACGACGGCATCGGCATGATCCGCTCGTATCTGGACGAGACCGACGACGTGCTGGCTACCGATGCCGAGCGACTGGCCCGCGTCCGCGAGGCCATCGCCGCCCGCAGCCAGCACCTGCTGTGCCTCTCCGGCGCCAGCGCGCGCGACACCGTGGCGCGCTTTGTGGAGTCGCCGCATGGTCTCGGCGGCACTGTTACGGCCATCAAGAACCGCTACTTCGGCGGCAACGTGGACGTGACCGGCCTCATCGTCGCGTGTGACATTCTGGAGCAGCTGCCCCAAGACCTGTCGGGGGTTATGCTCTTTGTGCCTAAGCTCATGTTCAACGCTGACGGCATGACGCTTGACGAGTATCATCGTGACGATTTACTCGCAAGCCTTACCAGTCGCGGCGCCGAGGTTCATGTGGTGTCGACCATGCCGCATGAGCTGCTCGATACCCTGGAGCATATCCTTGGCATTGTGCCCGCAGACTCTACTAATTCCGCTGACCCTATCCATTAAAGGAGAGCAGATGAAACCTATCGTCGCCGTCGTCGGACGCCCCAACGTGGGCAAGTCCACGCTCGTTAACCGCCTAGCCCAAACCTCGGACGCCATCGTCCATGAGTCCCGCGGCGTCACGCGCGATCGCTCATACCACACGGCCGATTGGAACGGCCGCGAGTTCACCATTGTCGACACGGGCGGCATCGAGCCGCTCAAGAGCGATGACGTCTTTGCCACGTCCATCCGCGACCAGGCCCTCGCCGCCGCCGAGGAAGCCGCCGTCATCCTGTTTGTGGTCGACGGCCGCACCGGCGTCACCGAGGAGGACGAGTCGGTCGCCCGCATGCTCAAGCGCTGCGACAAGCCGGTCTTTCTACTGGTGAACAAGCTCGACAACCCCGATCGCGAAAACGACAGCATCTGGGAGTTCTATTCGCTCGGCGTCGGTGAGCCCACGCCCCTCTCGGCCCTGCATGGCCACGGCACGGGCGACCTGCTCGACGATATCGTGGCCCTGCTTCCGGAGGAGGAGGAAGAGGTCACCGATGAGTTCCCCGACGCCCTGAACGTCGCCATCATCGGCCGCCCCAATGCCGGCAAGTCGTCGCTGTTCAACCGCATCCTGGGCGCCGACCGCTCCATCGTCTCGAACATCGCCGGCACCACGCGCGACGCCATCGACACGGTCGTCGAGCGCAACGGCAAGCACTACCGCATGGTTGACACCGCGGGTATTCGCAAGAAGAGCACCGTGTACGAGAACATCGAGTACTACTCGATGGTCCGCGGCCTGCGCGCCATCGATCGCGCCGACGTGGCACTGCTCGTCGTCGACGCCTCCGTGGGCGTTACCGAGCAGGACCAGAAGGTCATGGGCTTGGCCATCGAGCGCGGCTGCGCCATCGTCGTGCTGCTCAACAAGTGGGACCTGCTCGACGACGACCGCAAGCGCGAGGCCTGCATGGAGACCGTCGACCGCCGTCTGGGCGTTATGGCTCCCTGGGCCCAGTACCTGCGCATCTCTGCCCTCACTGGCCGCAGCGTCGAGAAGATCTGGGCGATGGTCGACGCCGCCGAGAAGACGCGCTCGCAAAAGATCACCACCTCGCGCCTCAACACCTTCCTCACCGACCTGCGCGAGTTCGGCCACACCGTGGTGGACGGCAAGCGCCGCCTGCGCATGCACTACGTGACTCAGACGGGCATCAACCCGCCGACGTTCACGTTCTTCGTCAACCATAGCGACCTGGTCAACGACACCTACCAGCGCTACGTGGAGAACCGCATGCGCTCGACTTTCGATTTTGCCGGCACGCCCATTCGACTCTTCTTTAGGAAGAAGGAACAAAAGGATGCATAATCCGATTCTGCTGACCGCCATCTGCGCCGTGGTCTCGTTCTTTATCGGAGCGATTCCGTTTGGCCTGATCCTGGGCCGCATGTTCAACCACACGGACATTCGCAAGGCGGGCTCCGGCAACATCGGCACAACCAATGCGCTGCGCGTGGCCGGCCCCAAGGTCGCGGCGCTCACGCTGCTGCTCGACTGCTTGAAGGGCGCCATCTGCGTCCTTATCGCCCGTCCGCTCATCGCCGATCTAGGCTATGGTTTTCCGCCGAACATCATGGCGCCTGGAGCCCCTGGCGACTGGATGCTCGGTGTCATCTGCCTGGCGGCCGTATGGGGCCACATATTCTCGCCGTACCTCAACTTCCACGGTGGCAAGGGTATCGCGGTCGGTCTGGGCGTCATCCTCGCCTGGTACTGGCCCATTGGCCTGTCGCTGCTGGGCATGTTCATCGTGGCCGT
>DBEWTI010000141.1:0-5471 GCA_048205975.1 Collinsella sp.
TAGAGAGGTGTCATATTATGTTTCACCGCACGCACGATGAGCTGAAACAGCTTGGGGCAGCTACCACTACTTCTGAAATTATGCAACAGCCCGAACTCTGGCGCGATACATTTTTGATCTATAGAAACCAACTTGACGATATTGAGACGTTTTTATCTGATGCTAGATCTATGGCAGACGGACGTCTTGTCGTCATTTTCACCGGAGCGGGGACCTCGGACTATGTCGGAGACACATGCGCGCCTTACCTTAGGCATGCAGGAGACACGTCACGCTATGAGTTCAAATCCATTGCTACTACCGATATCGTATCCGCTCCGCTCGACTTCGTTAATCCTGATGAACCAACTCTTCTCGTTTCTTTTGCACGCTCTGGCAACAGCCCAGAGTCTCTTGCGGCAATTGAAGTCGTCCGAAAGTGCGTGAAGCAGGCAAAGTTTCTCAACATCACCTGTGCACCCAATGGAAAGCTCGCCGTCAAATCTGCAGCTGATCCGGATTCCCATACGGTATTAATCCCTCGAGCAAACGATGGCGGATTCGCCATGACGGGATCATATACCTGCATGGAGCTCTTAGCCACGCTTATTTTTGACGATGCATCGATCAACCAGAAGGAAAGTTGGGTCAGCATTGCCGCCGAGATGGGCGAACAAGTTATTTTACGCGAACACGAGATTGCTGCATTTTTAGATGATGATTTTAATCGCGTGACGTATCTTGGATCTGGCTCTTTTGGAGGACTCGCTCAAGAAGCTCAGCTTAAAATTCTTGAGCTGGCACATGGTCTTATTGCCACCTCATACGACACTTCCATGGGTTATCGTCATGGACCAAAATCATTCGTGGACAGTAAAACCCTTGTATTCGTATTCGTTAGCGAAAACGAATACACTCGCCAGTACGATCTAGATATTCTTAATGAAATTGACCATGACAATATCGCACAAAAGGTAATTGCAATTCAGCAAAAGTCCGACAATCCCTACAGCGGCATTTCTTTTACTTTTGACAGCGCAGAGTGCCTGCCCGAATCTTATCTTGCATTACCTTTTGTGATGGTTGCCCAAACTGTTGCACTTTTAAATTCAATTCGCGTTGGAAACACGCCGGACACGCCAAGTCCAAATGGGACAGTCAATCGTGTTGTGAAGGGCGTCACAATCCATCCATTCAATGCCTAGGACGGCTTTATCGACGACGCCCCTCGCATCGACTACATGCGCCAGCATCTCGCGTGGATCCTCAAGGCGATTGACGGCGGCGTGAACGTCGACGGTTACTTTGTGTGGTCGCTGCAGGACCAGTTCTCCTGGACCAACGGCTATAACAAGCGCTACGGCCTGTTCTACATCGACTTTGAGACCCAGAAGCGCTATCCCAAGGCCAGCGCGTACTGGTACAAGAACGTCGCGGAGACCGGCCTGCTCATGGCCTAATTCAAGCCGCGTACCCCCTGTCGGCCGCATGTGAATCCCTCCACGGGTTCGCATGCGGCCTTTTTTCTTTGATTCAGCTGGCACCGCGCGTTTGTCTTAATCCGTAACATCTAGCAGGGTTTTTCGGTCCTAACTGTTACAGATCAAGACAAACGGATGGGCTGCCCTGCAAGATCTCAATCCATAACATCTAGACCGATTTTTGCCGCCCAGATGTTACAGAACGAGACAAACCCGTGACCCGTTCCAACAAAATCTCAATCTGTAACATCTAGCCGAGTTTTTCACCCCTAGCTGTTACAAATTGAGACAATTAGATGGTGGAATCCAATCTTTCCACGCAGCCATGAAACGCGGTCTCTAGTTTTCGGTATCGCGAACATACTTTCGGTATCATTTCATGGTAATATGATACCGAAGTTATGTTCGTGATACCGAAAGGAGCCCCATGCGCCAGTTCGATTACGCCACAGTTCCAGCGGAGCTCGAAATAACTCCAATCACCAACCTCCTTCTCTCGATACGCGAATATAAAGGCAGGCAGCTTGTTCTGAGCCAAGTCAAACCTGAGCTTCTGTCGTCTCTTATGGAGGAAGCAAAGATTCAAAGCACCCAATCCTCCAACGGGCTTGAGGGAATCGTTACCACTCAAAAAAGACTCAAAGCGATTATGGCGTATTCCACCAAACCAAGCTCCCGTGCAGAGGAAGAGATCGCTGGATACCGAGACGTACTATCGCTTATTCACGAGCAACACGATTCCATTCCCATCACCCCGTCGGTCATTCTGCAGCTACATCGTGACCTCATGACACACACAGCCATCTCATATGGGGGTCATTGGAAAGATGGCGATAACGAAATCGTCTCCATCGATGACCAGGGCAATCGATATGTGCGCTTTAGGCCCCCTTCGGCCCTAGCAACCCCGAGGCTTATCGAAGAAGCTTGTAAATCTCTCAACGATGCTTTATCTCGCCAAGTCTGCGACCCCCTCCTCATATCATTCCGCTTCATCTTTGATTTTGTCAGCATTCACCCCTTCAACGATGGCAACGGAAGGATGAGTCGACTCCTCACAACGCTGCTGCTCGAAAAGACTGGTTACGACGTCGCACGTTATATCAGCATCGAACGACTCATTGAAGACAACAAGGCGCTTTATTACAACGCACTCGCTGCCAGCTCCACCGGATGGAATGAAAATGAAAACACGGAGGCACCCTTCATCCGCTTCATGCTCGGAACCACTTTGGCCGCATACCGACAACTCGAGGAGCGCACCTTGATAAGATCCAGTGTCCGCCCCGTGTCGAAGCAACACCGAATCGCCGTTCTATTTCAGCAAAGACCCGGCGTCATAAAGAAATCCGACATCCAGTCCAACAGCCCCGACATCAGCGAAGTGACGATCAAACGGACTCTCAGCAAGCTTGTTATTTGCGGTGCAATCGAAAAAACTGGAGCAGGTCGTTCAACGGGCTACACACTCAAAGACGCCCAAGCTCTGGAATTATTCATGCGATCCACAACACCCGATGGCGAACAAGCAATTACAAAAGAATCCCCAAAGGATAAACTCCTTGAGCGCATGAGCCGAGCCGAGGATGAAAGCAGCGAGGGGCTCTACGAAGATTACGATTCATTCTCAAGGGACATCAGGGCAAAATACGGAATCTAGCCATTTCTCGGAATGACCTCGTTCTTGCTATCCGCGCACATTTGCGCGTCATTTCGTGTCACGTTGACGCGACAATCATCCACGCCGGCAGAGGGCAGAAATACCTTCTACAGCGCTAGTTAGCAAATGACCTGCGTGTGCTCCTCGATGGCGGCGCGGTCTTCTGCCGAGATACTCGGCTCGCATACCACGGCGTCCAGGCTGTCCAGACGGCAGAAGGTGTAGAAGTCGCGCTTGCCGATCTTGCTGGAGTCGGCGATGAGGTAGCGCGAATCGGCCTTGCTAAAGGCGAGCTGCTGAATGCGGCCCTCGTCCATGTTGGACGTGGACACGTCGCCATCCAAAATGCCGTTCGCGCCGATAAAGGCCGCGTCAATCCCCAGCGCGCGCAGGGTGTCCTCGGCCGTGGGGCCCACAAAGGCGGCAGTGCGGCGGCGGTACATGCCGCCCACCAGGCACAAGTCGCAGTCCTCGCGCTCCTCGAGCAGGTTGAACACCGAAAGCGAGTTGGTCACGATGCGCAGGCGAAACGCCGGCAGCATCGAGGCCATCTGCTCCACCGTAGTGCCCGTACCCAAAAAGATGGTCGAGCCTTCCTCGATGAGTTCCACGGCACGGCGCGCGATCTGCATCTTTTCCTCAGCATGTTTGGAACGCTTTTCGCTGTGCGAGTACTCGTGGCGCAGCATCGCATGGGGGCGGCCCTGGGCACTTCGGGCACCGCCGTGCACGCGCTCGATCTCGCCCAAGCTTGCAAGCTCCTCCAGATCGCGGCGGATCGTCATGTCCGAAACGCCCAGCGCGTCCGAGATCTCCTTGACCGAGACCGTTCCCTGCTCCTCGAGCAGCTGACGAACCCTATCCTGTCGCTCTGCCTTAATCACGATGAGTCCTCGCTGTTCCACGCGTACATCAATTCAAACAGTAACGAACAAATTGTATCAGATTCGCGCGGACCAAAAATGAACGCTTCAACTGCGCCTTCATTACTTTTTTTGAGAAAATTACCCCCTGCTTTAGTGGGATGTAGTGATAATCTCGCCTGTTCGCGCTACAGTTTGTCCGAAATACCTCGATGTTAGGAACCAAATGATCACTTCCGAGCTTTTCGGCACCGCGCCGTGCGGTACCCCCGTTCATCGCTACACCCTCAACGGGCCCGAGATCTGCGTTCGCATTATGGACTACGGCGCCACCGTTCTGGGCATTGACGTGCCCGACATCCCCGGCAACGTACGCGATGTGGTGCTGGGCTTCGATAAGCTCGAGGATTACTTTGACAACCCCGCCTGCTTTGGCGCGACTATCGGCCCCGTGGCCAACCGAACCGCGGGCGCCACGATCACCATTGACGGCACGGATTGGCACATGCCCGCCAACGAGGGCGTCAACAACCTGCACAGCGATCTTGAGCACGGCCTGCACAAGCGCGTATGGGACGTTGAGCTCGACGAGGTCCATAACGCCGTGCGCATGACCACCTCGCTTGAGGACGGCGAGCTGGGACTTCCCGGCAACCGCACGTTTATGGCCGTGTTTACCGTAACGCCGACGGGCCGCTTCCGTATCGAGTACGGCTGCGAGAGCGACCGTGCCACCTACGTGTCCATGACCAACCACACGTACTTTAACCTTGCCGGCCACAATGCCGGCATGGACTGCGAGCACTTCTTTGTTGCCAACGCTGCCCACTACCTGCCCATCGACGACCAGAACATCCCCACCGGCGAGATCGCTCCGGTCGAGGGCACGCCGTTCGACTTCCGTGAGCTACGTCCCGTCGCACCCGGTATGGAAGCCGACGATCCGCAGATTAAGCAGGCCCGTGGCTACGACCACTGCCTGTGCATCGGCGGCTACCAGTACGGTCGCAACCTGCGTCGCGCCCTGCACGTCGAGGAGATGTGGACCGGTCGTGAGATGGATTACTACACCACCGCCCCGGGTGTGCAGCTCTACACCGGCAACTGGCTGGGTGACGAGCACGCCAAGGACGACGCCAACTATGGCTGGGGCGCCGGCTTTGCCCTCGAGGCCGAGATGTATCCCGACACGCCGCACCATGTGCTGTTCCCCCAGGGCATCGTGGGCCCGGGTCACCCCTACAGCAATGTGATCGAGTATCACTTCATGAGGCACTAAGCCCACTACGCGACATATCGCACAGCAGCGCCCGCCGGCACCACCGCCGACGGGCGCTTTTCTACCTAGTCATTGGGGACGTTCTTAAACGACTAGCCATTGGGGACAGTCTTTGGCGCCAGGGAGAAGGACTGTCCCAATCTGCCGGCACTTGGGGACGTTCCTAAAAGGCCGGCAGAAAAGGAACGTCCCCAAGTGCCGCAAAATGA
>DBEWTI010000143.1:0-5156 GCA_048205975.1 Collinsella sp.
CATGAGGAGGCTCACCAGATGACGGCCACACCGTGGGGATTCAGGGACATATTGCCCGAGGAGGCTCAGGCGCGCGAGGAGATCGCGCTGACGGTGAAGGGCTGCTTCAGGGAGCATCATTACCTTCCGGTCGAGACGCCGTTGCTCGAGGACAAGGGTTCGCTCGAGGATGGCGGCCGCATTGCGGACACGCCGTTTAAGCTCTTTGATGATGACGGCCGCCTGCTGGTGGTCCGTCCCGACAACACGCTGCCGATCGTGCGCTTGGTTTCGACCCGCATGCGCGCGGCCGACCTGCCCCTGCGCCTTCGCTACGAGGCGCCGGTGGTTCGCGAGTGCCAGCGCAATGCCGGTGGCTCGCGTCAGTTTACGCAGTTGGGCTTTGAGCTTATCGGCGCGGGTGATGCCGCGGGCGATGTTGAGATTGTTTCGCTGGTGGCGGAGGCCGTACGCGGGCTGGCACTTCCCGATGCGCGCATTATCGCAGGTAGCGTGCGTCCTTTTAAGGAATTGCTCGCGGTATGCGAGGATCGCCAGCTGGCTGCCGAGGCCCTGCGCTGCGTGCACGCCAACGACTTTGTGGGCCTCGATGCCCGCGTGGCGGCAAGCACCGAGTCCGATGCCGTCAAGGCCGCTATTAGCGAGCTGCCGCGCTTGCACGGCGGCGCCGAGGTACTCGACCGCGTCGATGCGCTGCTGGCGGCGGCGGGCATTGTCGCGCCGCTCACGCGCGAGCTGCGCGCCCTGGTCGAGGGCCTGGCTCCCGGGGACGCCCAGGTGCTGTCCTTCGACTTCTCCATCATGAACTCTTTCGATTACTACACGGGTCTGGTCTTTAAGGCCTATGCCGGCGGCCTGCCTGACCCGGTCGGTTCGGGCGGCCGCTACGACTCCATCTTTACCGGCGCATTTGGCGACGGCATCGAGGTGCCGGCGGCGGGTTTCGCCTTTTCGCTCGAGCGTCTGGAGGCCGCGCGCACCTCGGCCGAGGACGCCGCCCCCGATGGCGACCACGCCGTGGGCCGTGGCGCCGAGGGCCCGCTACGCATCGCCGTGCCCAAGGGCTCGCTCAAGGCCGAAACGCTCGACGTGCTCGAGGCCGCGGGCTTAGACGTCTCTGAGTTGCGCGACCCCGGCCGTCACCTGATCGTGCGCGGCCGCGACACGCGTGCCGGCGAGGGCACGGTCGGCGATATCGAGTTTGTCATCGTGCGTCCCAGCGACGCGCCCGCTTTTGTGGGCTGTGGCGGTGCCGACTGCGGCATCTGCGGTTGGGACTCGCTCATCGAGGCCGACCTCAACTTGCTGCAGCTGGTCGATCTGGGCTACGGCCTGTGCGCGTTTATCGAGGCAGAGCCCGCGTGGCGCGCTGGTCAGGCCGAGCGCAACTATGCCCGTCGCGGGTCGCTTCGCGTGGCCACCAAGTATCCGCGCATCGCGAGCACCTGGTATGCCGAGCGCGGCGTGAACGCCGACATCGTTTCGCTGCACGGCAACATCGAGCTGGGCCCCATCGTTGGCATGACCGATCGCATCGTGGATATTACCGCCACGGGCGCCACGCTGCGCGATAACGACCTCGTTATTACTGGTCGCATCATGGACTGCACGGCCCGCTTCTTTGTCAATCCGGGCGCCGCACGTCTGGACCCGCGCGTACGCAATCTGGCAGATCGCCTGGCCGCGGCTGTTAAGGACAAGCATTTTGAGCCCGTTGCGGGCTCGGCACAATAGCGCGAGCACGCACGGGCGCCCCAACGTCCGGGCGGCGGGCCGACTGGCGCCGCCGCCCGGTCTCTCGTTTTTCGAACACAACCTCGACCGATAGGGGATACCGAAATGAAGACCATCAAGCTTGCTCCCGGTGAGCGCCTCGTTACCAACCAGCTCAACCGTAAGGGCGTGCTGCCGCAAAATATCGTCGACGCCGCCCGCGATATCGTGGCCAACGTGCGTGCCAACGGCGATGCCGCGGTGCGCGATTACTGCCAGCGTTTTGACGGTGTTGAGCTGCAGAGCTTCCGTCTCCCGCAGGAGCAGATCGATGCCGCGCTCGAAGATCTCGATCCGGCCTTTGTCGCCGCGCTCGAAAAGGCTGCGCGCCAGATTCGCGAGTTCCACCAGCGCGAGGTCGAGCAGAGCTGGTTTACCACGCGCCCGGATGGCACGATGCTCGGCGTTAAGGTGACCCCGCTCGCTGCGGCCGGCATCTACGTGCCGGGCGGTCGCGCGCAGTACCCCTCCACCGTGCTCATGAACGCCATTCCCGCCAAAGTGGCCGGCGTCAAGCGCGTGGTCATGGTGACCCCGCCGCAAAAGGACGGCCTGATCAGCCCCTACACGCTTGCCGCGGCCAAGCTCGGCGGCGTGGACGAGATCTATATGGTGGGCGGCGCTCAGGCCGTGGCCGCGCTGGCGTACGGTACCGAGACCATTCCGCGTGTCGACAAGATTACCGGCCCGGGCAACGCCTTTGTCGCCGCTGCCAAGCAGATTGTCTCGGGCGATGTGGGCATCGACATGGTCGCCGGTCCCTCCGAGGTCTGCGTGCTGGCCGATGCCACGGCCAAGCCCATGGTAGTCGCGGCCGACCTGATGGCCCAGGCCGAGCACGATCCGCTGGCGGCTTGCTATCTGGTGACCTGCGATGAGCAGTTTGCGCGCGAGGTCGAGGCGGGCATCGACATCCTGGTGGCGCAGTCGCCGCGCGCCGAGATCACACGCGCTTCGCTCGATAACGAAGGCACCATCGTGGTGGCCGCCGACATGGCTGCCGCCGTCGAGGCCGTGAACACCGTGGCGCCCGAGCACCTTGAGCTGCACTGCAAGGATGCGATGGGCCTGCTCGGCGGCATTCGCAACGCCGGCGCCATCTTTGTGGGCGCTTGGAGCTCCGAGCCGCTCGGCGATTATGTTGCCGGCCCCAACCACACGCTGCCGACCGGCGGCACGGCCGTGTTCTCCAACCCGCTTTCGGTCGAAGAATTCGTCAAGCGTTCGAGCGTCATTTGCTATACGCCCAAGGGCCTGCTCTCCGACGCTCCCGCCACGCAGCGTCTGGCCGAGGCCGAGGGGCTGTGGGCACACGCGCTTTCGGCCGCACTGCGTCGCCGCGTGTTGGAGCAGGGCGAGGGTGCCGTGAGCGCCGAGTCGCTCGCCGCGGCCGACCTGACCAAGGTTGCCTGGCCGGGCGACGCCGTGGAGACGGTTGCCGAGGGAGTGAACCTGGCGGCTGCAAGCGCGGATGTTGCCGGCGTGACCGGCGAGGAGGTCTAATATGGCCGAACTCACGCCGCGCATGAAGGAACTCGTCCAGCCCTACCTGGCCGGTATTGAGCCCTACAATCCTAACTTTACGCCCACGCGCATCAATCTTTCGGCCAACGAGAACACCTATCCCGTGCCCGTCGGCGTGCGCGAGGCGGTTGATGCGGCCCTGGCTGCCACACCGCTCAACCGCTATCCCGATCCCATGTCGAACGACCTGCGCGACGAGCTTGCTGCCTGGCATGGCGTGACGCGCGAGAATGTCTGCGTGGGAAACGGCGGCGACGAGCTGCTCTATAACTATCTGCTGGCGTTTGGTGGCGCGGGGAGGACCCTGCTCAACTGCCCGCCGTGCTTTAGCGAGTATGCCTTCTTTGCGTCTCTGTGCCAGACCGAGGTGCGCGATGTGTGGCGCGACCCGGCGACCTTTGAGCTCGACCAGGCAGCCGTGCTTGCGGCGGCACCCGAGTGCAACCTGGCCATCGTGACCTCGCCCAATAACCCCACGGGCGACGTGGCACCGCTCGACTTTGTCGCGGCGCTGTGCGATGCGTGCCCCGGCATGGTCATGGTCGACGAGGCCTACGTTGAGTTTGCCGACGATTCGTTTGGCGCGGCCACCACGGCGCAGGGGCTTATCGCCGAGCATCCCAACCTGGTGATTCTGCATACGTTGTCCAAGGCGTTTGGCGCTGCCGGTACGCGTCTGGGTTACGTGATCGCGGCACCCGAAGTCATCGACGTGTTCGCGGCGATTCGCCAGATCTATTCGGTCAACGTGCTGAGCCAGGCCGCCGCGCTTGCCTGCGTGCGTGCCCGTGATGCCTACATGCCCGTGGTGGCGCAGGTCGCATCCGAGCGCGAGCGCGAGCTGTGCGCCCTGCGCGCAATGGCTGCCGAGGGCCTGTCCGTGGAGGTATGGCCGAGCGCGGCGAACTTTGTGCTCGTGCGCACGCCGCATGCCACGCGCGTGCGCGAGCGTCTGCGCGTCGAGTATTCAATTTTGGTGCGCGACTTTAGCTACGCGCCGGGGCTCGCGGACTGTCTGCGCATTACCGTGGGTACCCCGCAAGAAAACGACGAGGTGCTGGCCGCGTTTGCCGCGCTGGTGAAGGAGGAGATGTAGATGGACCGCTATGCCGAGGTAACCCGCAAGACGGGCGAGACCGACATTGTCGTAAAGCTCGACCTGGACGGATCTGGCGTGTGCGATATCTCGACCGGCGTGCCGTTTTTCGACCACATGCTCAACGCCTTTGGCCGCCATGGTTTGTTCGATCTGACGGTGGACGCGGTGGGCGACGTTGAGGTCGACGCGCACCACACCGTCGAGGACACGGGCATTGTGCTGGGCGAGGCGTTTTGCCACGCGCTGGGCGACAAGTCGGGTATTACGCGCTTTGCCGACGCGGCGATTGCCATGGACGAGACGCTCGTGATGGCCGCTGTGGACATTTCGGGTCGCGGCCAGGCCTATTGCGAGCTGCCCGTGCCGACCGAGCGCGTGGGTAGCTTCGATACTGAGCTAGCCGTCGAGTTCTTCTATGCCTTTGCGCGCGACGCCAAGCTCACGCTGCACGTGCGCGAGCTGGCGGGCGGCAACTCGCATCACATTATCGAGGCCGCCTTTAAGGCCGTGGGCCGTACGATGCGTCACGCCTGCGAGCTCGATCCCCGCGTGCAGGGCATCCCCAGCACCAAGGGCTCGCTGTAACCGCTGCAACCGCCGTAAGGGCAAAAACCACCACAAAGGGGACAGGCACCTTCGTGGTGGTTTTGGATGATGAGAAGTGGAGGGGTCGCGTGGGCGAACCGAAGATCGTGGTGGTCGACTACCACAAGGGCAACTTGTCGAGCGTCGTGCGCGGGCTTGCGCGCGCCGGTGCCGC